>JAEULG010000039.1 GCA_016793875.1 Rhodospirillales bacterium | reverse complement strand
ATGCCGGTCGCGCGCAATTGCGCGTCCAGCCAGGAGACCAACACCGGATCGTCGCTGCGGATCAGTTCGATCATGCCTCGCCCGGCAAGGAAGTGCTGATCATGGCGTGCTTTTCCGGCACGCTACCACGGCGGCGGACTTGACCCCGCGTGCCGGTGATTCTTATGCTCGGCCGTCGAGGAGCAGCCGTCAAGCGGCCGGTGAGGACTGATGGGAGGGAGTGTGCGTGGGCGTGGCCGTGAGCATTGACGCGGATTTCGAACGGAAGCCATCGCTCGACGCCCTGACTGCCCTGGTGCGAGAAGATCTGCTGGCGGTTAATGGCTTGATTATGGACCGGATGCAGAGCCCGGTGCCGCTTATTCCGCAACTGGCGGGGCATGTGGTCGCCGCCGGCGGCAAGCGGTTGCGCCCGATGCTGACGCTTGCGGCAGCCCGGCTGTGCGGCTACCACGGGGGCCGGCATCTCGGGCTCGCCACCTGCGTCGAGTTTATCCATACGGCGACCCTGCTGCACGATGACGTCGTCGACGATTCGTCGTTGCGCCGCGGTCTGGCCTCGGCAAATGCCGTCTGGGGCAACAAGCCGAGCGTTTTGGTCGGCGATTTCCTGTTCAGCCGCGCCTTCGAGCTGATGGTCGAGGACGGCTCTCTGGAGGTTCTCGCCATCCTGTCGCGCGCCTCCTCGGTGATCGCCGAGGGCGAGGTGATGCAGCTGATCACCACCGGCGACATCGAGACCGACGAGGGCGCCTACCTCGACGTCATCCGGGCTAAGACGGCGCAGTTGTTCGCCGCCGCGTGCCGCATCGGGGCGGTCGTCGCCGACCGGCCGCGCAGCGAGGCGGATGCGCTGGAGGCGTACGGTATGAATCTCGGCATTGCCTTCCAGCTCATCGACGACGTCCTCGACTATTCGGCCAAACAGGCGACCCTCGGCAAGACCATCGGCGACGACTTCCGCGAGGGCAAGATGACCTTGCCGATCGTGCTGGCAATCGGCCGCGGCGACGATCTCGAGCGCAGCTTCTGGCGCCGCACTATCGAGGATCTCGACCAGCAGGATGACGATTTCGACCGTGCCGTCGCCATCCTGGAGGCCCACCGGGCGCTGACCGACAGTGTCGAGCGGGCGCGCCTTTACGGCGATCGCGCCGCGCGGGCGATCGCCGGCTTTGCCGACGGCGCGGAGAAGCGGGCGCTGACCGAGGTGATCGACTTCTGCATCGAGCGCGCCTACTGAACAAGGTAATGCTTGGCGTCACCACCGGCCTTGCCCGGGGCGGCGTCGGCCTGTATACAGCCCGCCACGACCCAGCGGAGTGTAGCTCAGCCTGGTAGAGCACTGTCTTCGGGAGGCAGGGGTCGGAGGTTCGAATCCTCTCACTCCGACCATTGGGTCTTCAACAAAATCAGCCAGATGCGCAAATGGCCCCTTCGCCATTCGCTGCGCTTGAGGCCGGAACATCGCGGAACCTGCCCTTTCCCCGGGGGGAATCTGCGGGAACCGGAAAAATGTTCTTGTAGCGGGCTCTGCAAGCCGGCCGAACCTGGGCTTCTCCCGGGCCGCGATGAGCGCCTCCCCAAGAATTATCAAGGTTTCACGGAGCAGGGTCGTGGGCCGCCCGGGATGCGGACGCCGAGGAGAGGCTTATGGGAGCCGCCGGCTCCGGGCCGGAACGAAGGCTTCATCCGGCATTTGGCGGCAGGCGGTGCGGAAGCACTGCGGCACGTCGCCGTGCGATGCCCCCTTGTCTTCCCTGCCCAGCGCCCGGCGGCCGCGGCTCGTGCTTTTTGCCCGGTACCGCAGAAATATCCGATAATTTCGTCGTTTACCGGACTAAGTTAACGACGGTATCTGTGTAAATAAATATTTGGTATATGGCTGATCGTCGGCTGTATATTCCGTCCCGACGGGGGATATTAACGGTAGAACTTGCCGTAGCCGGCACTAAAGGTAATTGTTCATGTCGACTATTCCAGGCATAGCCTACGACGATATCATCATGGGAACAGCCGCCGCCGAGCAATTCCTGGGCGGCAGCGGCAACGACGCGGTCTTCGGCGGCGCTGGCGACGACCAGATCTCCGGCGGCTCGGGCGACGACGCGCTACTCGGAGAGACCGGCGACGATACCCTCGACGGCGGCTCCGGCGCCGACTTCCTGCTGGGCGGCAGCGGCAACGATGTGCTGAGCGGCGGCAGCGGCCGGGATCTGCTCGCCGGTGGCGACGGCAACGATAGCCTCGACGGCGGCTCGGATGCGGACAGCCTGTTCGGTGGTGCCGGCGGCGATGTGCTGCGCGGCGGCTCGGGCGACGACCTGCTCGACGGTGGCAGCGGCGACGACGTCCTCGACGGCGGCGTCGGCAACGACGTGCTGTTCGGCGGGGACGGGCAGGACCAGCTTGCCGGGGGTCTCGGCAACGACCTGCTGTTCGGTGGTGCCGGCAACGATCTTCTCTACGGCAGCACCGGCGACGATACCCTCTTCGGTGGCACCGGCAACGACCTCGTCGACGGCGGCGTCGGCAATGACGCGCTGTTCGGCGGAGCCGGCACCGACAGTCTCTACGGCGGCGCCGGCAACGACGTCCTCGATGGCGGCGCGGGCAACGATCTCGTCGATGGCGGAGCCGGCGACGACAGCGCCGACGGCGGCAGCGGCGATGATCTCGTCTACGGCGGAGCCGGCAACGACGTGCTGGCCGGTGGCAGCGGCGATGATCTCGTCGACGGCGGCATCGGCAACGATGCGTTGAGCGGCGGTGACGGCGACGACCGCCTCTACGGCGGTGTCGGCAACGACACGATCGCGGCGGGCGGCGGCGACGATCTGCTCGATGCCGGTGACGGCGACGACGTACTGAGTGGCGGTGCCGGCGACGACCGGCTCTTCGGCGGCGCCGGCAACGACACCCTCTCGGGCGGTGCCGGGGACAACGAGCTGACCGGCGGCGCCGGGCAGGACCTGTTCGTGTTCAGCGGCGGCGGCGGCAATGACGTGATCCTCGACTTCGAGGACGGCGACCTGATCCAGATCGCCCGCAACATCAACGGCTCAGGCGTCTCCTCGGCGGACGATCTCGGCGACATGATCGGCGACGACGGCGGCAATGCCGTCATCGACTTCGGCAACGGCGATACGCTGACGCTGGTCGGTGTCTCTGCCGAAGACGTTCAGGCCGATCCCAGCAAGTACTTCCACGTCTCGTAGTGCGCGCCGGGGCTGTCGCCTCGCCGTGAGGACGGCTGCAGCCCCGCACCGATGCGATGCCGAGAACCACGGTGCCGGCAAGGGGGACCAACTGCGATGACTTTATCCGTTGCCGCACCGCTCGCCGTGCAGCCGGTGAGCGAGCGGACGCTGCTGCTGGTTTGGGAGGGCGCGGCGGCGCCGCGGTCGGCCTGCCTGAGCGTCCGCATCGCCGGCGCCCGCGTCGGGGCTCCGCACGCTCTGGTCCGCCTGCCGCTCCCTGCCGGGCGGTTCCGCAATATCCTTGCGGCTCGCGGCGGGCAGCGGGCCGGATCGGCGCCGATCGAGATCGCCGGCCGCGACGGCCGACCGGTCGCCCGGCTGGTTTGCGAGGCCGAGGCGTGGCAGCACGCCGCCGGGTTCGATGCACCGCTGCTCGCCGGTGGCCTGGCGGGCAGGGAACGCGGACGGCTGCTCCGCTTCCTCGCGGAAGTCTGCGGTCCGCTGTTCCACCTGCAGCAGGACCCCGCGTTCGGGGCAGCGTTGCGGGCGTTGCTGCCGGAAACCGTCGCCGCCGCCGGCAGGATGGTGGCCCGCTGCCGGCTGCCGTCCGGCCTCGTCCTCTGTGAAACCGGGGTGCCGGAGGGGCTCGGCGAGCACCTCAGCGCCGTCCTGATCGGCAGCGACGTCGTGGCGCGGGTGGCGACGCAGCCCGGGTACCTGCCCAGTGGCGATACCAGGCCCGGCCGGGCGACGGTCGCCCTCATCCTTCCGGCAGCGACCGCCGCCGGCGCCGGGACCGTCCTTATTTTCGGCGAGGGCGGCCTGGTCCGGCGGATCGCGGGCGGGGCCGGGGCGGCTCTGCCTTTCGCCGACGCCTGGCTGGCCGCCGCGGCGAGCGCGCGGGCGGAGCATCGCCGCTTCATCCTCGACCGTCTGTGCGACGGCAGCGTTGGCGGCCGGCCGGCAGCGGCGCTGTGCCGCGAACTCCAGGCATCGGGACCCGGCGGTGGCGGATCCGGGATCGACGCCGCGGCCGATCTCGTGCTGGCGACCGACAGCGCCGTGCTGGTTGTCGGCCGCCTCGCCGATCCCCACGGGCTGGCGGAGCAGATCGAGGTCGAACGCCGCGGCGTCCGCCGGGCGGTCCCGATGGCCGCGCTGGCACGCTTCACCCGGCGAAACCCCGGCAACGCCGCGGGCGACGGCTTCCTCTTCCGTCTCACCGACCGTGCTCCGACGACGGCGCCGGTTTCCCTTGCGCTCCGGCTCGGCTCCGGCGCCCGCATCGCTCTCGGCGAAGGCCCGGCGGCGCTATCGCCCGTCCAGGCCCAGGGCGCGCTGCTGGCGGCGCTTCCCGGCGACGGTGCAGACGACCGGGTACTGTCGGCCATCGAGCCGGTCTTCCACGACCTTGTCCGCGCCCGCTGGCAAGCGGCCGCCGTCGGCGAGGTGGTGGATATCGGCTGCCGGCCCGCCCACCCGAAGGTCAGCGTGCTGATCCCGTTCTGCCCGGAAGCGGAGCTGCTCCGCTGCCGGATGGGCGTGCTGGCCGCCGATCCGACGCTCGACAGAACGGAGTTCCTCTATCTCATCGAGGACATTGGCCACGCCACGGCGGCGGTGCAGATGCTGACTGCGCTGCACGCCGGATACGGCGTTCCGTCGCGCGCCGTCGTGTTCGCCGGCCGGCCGCCGTTCGGGCGCATGATCGAACTGGCCGCCGGGCTCGCCGCCGGCCGCCTGATCGGTCTGCTCGGCCGCAGCGCCGTGCCGGAAGCGCCCGGATGGCTGGCAGAGCTGGCGCGGCAGCTCGATGCACGGTCGCCGTGCGGCATTGTCGGTGCCCAGGTGATCCATCCCGACCATTCGCTGCTCTGCGCCGGCTACGAGATCGACAGCGATGCCGCTTCCGGCGGGGGGTGGGCGCTCCGGCCGCTGCTGCGCGGGTTCCCGCGCGACTATCTGCCGGCAGCCGAGCCGACGCGGGTGGCCAGCCTCCCGGCGGAATGCCTGCTGCTCGGCCGCGCGTTGGCGCGCGAGCTGATCGCCGCCGCCGGTGATCTGCTTCTGCCCGAGTCCGTCGCCGCCGCCATGTGCCTTGGCGCGCGAGCGCGCGGCCTCGACGCCTGGCGGCTGCCGGCGCCGACGGTCGTCACCTGGCGCCGCGACGGTGGCGAGGAAGCGCCGGCGGCCTGCCGCGGCCTGATCGCCGAGCTCGACCGGCGGCTCCTTGCGCGCCTTCAGGCGGTGCCGGGAGTGGGCGGAACGGCGGCGAAGCGGCCGGCCGCGGCGCCGCCGCCCTGCGCTGTGCTGCCACGCCGGAAGGTGGCCTAGCCGTGGTCAGGGTCCTTTTCCTCTGCCACGGTCATCCGGCGCTGGTGCCCGGCGGTACCGAGATCGTCGCCCACGACCTGTTCCGGGCGATGCGGGAGCGCGACGGCTGCGCCGCGCTGTTCGTCGGCTGCGTCAGTCCCCTGCACCGCACCGGCGAGACCGGCCAACGCCTGCAGGCGCTGGGCCGTTCCAGTGACGAGATGCTGCTGTGGGTCGGCGCCTTCGACGGGTTCATGCTGGCGCAGACCGAGACCGCCGGTTTCGCCGAGGCGCTGTCCGCGGTGCTGCTCAGCTTCCGTCCGGACGTTGTCCACTTCCACCATCTCTCCCGGATCGGCCTGGAGGCGGTGCTGCTGGTACGGCGGGTGCTGCCCGCCGCCCGCATCGTCCTGACGCTGCATGACTACGCCGCCATTTGCGCCAATGAGGGGCTGATGCGGCGGGGTTGCGGCCAGCTCTGTCGACAGGCGAGCGCCGATGCCTGCCACGCCTGCCTGCCGGATATCCCGCACACCCGGCACGCCGCGCGCAAGCGGCACCTGCAGGCGATGCTCCGGCACGTCGACCGGTTCGTCGCACCGAGCGTGTTCCTGCGCGACCGCTACGTCGCCTGGGGGCTCGCCGCCGAGCGGATCGCGGTCATCGCCAACGGGCTGCCGGCGGCGGCGCCGGCACCGGCGGCGCAGCGGCCGCGCATCACCTTCGGCTTCTTCGGCAACATCGCCCCACACAAGGGGGTGCTGGTGGCGCTCGACGCCGCGCGGGACTTGGCGGCCGATGGCGCCGACTTCGCCTTGCGCATCCATGGCGGGATGAACTTCCAGCCGCAGTCGTTTCGCGACGACGTCGCGAGAGCAGTGGCGGCGGCGGGACCGGCGGTCACCTGGATGGGCGCCTACAGCCGCGATGAACTCCCCGCCCTGATGACGGCGGTGGACTGGGGGCTGGTGCCCTCGGTCTGGTGGGAGAACGCACCGTTGGTCATCCTTGAGGCTTTCCAGCATCGCCGACCGGTCCTCTGCCCGCGGATCGGCGGGATGGCGGAGCTGGTCGAGGAAGGCCAGGGGGGCCTGCACTTCCGCGCCGGCGATGCCCGCGATCTCGCTCGGGTGATGCGTCGCGCCCTGTCCACCCGCGGCCTGTGGCGGCGGCTGGTCAAAACCTTGCCGGATCCATCGAGCCTCGATCAGACGCTCGAACGTCATCTCGATCTCTATTCGGCCCTGTTGCGAAACGAGGAGGCTGTGTCCGCGTGATGCCTGATTCCTGCGTCATCTTCAGCGATCGCCCGGGCGACGGGGCGGTGGGTGATCCGGCGGTGGCCGAAGGAGCGCTGCCGCTGGCGATCGTCCTCGACCAGCGGACGGTGCTCATCGTCGGTCATCTGTCCAAGGTGCCGCCGGCCACTGCCGTCGCCCTGTTGGGCGACGAGGCAGCCACCGGGACCTGGCGCGCGACGTCCTGGGAAACCGGCGGCGGTGCCGGGGGCCATCAGCTGCTGGCGGTGCTGTGCGCGGAAAACATCGTTCGCGCCCTGACCCTGCCGGTGGTTCTGCATGCCACCAGCGGCGTGCGGGTGCTGCTTCCCGAGATCGTGCGGGTCGAACTGGACGCGACGCCGCTGCTCGAGCATCTGCGGGCGGCGCACGCCGACCTTGCCGCGGCCTACGATTTCGTCGAGCACCAGCTCTGCGGGGCGGCACCGCAGACGCCGCCCTCACCGCGCGTTCTCGGACTGCTGCGGAGCTTCCTTGAGGCCATCTCGCGCCACGACGGGTTCGTCGAGATCGTCGGGCGGAGCGAGGGCGACGGGGTGTTGTTGCAGGGCTGGGCAATGCACCTCGCCGCCGGCACCTCCGACTTGCACCTGCGCGCCGGCGGGCTGCACCGGCACCAGGCGAAGATCGCCTGCTTCGAGCGTCCCGACCTGCTGGAAACAGCGCGGGGCTTCGTCGCCTTCATGAAGCTGGCGGGCGACGTCGATCCTCGATTGCTCCGGTGCGTCTACTTCAAGGCGGATGGCGCCTACTGCCACCTCGACGTGGTCGATAACTGCCTCGTCCTGAACGGCGAGACGACGGCCCATCTGAAGGAGATGCTGGGCCGGCTGCAAGGCCCGGTGGACGCCGTGCGCGCGTTGAAGCGGGTGTGCCGTCCGCGGTTTCCGGGACACGAGACCGTCTCCGCCATGACCGTTCCGGTCCGGCTGGCCCAGGACATCGCCCTGTGCGTCACCGGCGGCGGCCTTTTCCTCTCCGGCTGGCTGCTGGATCCGCGCCGGAGCGTCGCAAAGGTGCTGCTCAAGAGCACCCGCAATTTCTATGCGCGCCTCGACCCGATCTGGGAGCGGCTGCCGCGCCCCGACGTGACCTCAGGTTATGCGGCGGATCCGCTGTTTGCCGAATGGATCCGGCCGTGGGAGCACCAGCACGGCTTTATCGCCTACGTGCCGCGCCCGCAGCCGGTTGCAGCCGATGAGGTGCATTACCTGGAGATCGTGCTGGAGGACGAGAGCTGCGCGTTCCTGCCGGTCCGCTTCAGCGAGGCTGATCCCCAGGAGCTGCTGCGCCAGATTCTCGGCGGCGTGAACATCGATGATCCGGCAATCGAGCGGATCGTGGGCAACCACCTGGCACCCCTGGTCTCGGCGGTCTGCGCCGGGGCATCGTCCGGGGCGGCCGCCTCGACCGGCAATTTCGGCCGGCCGGTGTCCGATCCCGTCGTCTCGATGATTGTGCCGCTGCCGGCCGGCTGGGCCGACTTCGACATCAACCTCGCACGCTTTGCGACCGATCCGGACGTGCGCCAGGCCGAACTCATCGTCGTCGCACCCCGCGAAGGTGGTGATCACACCGCGCGGGCATTGCGCCGCTTCGCGCCGTTCTACGGCCTCGGCGGCCGGCTGCTGCTCACCGCCGAACCCCTCGACTATCACAGCGCGTTGGAGGCTGGGGCCGCTGCCGCCGACAGCGACCTGCTGCTGCTGCTGTCGCCCTCGGTTTTTCCGCGTGATCCGGGATGGCTGCGCCGGTTGATCGCCGAGCTTGCGGACCCCGCGGTGGCGGCGGCAAGCCCGACCCTGCTCTACGAGGACGACTCCGTGTGCTTCGCCGGCGATGCGGAAGCGTTCGATCGGTATCATGGCTACAGCCATCACTGGCTCGACGGGGAAGGCTCCCAGCCGGTGGCGGCCGGTACCGGGCGGTGCTGCATCGTCCGCAAGCAGATGTTCATGGCGCTGGGTGGCTTCTCCCGCGCGTTCGTCTGCGCCGATCTGCGCAGCCGCGATTTCGGGCTGCGCCTGCAGCAGGCCGGCGGGGCGGTTCATTGGATTCCCGGTTTGCAGATGTCCGTCGTCGACGACGAGGCCAGCGAGCCGGCGGACTACGCGATGCGCGTGCGCCGCCTGGTCGACAAGTTCGGCTTCGCGCGGAAGTGGCCCGCGGTCGCCGGCTCCCCCCTCATCGCTTAGGCAGAGATCCCTATCCATGCGTGTCCTGATGCTGTCGCACGGCCACCCGGCTTTTTCGATCGGTGGCGCGGAGGTCGCTTCGTACAACCTCTTCAACGGGCTGAACGAACTGGAAGGGGTCGAGTGCCATTACCTCGCGCGGGTAGGCCCGCCGATTAAGCCGCATAGCGGCACGCCGTTCCTGAGCCTGCGGCAGAAAGAGCGCGAGACGCTGATATTCGCCAACGACTATGATTACTTCCGCTTGTCCAACCGCGACCTCGATGTCCTGCTGAACGACTTCTGCCGGTTCATCGACGACGTCGATCCCGACGTGGTGCATTTCCACCACTTCCTCGGCTTCGGTCTCGAGGCGATCCACGCCGTCCGCCGCGCGCGTCCGCGGGTGCCGATCGTCGTCACGCTCCATGAATACCTGTCGATCTGCAACAACCACGGGCAGATGGTGAAGGCGCGGACCGGCGCGCTGTGCCGGCGCGCCACCCCCGCGGAGTGCGCCGTCTGCTTCCCTGACATCTCTGCCGCCGCCCTGCACAAGCGCGAGCTGTTCATCAAGACGCTGCTGAGCGAAGCGGACGTGTTCGTCTCGCCGAGCCGGTTCCTGATCGACCGGTTCGTCGATTGGGGATTGCGGCCGGAAAAGCTGGTGCTGCTGGAGAATGGCCTCGATATCGGCGAGATCGCATCGCCACGGCCGCTGGCGCGCGGTCAGGGGCGCCGCGGCCGCTTCGCCTACTTCGGCCAGCTCAACCAGTTCAAGGGTATCAAGGTGCTGGTGGAAGCCGTCGCCCGCGTGCCGGCGGAGGAGTGGGGGACTGATTCGGTGCTGTGTGTCTTCGGCGGCAACCTCGAACTGCAGCCCGAGCCGTTCCAGCAGGAATTCAGGCGCCTGGTCCAGCAGGCGGGGCGGCGGGTGCGCTTCTTCGGCAGCTACCGCAGCGCCGACCTGCCGACGCTGATGCGTGATATCGACTGGGTCGTGGTGCCGTCGACCTGGTGGGAAAACTCGCCGGTGGTGATCCAGGAGGCCTTCCTGCACGGCCGCCCGGTCATCTGCAGCGACATCGGCGGCATGGCCGAGAAGGTGCGGAACCGGGTCGACGGACTCCACTTCCGCGCCGGCAGTGCCGAGAGCCTCGTCGATCGGCTGGTCGAGATCCTGCGCACGCCGGAGCTGTGGGAGCGGCTCCGGGGCGGCATCCGCAAGCCCCTGTCGGCGCGCGACGCCGCCGAGCAGCATCGCGCGCTCTACCGGCGCCAGCTCGCACGCCGGCAGGCTCCCCAGGTCGCGGCGGCGACGGCGTTGGCCGCGGTCCGTCCGGCCGCGGATGCGGCCGAGCCGGCGCCGGGTCGGCCGGCTGCCGCGGGCGAATCGCCGGCGGCGGCAGCGGGGGCCATCGCCGCGTAGGTGCGGCGGGCGGGTTGCAGCGGGCCGGTGGCGCAGCGGAGACGTCGATGAAGGATCACGCGGACCTTCTGCGCACGACCTGGCGGCAGAGCGCGGCCGGGATCGGCTTTGCTGCCTTCCTGGGGCTGTTCATCAACATCCTCCACCTCATGGTTCCGATGTTTGCCATCCAGGTCTACGACCGGGTGATGGGCAGCCGCAGCCTGGAAACGCTGGCGCTGCTGGTGATCCTGGTCCTGTGCGGGCTGGTCTATCTGGCGGTGCTGGAGTTCATCCGGGCGCGGGTCTTCATGATCGTCGGCGAGAGGGTGGCGCGCCGCCTCAGCGCGCCCACCCTGGAGGCGGCGGTGGCAGAGACGCTGCGGTCGCGCTCGCCCGTCGCCGCCAATGGCATGCGCGATCTGCAGGAGCTCCGCCAGTTTCTCTCCGGCGGCCCGGTGTCGCTGCCGATCGACGCGGCCTTCGCGCCGGTCTTCCTGATGGCTCTCATCCTCCTGCATCCGGCCTACGCCGTGGTCGCCTCCGGCGGGGCGGTACTGATGATCGTCATGGGGCTGGCGACCGAGTTCCTCGCCCGCCGGCCGGCGGCACGGGCCAATGACGCGGCGCTGAAGTCGCATGCCGAGGTGGGCGCGGCGATCCGCAATGCCGAGGTGATCGAGGCGATGGGCATGCGCGCCGCGATCGTCCGCCGCTGGAGCGTCGGCCAGAACCGTGCGCTCGCCCTCGTCGGCATCGGCAATCAGGCGGCCAAGGCCCTGGCCGCCGCGTCCCGCTCGACGCGCATGGCGCTGCAGGTGGCGATGCTGGCGACCGGTGCGACGCTGGTTGTCGACCACGCGGTGTCGTCGGGAAGCATGATGGCGGCATCGTTCATCACCGCCCGGCTGCTGCACCCGTTCGATGCCCTCATCGACGGCTGGAAGCAGTGGGCGAACGCGCTGTGCGCGCTGCGCCGGCTGCGCACGCTGCTGGCGGACGGCAGCGCCGGCCGCAACCGCGAGCCGGTCATGGCGACCTCGGGAACGCTCACCGTGGACAACGTGACGTTCATGCCGCCGGGAAGCGAACGGCCGGTGCTGCGCTCACTCCGCTTCGCGCTGGAGGAGGGCGAGGTGCTGGGCATCGTCGGGCCCTCGGGTGCCGGCAAATCGACCCTGGCGCGCCTGCTGGTCGGCATCTGGCGGCCGACGACCGGCGGCATCTACCTCGACGGCCACGACGTCTACACCTGGGAGCGCGGCAGCTTCGGCACCCAGGTCGGCTACCTGCCGCAGAACACCGTCCTGCTCGATGGCACCGTCCGCGAGAACATCGCCCGCTTTGCCGAAGCCGATCCGGCCGAGGTCATCGACGCCGCCAAGCGGGCCGATGTCCACGATCTCATCGGCCGGCTGCCGCAGGGCTACGAGACGAAGGTCGGCGAGAGCGGGTTCGCGCTGTCGGGTGGACAGCGCCAGCGCATCGCGCTGGCACGGGCGCTGTTCGGCGCGCCGCGGCTGCTGGTCCTCGACGAGCCCAACGCCCACGTCGACGGCACCGGCGAGCAGGCGCTGATGCAGGCCATCCGCGGGGCGAAGAAGTCGGGAACGACCGTCGTCGTCGTTGCCCACCGCATGGCGGTGATGGCGGTCGCCGACAAGATCCTGGTCCTGCGCGACGGTGCCGTCGACCAGTGGGGCAGCCGCGATACGGTGATGCGCACTCTGGTCGCGCGGGCGGCGCCGGCACAAGGCGGTGACGCCAAGGTGACGCGGCTGCCCGTGGTGCGGGCGCAGGTGCGGCCATGACCGCGGCGAACTCCTTGCCGCCACCGGCGACGGCCGTTCCCCTGGTCGCGGAGAATGATGGCGAGGTCAGCCTGGGCCGGATCGTCGCCGTTGCGCTGGTGACCATCGTCGCCTTCTTCGGCGGGCTCACCGGCTGGTCGCTGCTCGCCCGGCTGGACAGCGCCGCCAATGCCGAGGGCGTCGTCGTCGTCGACAGCCATCGCAAGACGGTGCAGCACCTGGAAGGCGGCATCCTGCGCACCCTGCTGGTACGGGAAGGCGAGATCGTCCGTGCCGGCCAGCCGCTGGCGCTGCTGGATACGACCCAGTCCGAGGCCCAACTCGGCCAGCTCACCAGCCAGCAGGTGACCCTGCAGGCGCGGATTGCCCGCCTGCGTGCCGAGCAGCAGGGCAGCCGGAGCATCGTATTTCCCGCCGAGTTGCTCTCCCGCCGCGCCGAGGCCGGCGTCGCCGAAGCCATCGACGCCCAGCAGCGCCTGTTCGACGCTCGCTGGCGCGCCTACGACAGCTCGGTTGCCATCGTCAACAAGCGGATTCTGCAGTTCAAAGAGCAGATCGGCGCCAGCCAGTCGCAGGCCGCCGCCGTCGCCAAGCGGCTGGCGCTGGTCGAGGACGAACTGGGAACGGTGAGATACCTGCTGGGCCTCGGCTACGAGAAGCGCTCGCGGCTGCTGAGCCTGCAGCGCGATGCCGAGGAGTTGAACGGTCAGACCGGACAGATCCGCGGCACTCTCGGCCAAGCGCAGCAGTCGATCGCCGGCTCGGAGATGGAGATCATCAACCTCGCCGACAGCCGGCAGGCCGAGGTGGCCAGGGATCTGGAGGATGCTCGCGCGCAGGAGACGGACCTCGCCGACCGCATCCGGGCTGCCCGCGACGTGCTCGACCGCCGCGAGATCCTCTCGCCGCAGGAGGGCATCGTCACCGACGTCCGGCTGGTCACGCCGGGCGGGGTCATCGGCCCCGGCCAGCCGCTGATGGATATTGTTCCGGTCGACGATCCGCTCATCATCGAGGCCCGCATCCGGCCGGAGGATGTCGATGTGGTGCATCCGGGGCTGCCGGCACAGGTTCACCTCAGCGCGTTCAAGCGGACGACGACGCCGCTCATCGGCGGCGAGGTCACCTACGTCTCCGCCGACATGCTCAGCGATCCGCGGGACGGCCAGAAGTACTTCCTCGCCCGCATCACCCCGTCGGCCGGGGACCTGGCGCACTTCCACCGGTTGACGCTGTCGCCGGGTATGCCGGCGGACGTGCTGATCGTCACCGGCCGGCGGCGGGCGATCGATTACTTCCTCGAGCCGCTCCACCAGCGCATGCGCCACGCGTTCCTCGAAGACTGACCCGGGACGCGAGGCTGGCCTGACCGGCATGCCCCGCGCGGGCCCGACGTGCCGTTCGGCGCTTCTCCAAAAATAAGGGGGCCGGGGCAAGACTGCCGCGGCCCTCCCTTGCTTCAGAAAAGGGTGGCCACGAGACCCAGGGCAAGTGCCGAGACCGAGACGACGGCCAGCGCTGCCACCACCGCGACGAGGGCCTTCTCGCGGGCAGGGGCGCCGGGCTGCGCCGCCGCATCGCCGGTGACGGCCGCCTGCACCGCGTCGAGACGCAGCTGCAGCAGTTCCGCCGTCGCGGCAATCGCCGCGATCTCCTCGCGCACCATCCGCAGGTCCTCGGAAGTGCCGGTGCGCGCGATTTCCCCGCCGAGGCTGCGCAGCGCCGCCGCCAGGCCGGCGCGCTCCTCCGCCGCATCGTCGGCCACGGCGGCGAGGCGCGCCTCCAGGCTTCTGCTCAGCCGTCCCAGCTTTTCGTCGAGAGCGGCGCCCAGTACCTCCGGTGCGGGCACCGGGGATGGTTGCGACGGTGGTGTCGGCGGGACGGCCGCGGCCGGCCGCACCGCGCGGTTGATCAGCGGGGCCCGGTTTCCGTCCGGGCTGCAGCGGACGAACGCCGAGACCGAGGCGCGCGCGTCCTCGGCCACCGGATCATCGAGCAGGACGGAAAAACCATGGCGTCCGTCGCCGAGCCCGGCCTTGGCCAGATCGGGGCGCGGCAGATCGGCCCGAGCCACCGCGGCAAGGCGGTCGGCGATCCGGATCTCCACCTCGACGGCGAGCGAGGGGAGGCTGCGGCACCACGCCCAGCCGCTGATCCTGCCGCCGTTGATGGCGTCGATGTAGCCCTCCACGAGCTTCTCCGGCAGCGGCGGGTCTGCTGTCTTCTCCACCCCGGCTGCAGCGGTGAGCGATCCCGCATCCGCGCCCGGCAAGGGGGCGGCGTGGACGAGGATGGCGCCGGCGCCGCCGGCGCCGGCCGGCAGAAGCTCAGACATGGGCGCCGCACCGGTCCTTGAGCACTTGTGGCGTGAGCAGCTCCGGCCGGTATTCCGTCAGGGTTCCCGCCGCGATGCGCTCCTCGAGCTGGTCGAGGGCGGCGTCGATGCGGTCGAAGGGAATATCGAAGCAGTCGTAGAGCGAGAACCGCCACCACTCGAGCGCGAGCAGCCGGGCAATCGTCCGATCATCGAAGCGGTACCGCTTGACCGTGGCGGGCATGCCGGCAACGACCGCGTAGGGCGGAACGTCCTTGACCACCACTGAGCGGGCCCCGACGATGCAGCCGGTACCGAGCGTCACCCCGGCACGGATGAACGCACCCTGGCCGATCCAGACGTCGTGGCCGAGCGTCGTCACCCGCCGGCTATTGGGGAAGCTGCGGACGTTGCGGCGGATGAAGTCGACCCGGTCGGGGGCGCAGAACTGGTCCCAGTCGTGCACCACCGGATAGTGGGCGACCCGCGAAGAGGTGAGCCAGTCGGTCGGGTGGTTATAGGCGCCTAGTCGAACGTCCGGTGCCAGCGCGCAGTAGCGACCGATACGCACCCCGCCGATGTAGCCGCCGCTGATCGAGGTGAAGGCGCCGACCTGCAGAAACGTCGGGTTCTCCACCCGCGCCAGGATTGCCACCGGAGGCTCAAGGGAGGAGCCTTCCTCCAATCCGAAATCGCCGGTCATTGTCGGCGCCTTGCAACCAAGGCTGGCCAGCAGGTGCGGCTTGGCGCCGAAGGGAATGCAGATCTCGGGCATGAGGCGGTCCTGTCGAAGTGCGACGATGTAAAGCGCTGGCCCTCGAACCCATTCGGTCCACGGGTGCCACCGGTTGCGGCGGAGTCTACGCGGCAAAGCTTAACGAACTGCAGCCAACCGCTTGGCCGCGCGCTTTACCGGGTGGCAACTTTCCCGTGCGCTAATGCTCCCTATGGACACTGCAGCACGCCCACGCCGGTTGCCGGCCGCCTTCGTCGTCGTTCTCGTCGCGCTGCTGCTGCTGGGAGCGTGGCCTGCCGCCGGCGCGACGGCCCGTCTTGATCTAGCGGAGACGGTCTTTTCCTGGCGTTCCGATCGTTGCGACGACGCGGATACCCCCGACGCGCCAGCGCGGGCCTTTCGCGATGCTGGTGGAACCGTCCACCTGTTCGCCACCCACTTCGCAAACCGCGCTTCCCTCGGCCCCGGGCTCGACCATGTCTCGCGCGACTGCCGCATCGTGTTCGAAGGGGGACGCAACGATGATCCGTCGGCGTTCGACGACCGTCTGTGGCTCACCGCCTTCCACACCGGCGACGGGACAACGGTGCATGGCCTCGTCCATGCCGAATACCATGGGCACCTGCGCCCGGCCGGCTGCCCGAGCCGCCGCTATATGGACTGCTGGTGGAATGCGATCGTGCAGGTGGTCTCCACCGATGGCGGGCGGACGTTCCGCCGGGCGGCGGCAGGAAACGGGTTGGTGGCCGCACCTTCGTTACCCTACGCCGGACCGCAGGGCCATCCGCTGGGCTACTTCAACCCCAGCGACATCATCGCGTACGACGGTTACCTCTACGTTTTCGTGTTCGCCGCTGCGAGCGGCGCGCAGCAGCGCGGCGCCTGCCTGCTGCGCACCGACGATATCGCCGATCCGGCGCGCTGGCGCGCCTGGGACGGCGCGGCATTTGCCGTCCGCTTCACCAATCCCTACGCCCGGCCCCCGGCGCCCGCAGCGGCCGTCGCCTGCACCCCGGTCGCCGGCCTTGCCGCACCGGTGACCGGCCTCGTCCAGGAAGCCGACGGCACGTTCCTCGCCGTTTTCTCCGCAACCGGGCCGGACGGGGGCGGCGGCACGGTGACCGGCGTGCGCATCTCCCGGTCGCGCGACCTGCTGCACTGGAGCGCGTCCGAACTGCTGGTGGCGGCGCCGATGATGTACGATTTTCCGTGCAGCAGCCGGGTGGCGTACGCCTACCCGTCGATCATCGATCCGCAGAGCCCCTCACCGACCTTCGCCAGCATCGGCGGGCGTCCCTTTCTCTACCTGACCCGCTTCAACCTGCGCGACTGCCGCCTGACCATGGACCGCGACCTGATCCGCATCCCCCTCACGGCGCCCTGACGGCGGCGCGGCGCTTCAGCAGGAATTCGCGGCCGATCTTCACCGACGCCACGCCGTCATACTCGACGATGTCGGCTGTGGCGTAGGTCTCCTTCCAGGTGTCGGGCAGGTACGAGCCGGTGCCGATGGCATCGATCGGGGCGTCGATATCGGCCATCACCTTGCACTTCTGCACATCGAAGCCTGACGAGGCGACGATGCGAACCCGCGGGAAGCCGGCGGCGTCGAGCTGCTCGCGCATGTGGAAGATGGCGGCCGCCGAGACGCCGGTGCCGGTGAGGTAGCGCAGCTCGGTATCGTTGCGGTAGCGGCGCACTGCCAGTGGTGCATGTCGCTCCAGCACCGCGTACGACGCCTGCGGATCGAGGCCTTCGAGGAAGCGGCCGCCGTGGGTGTCTAGCCGCGCCGCCAGCCGACCCGCCGCGGCGAGATCGGGAAAGCGGCGGCAGACCTCCAGGGTATCGGTGACCTCACGGCCGAAGTAGTCGACCAGCACCGTCAGGTCGTCGCCAGGGAAGGTTTCGGCGAACATCTCGGCGGCGCGCAGGGTCGAGCCGGCATAGCCGATCAGCGCATGCGGCATCGTGCCGAGCCCCTTCGTCTGGCCGAAGTAGTGGGCTGTGGCATCGTTGGCGTTGCCGATGAAGCCGCGCGCGCCCGATTCCCGCCGCGCCGCCGCCGAGCCGACGGCGGCGGCATAGGCCATCATCTCGGCCATCTCGGTGCCGGCGCAGTGGCGGGCGTCCATGGCGAGGAAGGCGACCTTCGGCAGGTCGGTGCACATGGTATAGGCGTTGTAGGCGGCGACGCAGGAGGCGCCCAGCTTCTGCAGGTAGAGCGTCTCCAGGTCGACGAGATGGTAGAAGGAGCCGGTGATGTAGAGGAGCGGCTCGCCGGCGCCGACCCAGTCGCCCTCGCGGTAGTTGAGGTCGATGCGGACATCGATACCGCGCGCCGCCGTCACCTCTTCGATCCAGCGCAGCATCAGCCGCGGGGTGAAGATCACCGGACGCCGCATGAACACGGCGTAGCAGACAGTCTTGTCGCCGAAGCGGCCGATGGTCTGCTTGGTCTTGACGAAATACCGGTCCGTCCACGCCTCGATGCCGGCGGCAGGCGGCTGCAGCGCGCCCGCCGACGGCTCCAGCGGATCGTCGGGGGCGGCTGTCCCGCTGCCGTCAGAGGGTGGCGAAAGCGCGCCGGAGCTCTTGTTTGCGCTCACGGCTGCGGCCCTCCTTCAGGATCTCTGCCAGCAGGAACGCCAGTTCCAGGGCCTGGCTGGCGTTCAGGCGCGGATCGCAGTGGGTGTGATAGCGGACGCCGAGGGTGGCCTCGGTGATCGCCTGGGCGCCGCCGACGCATTCGGTGACATCCTGGCCGGTCATCTCGAAGTGGACGCCGCCGGCGTAGGTGCCCTCGCTCTCGTGGACGGCGAAGAAGGTGCGCACCTCCTGGAGGATGCGGTCAAAGTGCCGCGTCTTGAAGCCGCCGGCCGCCTTGACGGTGTTGGCGTGCATCGGGTCCGACACCCAGACGACGCGGCGCCCTTCGCGGACGAGGCGCTGGATCAGCCCCGGCAGCCGTTCTGCCAGCTTCTCCGGGCCCATGCGGACGATCAGCGTCAGCCGTCCTGCCTCGTTCGCCGGGTTGAGGGCATCGATCAGCCGCAGCAGGTCATCGCCACTGACACCCGGGCCGAGCTTTACCCCGACCGGATTGCCGACGCCGCTGAGGAACTCGACATGGGCGTCGTCCGGTCCGCGGGTACGCTCGCCGATCCACAGCATGTGCGCCGAGGTGTCGTACCAGTCGCCGGTGGTGCTGTCGATGCGCGCCAGCGCCTCCTCGTAGTTCAGCAGCAGCGCTTCGTGCGAGGTGAAGAAGCTGGTCTCGCGGATCTGCGGCGTCGTGTCTGAGGTCAGGCCGCAGGCGGCCATGAACGCCAGCGCTTCGTCGAGCCGGCCGGCGAGATCGCGGTAGCGGCTGCCCTGCGGGCTGTCGGCGACGAAGCCGAGGTTCCACAGGTGCACCTGGTTGAGGTCGGCGTAGCCGCCTTGTGCAAACGCCCGGATCAGGTTGAGGGTCGCCGCCGACTGGTTGTAGGCGCGGGCCATCCGCTGCGGATCGGGAATCCGCGCCTCTGGCGTGAACTCCATGCC
>JAEULG010000289.1 GCA_016793875.1 Rhodospirillales bacterium | reverse complement strand
CGCGCCGGCGATGGCGGCCAGTTCGCGGCCGCCGATCCGGCGGAGCAGGTCGATCGGGTCGTCCGTCTCGCCCCGGTGACGCTGCGCCCCCGCGGCGACGACCCGCTGCTTCGCCGCCAGCCGGTCGCCGTCGACGCCGGTGCCGGGCCCGGTCCAAGCAGTGGCGCGGCCGCCGAACAAGGCGTGCGCCAGTGCCGCCGCGGCGGTGGTATTGCCGATACCCATCTCGCCGAGGCACAGCAGGTCCGTCCCCTCGGCGGCGGCCGCCTGCCCGGCGGCGAAGGCACCGGCAAATTCTGCCTCGCTGAGCGACGGGCCGCGGGTGAAATCGAACGCCGGCCGGTCGAGCGCCAGCGGGATCACCCGCAACTCCACGTCGAAGGTGCGGCACAGGCGGCTGACGGCAGCACCGCCGGCGGCGAAGTTGCCGACCATCTGGGCGGTGACCTCGGGCGGGTAGGCGGACACCCCGTGGTCGACGATGCCGTGGTTGCCGGCGAAGACGAAAGCCACCACCCGCCGCAGCTGCGGCGGATAGCGTTCCTGCCAAGCGGCGAGCCATTCGGTCAACTCCTCAAGCCGGCCGAGGGCGCCGGCAGGTTTGGTCAACCGCTGTTCGCGCTCACCCGCGGCACGGCTCGCCGCGTCGTCAGGACCCGGCAGTGCCTGCAGCAGCTGTGTCACGGATGCTGCGGTTACCGGCGAATCGCTCCCGATCCTCATCTCACACCCCATTGCTTTCGACGGCGCTTCTCCTATAACCAGCCTGCTTAACCCAATCGTCCGCCGATCGGAACGCACGCCTTGGGGACCTCCTTCAAACATCCCGACGTGGTCGATATCCCTGGAGCCATCTGCGGGTATTGGCGGGACCTTTGCTCTGCCGGTGCTTTCCTGACCTGGCTGCCGATTGCGCCGCGCCCGCCGCGTCCGGCCGCCCCTGTCGAGGCAGCGGATGGCGAGGTTCTCGGCCGCGCCAGTGCCTTCTTTCCACTGGTCGGGGTCGGTATCGGCCTCGCCTCCGGCCTCATCCTGCTCGCCGCCTTCGAGGTGGGGCTGCATCCGCTCACCTGCGCCCTGATCGCGCTCGCCACCGGCGCTCTTTTGACCCGCGCGCTGCATGAGGACGGCCTTGCCGATTTTGCCGACGGCCTCGGTACGCTGGGGACCGCTGAACGGCGCCTGGAAGTCATGCGCGACAGCCGCATCGGCACCTTCGGCACCCTCGCGGTGATCTTCGGAGTGTCGATCCGCGCCTCGATTCTCAGCGGCCTGCCGTCGCCGGACCTCGCGATCGGGGCGCTCATCGCTGCCGGAGCGGCCTCGCGGGCGATGCTTCCTGCGGCGATGCGCTGGCAGCGGCCTGCGCGCGAGGACGGACTGGCGGCCGGGGCCGGTGCGCCGGGCTGGCCGCAAGTGATCACCGCCGCGGTGCTGGCCTTCGTCGCCGCCCTGTTCGCCGTCGGCTTCTGGGTCAGCCTCGGCATCGGCCTTGCGGTTGCCCTTGCGACGCTGATGACGACGCTGGTGGCGCAGCGCACCCTCGGGGGCCAGACCGGCGACGTTCTCGGCGCCATCCAGGTGATCGCCGAGACCGCCGCCCTGGCCGCCGTCGCCATGCTGATATGAGCGAGACGCGCTGGTGGTGGATCCGCCACGCGCGGGTGCCGGGTGCGGAAGGCTGCATCAACGGCCATCTCGACGTCGATTGCGATACGTCGGATGTCGCCGCCGCGGCTTCTCTTGCGGCACTGCTGCCTCTTGACGCCGTCACCATCGTCAGCCCGCTGGTCAGGACCCGGCAGACGCTTGCGGCCGTCGCCGCTGCCGGGCCGCCGCGGCCGGAGCCGCTGGTCGAGCCCGCCTTCATCGAGCAGAGCTTCGGGGACTGGCAGGGGTCGGGGTGGGCGGAACTGCAGGCGCGTGACCCTGACGCCCTGGCCGCCTTCTGGCGGGACCCGACTGGCAACTGTCCTCCCGGCGGCGAAAGCTTCGCCATGCAGATGGCGCGGGTCGGCGCGGCG
Source organism: Rhodospirillales bacterium (assembly GCA_016793875.1). Classification (GTDB taxonomy): domain Bacteria; phylum Pseudomonadota; class Alphaproteobacteria; order Rhodospirillales; family Defluviicoccaceae; genus Defluviicoccus. The sequence continues at coordinate 1,109 of JAEULG010000289.1, read as the reverse complement.
ATCGACCGGGTTTCGGCGCGCTTTCCCGGACGGGACATCGCCTGCTTCAGTCACGGCGGCACGATCCGCGCCGCCTGTGCCCACGCGCTCGGCCTGCCGCCGGTCGTGGCAATGGCGATCGTCGTCGACAACCTCTCGCTGACACGCCTCGACCGCCTCGGCACCGGCCTGCTGCGCGGCGCCGGCGGGGTGTGGCGGGTGCTGTCCATAAACGCGCCGGTCCGCTGGATTCCCCGCGCCGGCGTGTGCTAGGGTCGCTCTGCGTGTCGAGACAGGGAAGACCGGTGCGCGGGTGGATCCCGCAAGCCCGGCGCTGCCCCCGCAACTGTAAGCGGCGAGACCGCGGCAGTCCCTCGCGGCGAGGGAGCCACTGGTGCGAGAGCATCGGGAAGGCGGCCGCGGCCCGTGACCCCGAGCCAGGAGACCTCCCCGGCACGAGAGGCATTGTTCGTCCTCGGAGGGAGGAGTGCCGGCCTTGCTGTCTGCGTTCGCCGATCCAACCGCATCCGTGCTGCCGGTCGTGACGCTGGTGCTGGGCGGTGCGCGCTCGGGCAAGAGCACGTACGCCGAGCGGCTGATCGGTGCGCCTGGGCCTGCCCTCTATCTGGCGACGGCAGAAGCCGGGGACGATGAGATGGCCGAGCGCATCCGCCTGCATCGCGCCCGCCGCGGAGCCGGCTGGGAGACGGTGGAGGAGCCGCTCGGGCTGCCGGAGGCGATTGCCCGGTGCGCCCGTCCGGACCGGCCGATCCTGGTCGACTGCCTGACCCTGTGGCTCGGCAACCTGATGGGTGCCGACCGCGACATTGATGCCGCCGCCTCCTCTTTGCTCGCAGCGCTCGCCGCCGCCGCTGGCCCGGTCGTCCTCGTCAGCAACGAGGTAGGCCTCGGCATCGTGCCGGCGACGCCCCTCGGCCGGGCGTTCCGTGACCACGCCGGCCGCCTCAACCAGGCGGTCGCCGCCGCCGCCGGCCGCGTCGTCTTCGTCGCCGCCGGGCTGCCGTTCATCCTCAAAGACACCGCAAAGGGCGCTGCTCCGTGAAAATCCCAGCAACCATCGTCACCGGCTTTCTTGGTGCCGGAAAGACCTCGCTGATCCGCCATCTGCT
>JAEULG010000283.1 GCA_016793875.1 Rhodospirillales bacterium | reverse complement strand
AGAACTCGCCGGAGCCGCGGGCGATGCCGACGACGCCGGTGCGCGCCACGTCGATCAGGCCCAGCGGGCGCATCAGGCCGATGAAGGCGTTGAGCTTGGTGGTCTTGCCGACGATCTCGAAGACGAACGACTCGTTGGTGGAATCGACGACGCGGGCGCGGAAGATATCGGCGATCCGCAGCGCCTCCACCCGGTGCTCGCCCTGGCCGCGCACCTTGACCAGCGCCATCTCACGCTGCACGTAAGGCCCGGCGACGGTCAGGTCGCGCACCTTGTGCACCGGCACCAGCCGGCCGAGCTGGTTCTTGATCTGTTCGATGACCATCGGCGTGCCGGAGGTCACGATGGTGATGCGCGAAACCTTGCCCTCAGGGTCGATCTCGGCGACGGTGAGGCTCTCGATGTTGTACCCGCGGCCGGAGAACAGGCCGATGACCCGGGCAAGCACGCCCGGCTCGTTGTCGACGAGCACCGAGAGGATATGGGTTTCCTGCCGAGCACTCTCAGGCATGGCGATTGATCCTTGTTGATTGTTCTGACGGGCCGGCGTTGATCCGGCGCAGGGGGACACTCACCCTCCCGTTGTTGCGGGCCCCTGCCTCTCCCGCTGGCGGGAGAGGTCCTGGGGTGAGGGCCGTGCGGCGGGGTCTAGACGAGAACCATGCCGTCCTCGGAGATCGGCTGCTCCGCCTTGTCCTGCGGGCCCATCAGCATCTCGTTGTGGGCGGCGCCCGACGGGATCATCGGGAAGCAGTTCTCCGCCTTGTCGACGCGGATGTCGGCGATGACCGGCCGGTTGATGCTGATCATCTCGCGGATCACGTCGTCGAGTTGGTCCACCCGCTCGGCTCGCAGCCCGACGCCGCCGAACGCTTCCGCCAGCTTCACGAAATCGGGCAGCGATTCCATGTAGCTCTGCGAATAGCGGCTGCCGTGGAGCAATTCCTGCCACTGCCGCACCATCCCCATGTACTCGTTGTTGAGGATGAACACCTTCACCGGTAGCCGGTACTGGGCGATGGTCGACAGCTCCTGGATGTTCATCATCGTCGAGGCCTCGCCGGCGATATCGACGACGAGGGCGTCGGGATGCGCCAGCTGTACGCCCATCGCCGCCGGCAAGCCGTAGCCCATGGTACCGAGCCCGCCCGAGGTCATCCAGTGGTTCGGCTTCTCGAAGCCGAAGTGCTGCGCTGCCCACATCTGGTGCTGGCCGACCTCGGTGGTGATGAAAACGTCGTCGCGGTGCCGGGTCAGTTCGTAGAGGCGGCGGATCGCATGCTGCGGCTTGATGATCTCGCCGTTCTGGCGGTAGGCGAGCGAGTTGCGGGCGCGCCACTGGTCGATCTGCTGCCACCAGGCGGCGAGCGCCTTCGGCTCAGGCCGCGCGCTGGAAGCCTTCCAAACCTCGATCATCTGGCGCAGCACGTTCTTGATGTCGCCGATGATGCCGATGTCGACCATCACGTTCTTGTTGATCGATGAAGGATCGATATCGACGTGGATTTTCTTCGCGTTCGGCGCGAACGCATTGAGCCGGCCGGTCACCCGGTCATCGAAGCGGGCACCAATGCACACCATGACGTCGCAGCCGTGCATCGCCATGTTGGCCTCGTAGGTGCCGTGCATTCCCAGCATGCCGAGGAAGTTGGGGTGCGAGGCGCGCACCCCACCGAGGCCCATCAGGGTCAGCGTCACCGGAAAGCCGGTCAGGTCGACGAGGTCGGTCAGCAGCTCCGAAGCTTCCGTTCCGGAATTGATGACGCCGCCGCCGCAGTACAGGATCGGCCGCTCGGCCTGCGCCATCAGCGCCACCGCCTGTTCGATGGCGGCACGATCGCCATGCGTCTTCGGCTGGTAGGTGCGGTGCACGATGTCCTGCGGCGGGATGTACGGGCCGGTGCCCATCTGCACATCCTTCGGCAGGTCGATCAGCACCGGGCCGGGCCGGCCGCTGCGGGCGACGTAGAACGCTTCGTGGATCGTCCGCGCCAGATCGGCGGTGCTCTTGACCAAGTAGTTGTGCTTGGTGCACGGCCGGGTGATGCCGGTGGTGTCGCACTCCTGGAAGGCGTCGTTGCCGATCAGGTGGGTCGGCACCTGGCCACACAGGATCACCAGCGGGATGCTGTCCATCAGCGCATCGGTGATCCCGGTCACCGCATTGGTGGCGCCGGGGCCGGAGGTGACGATGACGCAGCCGACCTTGCCGGTCGAGCGGGCGTAGCCCTCGGCAGCGTGCACCGCGCCGCCTTCCTGGCGCACCAGGATGTGGCGGATCTGGTTCTGCTGGTGCAGTTCGTCGTATACCGGGAGAATGGCGCCGCCTGGGTATCCGAATACATCCCGGACGCCCTGGTCGGCCAGCGCCCTGAGAACGATCTTCGCACCCAACATCTCTTCGTACGCCATCATAAGCTCCTGAGTTTTCACGGTCGCGCCGGCATCTATGCTGTTCCGAGATGCGCGCGGGGGATCGAAAAAATCCCGGCACGAAGGCCGGGTCGATCGCTGATGGCGGGAACCTAGTGGCTCAGGTTCGGCTGGTCAAGAGCATATGGCGAATAAACGCAAAGATTTCTGCTTTCGACCTTTCCGAATATTGCTCATGAAACGCAGCCGCCCCAGGCAGCTGGTGGCGCAGCCAGGTCATCTGCCGCTTGGCGAAGCGTCGCGTGGCCTGCTGCGCCGTCGCGACCGCCGCTTCGAGCGGCATCGATCCGTCTAGAAATCCGGCGAGTTCGCGCACACCCAGCGCCTTCATCGCCGGCAGCGTCGGGTCGAGCTCCAGCGCCAGCAGCCGGCGCACCTCGTCGACGGCGCCCGCCGCGATCATCCGCAGCAGGCGGGAATCGAGCATGGGGTAGAGGATCTCGCGGGGTGGCAGCAGCACCAGCGTGGCGAAACTCCCGTCCGGAGCGTCCACAGCGGCGGGCACCGCTGCCGCCTGCCAGTCACTGAGGGTCCGGCCGGTCGCCTGCACCACCTCCCAAGCGCGCAGCAGCCGCTGCCGGTCGCCGGCGGGCAGGCGCGCTGCCGCGCCCGGGTCGCGTTCTGCCAGGGCATTGCGGAAGCCGTCGCGGCCGAGCCTCGCCCACAGCGCCGCAGCGTCAGTACGTACCCTTTCGGGGATTGC
>JAEULG010000242.1 GCA_016793875.1 Rhodospirillales bacterium | reverse complement strand
CTGCAGTTCGTCCACTTCGGCGAGTTCTTCCGGGTAATCCGCGGCTCGCGCAGCACCGACCGGGCCGGCATCTCGCCCTTCCAGGCGCTGACCATCAGTCTCGCCTCGCGGGTCGGCACCGGTAACCTCGCCGGCGTCGCCGTTGCCCTTTACCTGGGGGGCCCCGGCGCCATCTTCTGGATGTGGATGGTTGCCCTTGTCGGCATGGCGACTGCCTATTCGGAGAGTACCCTCGCCCAGCTCTACAAGGTGACCGACGATACCGGCCAGTATCGCGGCGGCCCCGCCTTCTACATCGCCAAGGGGCTTAAGGCGCCGTGGGCGGGGATGATCTTCTCGGTGTGCCTGGTGCTGTCGTTCGGTCTCGTCTTCAACGCCGTGCAGGCGAACTCCATCGCCGAAGCGATGGAAGGGGCATTCAGCGTCCCCAAGCTGATCACCGGCCTGGTGCTGGCGCTCTTCGCCGGGATCATCATCTTCGGCGGCCTGCGCAAGATCGCCGCTGTTGCCGAACTCGTCGTTCCGTTCATGGCGATCGGCTACCTGCTGCTCGCCCTCTACGTCGTCGTCACTCACCTCACGCTGGTGCCCGGCGTCATCGCCCACATCATCGAAAACGCCTTCGGGTGGCACGAGGCGGCGGGCGGGGTGGCCGGCGGGGTCGCCGCGGCGATGATGAACGGGGTCAAGCGCGGTCTTTTCTCCAATGAGGCGGGCATGGGCTCGGCCCCCAATATCGCCGCCTGCGCCACACCTGATCCGCACCATCCGTCTTCACAGGGGTTCGTACAGGCGCTCGGCGTGTTCATCGATACGCTGGTGATCTGCACCTGCACCGCCATCATGATCCTTTTGTCCGGCGCGCTGGAGCCGGGCTCCGGCGTCACCGGCATGCAGCTCACCCAGGCGGCGCTATCCGAGCACTTCGGCTTTCTCGGCAAGTACTTCGTTGCCATCGCCATCTTCTTCTTCGCCTTCACCTCGATCATCGGCAACTACTCCTACGCCGAGAACGCGGTGATTTATCTGGGGCACGGCCACCTGACCGGGCTCATCGCCCTGCGGATCGCGGCGCTGGCGATGGTGGTGTGGGGGGCGATCCAGACGGTGGCGACGGTGTTCGATACCGCCGATGCATCGATGGGGCTGATGGCGACGATCAACCTGATCGCCATCGTCCTGCTGTCGAAGACGGTGGTGGTGCTGACCCGCGACTACTTCGCCCAGCGCAAGGCGGGCAAGGAGCCGACCTTCCACGCTGCCGAGTTTCCCGACCTGACGAAGAACGTCGACCATGCCATCTGGACGCGGTAACCCCGCCACGCATCGGTGTCGCGGGTGCCATAGGGGCTGCTGAGCGCAGCGAACCGCATCCCTGGCACCGAGAACGGGTAGGGTGGCGGTGAGCGCAGCGAACCGCACCACCCACGATCCGTCCGCGCGGACCGGTGGACATTATGTCGGCGGAAATTGGATGGGGTGGGAGAACAGGGGGCGCTTCGCTATCGCTGCCGAGGAAGCGAAGAAGGGGGAGCTACCGGACAGCCGTCAGCGCAATTCGCCGACGATAGCGTCGGCGAGCTCCAGGGCGAGGCAATAATAGCTTCGGTCGACCATGTGCAGGCCGTCGCGGGAAAGGAGCTCGTCGAGGCTGAATTCGCCGGACGTCAACCAGTATTTCATCATATCGAAGCGGCGGAACACCGGTACCTGCTTTTCCTGCGCCACCTCGCGCATCGCTTCAAGGTATTCGCCGTAGTCAGGGAGCCGGATGGAGGCCGGATAGTACTGCATGTCCATGAGGATGACGTCGATGTCGTGCTCGCGGAGCACATCGATTCCCTGGCGCAGCGTCTCGGCGAACTGGTCCACCGGGACGTGGTCGATAGCGTCGTTGACGCCGGTCTGCCAGATGACCAGTTGCGGCTGTGGATCGACGGCGTCCGAATAAAGCCGCTCCAGCATGTCGCGTGCGGTCTGCCCGCCGACCCCCCGGTTCCACACGGTGACCTCGACGCCCGCCAAGAGCTCCGAAAGTTCCGTTTTCAGCCGGCTGGGATAATCTGCGCCCGGCTTGCTGCTGCCGACGCCCTGCGTCGTCGACGAGCCGAGGGCGACGATGTCGAGACGATGCTCGTCGCGCACGCTGGCCCTTGCGACTGCGAGGTCAGAATCGAACCGCAGGTACTCCGACGGCGCTTCGCACTGCTCGTCCGTATGGCGGGAGCGATGGGCGGACGACTCAGCGCTTGCCGTCGCCGATGCGAGAAGCAGAAACAGCAGGGCCAGCGTCCGCATCATCGCCTTTCGAGTCCAGCAACGGGGGCGGGGTGGGCACCGCCGTCGTCGGCGATGGCGGCGGGCCGCCGCCAGGGTTCGCTCTTCAGCCATGCCGCAATCCATGCAACCGCGAGCGCGGCGAGCGCGCCGGTCAGGTTGACCACGACATGCGCAAGCAGGCCGCGTCCGGCCTCAAAGAAGACCACGGCGCCGAGCACCGAGGCAACGATGCCGACCGAGAACACTGGCAGCGGCTGGGTGCCGAGCAGGGCGACGGCGCCACCGATCCGGCCGCGCAGCCAGGGCGCCTCGGCCCTGATCAGCGATCCGGCAAGACAGAATAGCGCGAGGATGTTGACGAGGCGGATAACCGAAAGGTCGGTCTTGCTCACCGGCGGCAGCCACGACCAGGGAATGATCACCACCTCCTCCAGTCCCGGGATCTGACGCCACGGCGCGGCGACGAGCAGTGCCACCAGGACCACCGGCCCCGAGGCGATCACCAGCAGCCGGCAGAGGCGGGGATCGAGGCGGACGCCGCGGTGCCGCAGGGAGCCCAGCACGAGGCCGATCACGAACAGGAACTGCCAGGCGAACGGATTGAAATACCAGCCGGCATCGCCGGGATAGTTGGGCAGATTGAACGGCGCCACCTGGACGAGGCCCCAGAGCGCCGCGGCGGCGAGCAACACCAGCGCCGGTTGGCGCAGGGCCAGCGGCAGGGCGAACGGGACCAGCGCCAGCAGCAGCACGTAGAGCGGCAGGATATCAAGGAAGTTCGGCAGATAGTGCAGGGTCAGCACGGCGACCAGCGCGCCCTCGGTGTCGGCGAAGAGCGGCAGCAGGTTCACGTGCTCGAGATAGAGCGGGTTGTCGAAGTGGCGGACGGCGGAGACGACGATGCCGGCCACGACGCAGAACAGCACGATGTGGGCGACGTAGATGTCCCAGCAGCGAATCAACACCCGCGCCGTGGCGGCGGGCCAACTCGCCCGCTGGAAGATCGGGGCGAAAGCGAGGCCGGACGAGTAGCCCGCCAACAGGACGAAAACCTCGGCAGCATCGCAGGTCCCGAACGCCTGTAAAGTCAGCGCCGACAGGGCGTTGCCCGGCACGTGATCGATGAAGATCATCAACAGGGCGAGCCCGCGAAAGAAGTCGATCCGCAGATCGCGAACGGTGATCGCCATAAGGCCCGGACTACTCGTGTCACATCAGCTTGGGGGAGCGATTATCGCATTTCGGCTCCGCAAAGCCGAATCCCTCAGCCCGCCGCCGGCGTCTGGGGTTGGGCTCGCCCCACCCGCACCGGGACCGGGGGTGGCCACCCGGTCATGGCGCCCCGACCCATTGCGACATTGCCTGCCTGCCGAAGCAACAACAGGACAGCCGCGAGTGAATCGACGAAATCGTTGGCTCAAATATTGCCACAAGTGATCTCCTCGCCACGACCTCGTCGAGGTTAGAGAGGTGCGGTGCTTTCGAGCGTCTTCCCGATAGCGGGATACGCTAGTATGGCCTGCCGCCGGTGTTTCCAGCGGGGTAATAGTTGCAGACGTAATAGAGCGTCCCATTGGCAGCCATCGCCTTGCCGCAACCGACGTAGCGCGAGTTCTTCCATACCACCTGCGTATAGTGGCCGCAGACCTTGCCGGCAGCACAGCTATCTTGCGCATAATCATACCATTGCTTTTCGGCGATCCAGCTCAGAACCGCGTCGCCGCCGGTCTTCGCCGGGTTCCAACCGTAGATGTTCTCGCCCAGCCCTTCGCCCGGCCGGAAGGGATTGCCGCGTTGATCCCCGCGATGGGTCATGACGTTGGCGGCGGCCACCGATTGCGCCCACGCCTGCGCCCACTGCGCCAGTTCCGGAGACCACTGCAGCGGACCAACCCCCGGATGGGTTTGGCGTTCGCGGTTATGGGTATCCACGATCAGTTGCTGATCCGCAGTCAGGGCGGGTTCTGTCGGTGGCGCGGCGCCGACGGCGATCTGCTTGAGAAGCGTGGCGGAGTTGGCCACATATGCCGCTCCCACCGACTGCATCTGCCGCGGGGGGGCCGAGGGGTCGTTGCGGAACGTAACGATTCCGCTCCGGTACACCGCCCACAGTTCGCCATTCGCGGCCTGCGCCACATCCCTGTACTGACCGTCAACCCGCTGCCATCCGGCGGCCGTCCACTGATGGAGGAGCCAGAGGTCATCGATCGCCCACAGCCGGGATCCATCCGTAACCGAAACCCGCCGGACGGGAGGAGCGCCGGGGACTTCGATCGGCGAGCCGCCTTGGTGGTTCAGCCAATCGGAAATCGGCTGGATGATGCCGGCATTGACGCCGGAGGCGGGCGCTGAAATCCCCCACACGGTCCCATCGGCTCCCGCCGAGACGAACGCGGTGGTAATGCCCGTCGGTTGCCATGCCGAGCCGTCCCAGCGGAAGAGGTGGTCGTCGGCATCCACCCCCCAGACCTCCTGACCACTGCGGACCGAGAGTTGCTTGAGCTTCATGCCGGGGACTTGTTGCCACTGGGAACCGATCCAGCGCTGGACAGTGCCTTCGGGATCGATCCCCCACACCACGCCGTCGCTCCCGACCGAGACCTGTTGCAGGCTTCCGGGGACTCCTTCGAAGCCGTTCAGGGCCGAATTCCAGCGCAAGACTTCATTCCGCTCGGTAACTCCCCACACGGCGTTATCGGGTGACTGCGCCGATGCCACTGTTGAGAACAGGGCCGCCACGACGGCGACGACAAGCCCGCTTATTTTCATGCCAGCATTTCCTTCTATGAGGATCTCGCCCGCCCGATTGTGCCGCTGAGAAGAAAAGCGATCCTTTCCCCCATCCGGCCGTGTTCCTGCGCCGACCGCGTTCGGAGGGTGTCAATTATGGGTAGTTGATCCTACGCCTGCGCTGAGGGGCGTTCAACTTCGAACGCTTCGGAATCGCGGCGATGCAGTGGCGCGGAGCAGACCTGCGGCGCTCCGCGCTATCGGCTGAGCGGGATTCATCATTCCGAATCGTTGCCTAGGCGGCGCGTCCACGTAGCGCGCATGGGCCCGCATGCCTTAGCTGCGGCTGCGTGCTGGATGAGGGGGGTGGCGGCGCAAGGGAGGTGGCCGGGCGGCCTCGGCCGCCCGGCCATTGCTCCTTACAGCTTGACGTCGGGCTCGCGCGACCAGACGCGCAGGGTGCGGCAGGCCTTGAGGAAGGCGGCGGCGGACTTGGCGCTGTCGAGGACGATGAGGCCCTCGTCGGCGCTGGGCGGGATCGCCGCCTTCTCCAG
>JAEULG010000232.1 GCA_016793875.1 Rhodospirillales bacterium | reverse complement strand
TCGATGGTGGCGACGGTGCCGGAAGAGGCATGAGCGGCCGGCGGTTTCTCGCTGTTGGCGACGACGAGGGGAAGACGAGGCAGCGTCAGTTTTGGCGGTACAGGGGACGGTTGACCGAGCGCCCGGGTCGCCGCAGCCGGTGCAGCGTTGCGCCTCCGCGTAGGGCGGCGAGGGTGCGTGCCCAGGACAGGGCGAGCGGCGGCCGCGTCTCAACGACCAGGGCCGCGTCGAAACCGCTCTCCAGGTCCTCGACCGCCGCGGCGTAGGCAGCGATATAAAGTTTCGCGGAGGACTGTGTCGCCAGCACGAACAGCCGGTTGGCGGCGCGCACGTCGGCGGCGACGGCTGCGAGGTCGAAGTTCAGCGGTCCCCCATCGCTCACCGCGTCGCCCACGTCGTCTGCGACCAGCACGAAGCGGCGGCGTGCCCGTTGCCGCCGTGGCGGACGGACCCCGGCGCACAGCATCTCCACATCGAAGCCCCCCCGGCGGGCGGCGCAGAAGGTCGTCCGTACGTGCTCGGGCAGCTCGTCGAGAATCTGTTCCGGCAAGGTGCGAAAGCGCACCCAGCTGTTCGTCAGGTCGATCATGTCGCGTCACTCCCCCATGCGCGGCGGTGCTTCCTGGCGTACACAATTCTGGAACACTAGCACAATGGCCGGTAATACACTAGGAATATTTAGATGAGCGAAGGAATATTCGCACGTTCTTGCCCACCCCGGCGGGCCGGCGCATATCTCCTCTGTTGGGAAGGTCCTTACCCGAGGAACCACGACGATGTCTACCCGCCGGCCGGCCGGACCGGGCAATGCAGCGGCCGTAGAGCAGGACAAGCCGCGAAAGCTTCGCCGCAAGGCGGATGCGGTCAATCAGCAGGTTGCGGCGCAGATCCGCAAGCTGCTGGGCAAGCACTGGGCCAATAAATATCGTCACGGCCGCGGCTGAGCTGCTGCCGTGACGATGCGGTTGCCGGCGTTCAGGCGGCGGCGCGCAGCCCCAGCCGCTGCCAGACGTCGCGCATGGCCATCACCAAGTGGTCGATGTCCGCGTCGGAGTGTAGCGGACAGGGGGTGAAGCGCAGCCGCTCGGTACCACGCTCGACCGTCGGATAGTTGATTGGCTGCACGTAGACGCCGTGCCGCTCCATCAGCGTGTCGCTGGCCTGCTTGCACAGCACCGGGTCACCGACGAGCACCGGGACGATGTGGCTCACCGACGGCAGCACGGGCACGCCGATTTCGCGGAAGCGGCGCTTCAGGGTAGCGGCGCGTTCCTGGTGCCGTTCGCGCACCTCCGGGTGCTGCTTCAGCCATCGGATCGAGGCAAGCGCGCCTGCGGCCACCGACGGCGGCAGCGCCGTGGAAAAGATGAAGCCGGAGCCGAAGGACCGGACGACATCGCACATCGCGGCGCTTCCGGCGATGTAGCCACCGACGACGCCGACCGCTTTGGCCAGGGTGCCCTGGATCACCGTCAGCCGCTCCGCGACGCCGTCGCGCTCGGCCACACCACCGCCCCGCGCACCGTACATGCCGACGGCGTGCACCTCGTCGAGGAAGGTCATCGCGCCGTAGTCATCGGCCACGTCGCACAGCCGTGCGATCGGCGCGATGTCGCCATCCATAGAATAGACGCTCTCGAAAGCGATCAGCTTTGCCCGCTCGCGCGGATACTCGGCAAGTTGGCGGGCGAGGTCGTCGACATCGTTGTGGCGGAAGATGCGCTTCTCCGCCTTCGAATGGACGATACCCTCGATCATCGAGTTGTGGTTCTTCGCGTCCGAGAACACGACGCAATCGGGCAGCAGGCGGCACAGCGTCGACAGCGCCGTCATATTGGCGATCCACCCCGAGCCGAACAGCAGCGCGGCCTGCGTGCCGTGCCAGTCGGCCAGTTCACGCTCCAGCAGGACGTGGTCGTGGTTGGTGCCGGAGATGTTGCGGGTGCCGCCGGCCCCGGCGCCGCAGCGGCCGATGGCGGCATGCATGGCATCGAGAACGGCGGGATGCTGACCCATCCCGAGATAATCGTTGGAACACCAGACGGTGATCTCGCGCATGCCGGCGCTGCCGTGCCAGAAGGCTCGCGGAAACTTGCCCGCCTGCCGCTCCAGGTCGGCAAAGACGCGATACCTTCCCTCGCGCTTGAGGGAACCGATGCGCTCCTCGAAAAAACCCTCGTAATCCATGCCGCCTCGCCGTTTCGCTCCTGATTGTCTTCCGGTCTCTGCAAGTCCTTGCCACCTGCGTCCGGCGTTTTCGCGGCAAGTTTGCGATCGCATGCGCCGTTCGGCAAGCTTAACTGCGCCGCCGCCGGTCAGGACGCGGCGAAATGGTTCCAGATCGTCCAGAGCCCGATGATGACGAAGCCTGCTCCCGCGATCAGCTTGAGCGGGATGGTCGTCAGATAGCGCTCCGCACTGGCCCCCAGGACGACGGCAACCGCCGTCGACAACACCAGGGCTGACGCCGCTGCAGCAAAGACCCACACCGGGTGGTAGCGGCTCTCCGCGGCAAACAGCAGGGTGGCAAGCTGGGTCTTGTCGCCGAGTTCGGCGAGGAAGACCGTCCCGAAAATGATGAGGAGCTGTTTCATGGCCTGTTCAGGAAGCCGGCAAATGACCCATGCCCGGCGCGGCGCGTACCGGCTTTCTCCCGCGCCGACGGACATCGGTCTCGCCGAGCCCCCAACGGGCCGCTCGCGCCATGGCCTGAGCCAAGCATGTTGACGCGAGCCCCTTCCGACCTTGGAAGGGTGGCTACTCCCCAAGACGGCGGTAACGATAGGCCGAAGGTGCGGTCCCGCGCAACCTGCGCCTGGGGCAGATCGGCAATGCCGTTTCGCACGGGTCTGCCGCCGCCGGTGCGCTTGACCTTATGCGGAAGGCCTAATAGTTTTTGCTGCGGGTGCGTAACGCCGCGGCGGGGGGTCCCGGCCTTGAGAAAGAGCCGCAAGGGTGCACGCGGCTTGCCGGGTCTCGCAGGCGGCGGATGGCGTGCCCGTTCCCGCGTCTCCAACGGTCGAGCCCATGGTGGTCAGCGAGCCGATCCCACAGCCTCTTCCCGACCCGACCATCGATTCCGCGGACGAACCCTCGCACCCGCACCCCACATCCGAGACACCCGCGGCAACGGCCGGGCCTCGCCGCGAGCCTCCGCAACCCGAGGAACCGCCCACGCTGACGGCGGACGAGATCGCCCGCGTCGTCGGTTCGTGGCACGATTCACCCTACAGCGTGCTCGGCCCGCATCCGGACGGTGGCGCGGGCGTCGTCGTGCGTGCGTTCCTTCCCGGCGCGGAAGGGGTGGGGCTGCGTTTCTCGGGCGCAACAGCCCCCCCGCGCGAGATGCGGCGCATCCACGCCGACGGCCTGTTCGAGCTCCGGCTGCCGGGAGCCACGCGAGCGCCCGCCTATGATCTGCTCGCCCGCTTCGGCAATGGTGCTCCCGCGCACTGCTTCGCTGATGCCTACCGGTTCAGCCCTCCCGCCTTCAGCGAGAACGACGAGGCGCTGTTCACTGCCGGCCGGCATGCCCGCCTGTTCGAGAGGTTGGGCGCGCGGCCGGCCCGACGCGCTGGCGTCGCCGGCGTCGACTTCGGCGTCTGGGCACCGAACGCGGCGCGGGTCAGCGTCGTAGGTCCCTTCAACGCGTGGGACGGGCGCCGGCATCCGATGCAGCGGACGGGCCGTCTCGGCGTCTGGCAGGTGTTCATCCCCGGTGCCGGGACCGGCGATTTCTACAAGTTCGAGATCAAGACGAGGGAAGGGGCGGTCTTTCTCAAGCCGGATCCCTTTGCTACCGCCAGCGAGCCGTGTCCCGCACGAGCCTCCGTCGTTACCAGCGTCGTCGGACGCGAGTGGCGAGACGGCGCGTGGATGGCGCATCGCCGCGGCGAAGTGATGGCCGGGCGCGGCCTGCGCAGCTGCAGCGTGCCGTGGGCGGCTGCGGCGGCGCCGGCGTGGCCGGATGCCGCGACGGCGGCGGGCGTCGCCTTCGTCGAGCCGCGCGGCGAGGACGGCGAGGCCAGCGCCGCCGGCGGGCTGTTCGCCAATTCGACCGGAACGGCTCTGCCGGAAGGCGAGCCAGCCTGGATCGACGCCTGTCACGCTGCCGGCATCGGGGTCGTCCTGGCGGCGCCGGACGATGTCTTTCCGGCTGATGCGGCCGATCTCGCGTGGTTCGACGGCACCCGCCTGCTGGAACGAGTGGATGCGGAAGATGCGCCCTTGCGCTTCGACCTGGCCAAGGGCGAGGTGCGCAGCATCCTGTTGTCGGCAGCGCTGTTTCGGCTGCAGTGCTGGCATGCCGACGCGCTGGCCGGGTCCAGCGCGACGCTCCGCGCGCTGCTGGCATTGCCGGCCGAGGCGCTGTCGGGGTCGCGTCTGATCGTCCGCGATCCGCTGCCGGAACCCGGCCTCAGCGAGCGGGAGATCCGCCGCATCGTGCTCGGCCGGCACGATGATCCCTACGCCGTGCTGGGCATTCATCCCGTTCTGCCGCCACCAGTGGCCGGCGCGAGCGCGGTAACGGGCGAGGCGGTGGGCACCGCAGTGCCGGCGGCCCCGCCAGCACCGGCAATGCCTGCAGCCACGGGCGTTGCTGTCCGTACGCTGCAGCCTGGTGCCGTTGCGGTGCATCTGTTGCCGGCCGCAACGCCGGCGGTTGTCCATGAGATGCAGCCCGTCGATCCTGCCGGGCTGTTCGAGGTGCGGCTGCCCGTGGGCCCCGGGGACTACCGGCTGAGGGTGTTCGGCAGCGACGGTACGTCCCAAGAGATCATCGAACCCTATGCACTGGCCGACTTCATCTTCACCCGCCACGACCGCCAGCTCTTCGGCGAAGGCAACCACTACGGGATCTTCGATAAGCTGGGCGCACATCCGCGTGCCGTTGCCGGCCTCGCAGGGGTGACATTCGCAGTGTGGGCGCCGAATGCAGAAGGCATCGGGGTGGTCGGGCCGTTCAACGGCTGGAATGGCCTTGCCCATCCGATGAAGCGGCACGGTCACTCGGGCGTCTGGGAGGTTTTCGTGCCGGGGGCGGCGGAGGGCGACACCTACAAGTTCGAGATCCACGCCCGCAACGGTGATGTCTTCCTGAAAACCGACCCCTTCGCCTTTCGTACCGAGGTGCCCCCCGCCACCGCCAGCGTCGTCTATGACCTGCACGGAGTACACGTGTGGCGGGACGCCGACTGGCTCACGGAGCGGGCGGCGAGCCGGCCATGGCAACAGCCGATCGCCATTTATGAACTCCACCTCGGCTCGTGGATGCAGGGTCCGGCCGGCCGCCGGCTCACCTACAGCGAGGTGGCGGCGAAGTTGGTGCCCTATGTCAAGTCGCTGGGGTTCACCCATATCGAGCTGCTGCCGATCGCCGAGCATCCCTACGAGCCGTCATGGGGCTATCAGGTCTCGCATTTCTACGCGCCGACTGCGCGCTTCGGCTCGCCCGAGGATTTGATGGAGTTCGTCGATCAGTGCCACGAGAACGGCATCGGCGTCATTCTCGACTGGGTGCCCGGGCACTTTCCCAAGGACGCTCACGCGCTGGCCTGGTTCGACGGCACCCACCTGTTCGAGCATGACGATCCGCGCAAGGGTGAGCACCCCGACTGGGGGACGCTGATCTTCAACTATGGGCGGCACGAGGTGGAGAACTTCCTGATCGCCAACGCGCTGTTCTGGCTGGAGGTCTACCACTTCGACGGGCTGCGGGTGGATGCCGTGGCCTCGATGCTCTACCTTGATTATTCGCGTCCCGCCTACGGCGGCTGGGTGCCCAATGTCTATGGCGGCAAGGAGAACCTGGAGGCGATCGAGTTCCTGAAGCACACGAACTCTATCCTGCACGCCCGCAACCCCGGGATCCTGATGATCGCCGAGGAATCGACGTCGTGGCCGAACGTCTCGCGGCCGACCGACCAGGGCGGCCTCGGCTTCGGCTTCAAGTGGAACATGGGCTGGATGCACGACACGCTCGCCTACTTCAGCGTGCCGCCGGCCGAGCGGAAGTGGCATCACGGCCGGCTGACCTTCAGCATCGTCTACGCCTTCAACGAAAACTTCGTGCTGTCGCTGTCGCACGACGAGGTGGTGCACTTGAAGCGCTCGCTGCTCGGCAAGATGCCCGGCGAGGACTGGGAGCGCTTCGCCAACCTGCGGCTGCTGTTCACCTTCATGTACGCCCATCCCGGCAAGAAGCTGCTGTTCATGGGCGGTGAACTCGGCCAGGAGGCCGAATGGAGCCACGAGACCGGCCTGGAGTGGCGGGCGCTCGAAAGGAAGACCAACCGAGCGCTCGGATGGTGCGTCCAGGACCTGAACCGCCTCTACCGCAGCCAGCCGGCCCTGCACGAGGTCGACTTTCTCGGCCAGGGGTTCGAATGGCTGGAGGCGGACAACGCCGAGGAGAGCACGCTCGCCTTCCTGCGCAAGGCGAAGGATCCGCGACGGGCGCTGCTGTTCGCCGGCAACTTTTCCGCAATCTCGCGCCCGGAACATCGCATCGGTGTGCCCTATCCCGTCGCCTACACCGTCATTTTCGACAGCAACGAGCCGAAGTATGGGGGCAGCGGCGTGCCGCGGGGGCGTGAGCGGATCGTGGCGGAAGAAGTGCCGTGGGCCGGTCAGGCCTTCTCCATCAGCCTGTGCCTGCCCGCCCTCTCAGCGGTGATCCTGCAGCCGGATTCCGCCGCCGGCGACTGACCGACCTCCGGCCTTGCTTCGTAGAGAGCGGGGAGCCTAGTGGGCTTCGCTCCGCTTCAGCACCACCCTACGGCCGGGCGGTATGTAGGGTGCTGGTGAGCGGCAGCGAACCGCACCATCGACGGAGAGCATGGCCCGCTACGGGGTTGACATTAGGCTCATGGCCTGTTCGGAAGCTTGTCAAATAAACCGGGTATAGAAACGGCCGGAGCTGCGGTCAGGCGATTAGCGAGGCGGCGTAGACCTCGGGGTTGCCGGCCACCGTTGTCCGGTGCATGCGGCGGACGAAGCGGTCGGTATCGAACGGCGTTCCCTTGTGGTTGACCGCAAGGTTGTCCCAGAACAGCAGATCGCCGTCCCGCCACGCGTGGGCATAGACGAACTCATCGCGGGTAGCGTGCTGGCATAGCTCGGTAAGCAGGCTTGCCCCGTCGGCGCCGGGCAACTCCTGGATGCCGGTGGCATAACCCGGGTTGATGTAAAGGGCCTTGCGGCCGGTGCGCGGGTTGCGGCGCACCAGCGGATGGACGACGTCGGGGTAGAGCGCGCGGCGGGCGTCGGTCAGCGGCGGCTGCGTCGCATCGCGGTCGCGCAGCCCCTCGTAGTATTCTGAGAAGCTATGCACCGCGTGCAGCGACGCGATGCGCTTCTGCATCTCGGCCGGCAGCGCCTCCCATGCCTTGTACATGTTGGCGAAGAGCGTCGCCGCGCCTTCCGGCGGGCACTGCACGCCGTAAAGCAGCGAGCCGATGGCGGGATAGGGCAGGAACGACTGGTCCGAGTGCCAC
The DNA here is from genome assembly GCA_016793875.1 of Rhodospirillales bacterium. GTDB lineage: Bacteria > Pseudomonadota > Alphaproteobacteria > Rhodospirillales > Defluviicoccaceae > Defluviicoccus. The sequence continues at coordinate 4,569 of JAEULG010000232.1, read as the reverse complement.
AGCCGGCCCACACTGGGATCGCCTATGGCGCGGCCATTCTCCGCGACGTTGCCGATGACATAGATCAGCGGCTGACCGCCCAGCTGGTACTGCTTCTGCGCCACCTCCTGCAGCGTCCCGAAGCGGCGGCTGAAGGCAATGTGGCTCTCCGGGTCGAGGCGCTGCCGGCGGAACAGCAGGATGCCGTTGTCATCGAGCGCCGCCCGCAAGGTCGCGACTACCCGATCTGCGACCGGCCGCGCAACGTCCACCTCCAGCACCTCGACGCCGAGTGCCGGGGACAGGGAGCGGATAGCGACGGCGGCGGGATCGGTCGGGCGGGCCCGCAAGTCGGTCATGCTCATCGGTGTTTCTCACGGCTCCAGATGTTTCGCTACGCGTCTAGCAGACAGATAGCCATTGCCGCCAGCACTGGTGCGGATTTGCAATGGACTGTCACAAATTTTGATCGAGGGCGGCGCGGCGGCGGTAAGCGAGCAGCCGCTTTCCCGCCGATCAGCGTAGAGAGCGCTCGATCTGCCGGTCAGGGAGCATGTCGAAGCCGGGAAAGATGTCGATGCCGAGGGCACGCTTGCCGACATAGAGAACGATGAGCAGGGCGAACATGCCGATGACTACCAATGTGGTGGCCATTAGCGCATGGCCCGTCCGCCACATCCGCCTCAGCAGGCGTTTCAGCATCCCGCGGTGGTGCAGGTGCATGTGCATCCGCCGCACGCGACCGGCGAGCAGAACAACATACCAGGACCGTCCGGCAACCGGCACGGTGAAGCGCACGTCGACGGCGTGGGCGCCTGACGATCGCGCACCGAACGCCAGCTTGACCGCGTCAAGCTGAGCCGGCGAGAAGGATTCCGCCACATCCTCGGGAATGCGGGAGAAAAACAGCTTCTGAAAAGGATCTATGGGTTGCGGGCTCACCGGAACGGTTCCGTGAGCAGACAGCCGTGCGAGTCGCCGACCGCGACGATCACTGCAAGAAAGGACATGTGTCATGATACCTTAAAGAAAGTTTTCGTCCACTCCCCGGGGAGCGCCGGGACCGAGCGGCTGGCCATACGAGAACTCGACGAAGTTGCCGTCGGGGTCCTTCAGTCCGCAGTAGTAGCCAACAGGATAGGGTTCATCACGCGGTTCCCAGATCAGGTAGCCGGTCGCCCGCCCTTCCTCTGCGATACGATCGACCTCTTCCCGGCTGGCACACGCGAAGCCGAGGTGGCCGTAGTCGTCGGCGGCTGGCTCGCGGCCATGACCGCCCGCCAGCAGGACGAAGATCATCTCGCTCTCCCGGCCGTCCTCCGCCAGCCAGACGACACGGGCGCCGCCCGCCGGGGCGCGCTCATGGACCACCCGCAGGCCGCAAAAACGCTGATAGAAACGGATGCTGACATCGAGATCCTGCACCTGCATCGCCACGTGGGTGAAAGTTGGCGTCCGTCCGGGTGCGGGTACGGCGGGCATCAGCCGGAATCGCGGCTGGCGTTGGCGGAAGCGCTCGGCCGCCGCAGGTAGTCGAGCGGATCCACGGCCTTTTTGCCCTTGCGCAATTCGAAGTGCAACTGCGGCTGGTCGACGCCACCGCTGGAGCCGACCCTGGCGATCATCTGGCCGCGCCGGACGCGCTCGCCGCGGCCCACCAGCAGTTCCTGGTTGTGGGCGTAGGCAGTCACCCAGCCGCCCGGATGCTTGATCAGCAGGATGTTGCCGAAGCCGCGCAACTCGTTGCCGGCGTAGGCAACGACCCCGGCATTGGCGGCGTAGACCGGGGTGCCGGCCGTGGCGGCGATATTGACGCCGTCGTTGAACCGTCCGCCCCCCTTTGCCCCGAATTCGGAGATGATACGCCCATCCACCGGCCAAACGAAGCCGTCGCCGACCGGAGGCGGGGAGGATTCCGCCGGGCGGGAGGGCGCTGCCGGCCGCGTCCCGGCCGGAGCGCTGGAAGCCACCTCCGGGGTGGGGCGCGGGATAGGCCGGCTTGGCGATATCTCGGCGAGCGGCGCTTCGGTGACGGCAACGGAATCCGTCGGCACACCCGCCGATGGTGCCGCGCTGTCAGCCGGTGCCGACGGCACCGGCAACTGCCGAGACGATGCCAGTGTCGGCTGGGCCGATTCCTTGCTGGGGATCGACAACCGCTGCCCGGCCGTCAGCTCGTACGGCGGTGATAGCCTGTTATGGGCGACGAGGGTGTAGGCGTCGATCCCATACTGCCGGGCGACGTCGTACACGGTTTCGCCCTGGCGCACCCGATGGACGGCAACCTCAGGCCGCTCGGCGAAGACCGGCGGCCGGCCGCGGGTGCTGCCTGCCGGCGCCGCTGGGGCGACGACGGATGGCGTCGGCCGCGGCGCCGGCAGGGGCAGCGTGGCGCCGGGACGGTAGAGGTCCGGCGACGACCCCATGTCCGTACAGGCGCCCAGCACCAGCAACAGTGCCATTGCGGTGATTCCCGCACACGGCGTGGCCAGACCGACACTCTTTCGCATGCCGCGATTATGCGTAAACGGTTCCGCCGCCGCAATCGCCCGGCGGCCCTGTACGCGAGGTTCAGCGGCGGTGTGGATCTGCGATCAACGGAACGAACCGGATCGGCCCGAGGTCCTCGGTTTCCAGTCCCTCGGCGTCGCGGCGGACACGCAGCAGCCTCGGATCGCCGACGCCGTCATCCACGGGAACCACCATGAGGCCGCCCGGAGCCAGCTGTTCGGCCAGCACCGGCGGAACGTCGTTGGCGGCAGCGGTAACGACGATTCGCTCGAACGGCGCCTGCTCCGGCCATCCCAACGTGCCGTCGCCGACCTTCCAGGTGATGTTGGACAGGCCAAGATCGAGGAAGCGCTGCTGCGCCTCCTCGACCAATTCCCGGTGTCGCTCGATCGTATAGACCCGCCGGCACAGTTTCGAGAGTACGGCGGCGTGATAGCCGGAGCCGGTGCCGATCTCCAGTACCTTCATCCGCTCATGCAGTTCCAGCGCCTGGGTCATGCGGCCGACGACGATGGGGGCACTCAGGGTCTGGTGGCAGCCGATGGGCAGCGCCGTGTTCTCGTAGGCCTGGTCGAGGAATGCCGCCGGCACGAACAACTCGCGCGGCAGCCGCTCCAGCACTGAGCACACCTTGGTATCCGTCACGCCATGTCGACGCAGCTCCAGGATCAGCCGGATCTTGCGCGAGTCGGGGCTCACTGCAGCAGTGCCGCCAGTCCGTCCATGCTGGCCTCGTGGGTCAGCTCCAGGCAGAACGGCGTCACCGAAACGAAGCTGGCATCGACCGCGGCAAGGTCGGTGCCGGCAAGCTCCCGGTCCTGCTGACGCTCTCCAGCGATCCAGAAATAGGGCTGGCCTCGCGGATCGATCCCCTCGACCATCGATCCGCCGATCTTGTGCCGGCCCTGGCGGGTGACGCGGATGCCGCGGACCTCCGCAGCGGTGACGGCGGGAATGTTGACATTGAGCAGCACGCTGCGCGGCCACGAGAAGGCGCAGATCCGGCGCAGCACCTCCTCGCACCAGCGGTCGGCGGTGGCCCACGGCGCCTGCGCCCCGGTGAGGTAGAGCTGGCTGAGCGCGACCGAGGGGATGCCGAGCAGCGTTCCCTCCATCGCCGCGGCGACGGTGCCGGAGTAGGTGGCGTCCTCGCCAAGATTGCCGCCGCGGTTGATCCCCGACAGCACCAGATCCGGCGGGCGGTCCTTTAGGACCTGATGGACGGCGATCAGCACGCAGTCGGTCGGCGTTCCATCGACGGCGAACCGTCGCCGCCCCGCCGCGCGCAGATAGAGCGGCCGGCGCATGGTCAGCGAATGGCTGGCAGCGCTCTGCTCGCTCTCCGGCGCCACCACCCAGACTTCGCGGAATAGCCGGCGCGCCACCTTCTCCAGGGTCTTCAGGCCGGGCGCATGGATGCCGTCGTCGTTGGAGATAAGGACGCGAAGGACGGCGGGATCAAGCGGTGGTTGCGCCATGGCGGCCGATCACCTCGGTGCCGCCCATGTACGGGCGGAGCACATCGGGGACGGCGACGGAGCCGTCCTCCTGCTGGTAGTTCTCAAGCACGGCGATCAGGGTGCGGCCGACGGCCAGCCCGGAGCCGTTGAGGGTGTGGACGAAGCGGGTGGCCTTTTCGCCAGCGGCCCGGCAGCGGGTGTTCATGCGCCGCGCCTGGAAGTCGCCGCAGTTGGAGCAGGACGAGATCTCGCGGTAGCGACCCTGTCCAGGCAGCCAGACCTCGAGGTCGTACGTCTTGCGCGCCGAAAAGCCCATGTCGCCGGTGGACAGCACGACGGCGCGGTACGGCAGATCCAGCTCCTTCAGCACCGCCTCGGCGCAGCCCGTCATCCGCTCGTGCTCGTTCTCCGACTGCTCGGGGGTCGTCAGGCTGACCAACTCGACCTTGCTGAACTGATGCTGGCGGATCATGCCTCGCGTATCGCGGCCGGCGGCGCCGGCCTCGGCGCGGAAGCACCAAGTCATCGCGGTGTAACGCAGCGGCAGCGCTTCCTCGCTGAGGATCTCGCCGGCGGTCATGTTGGTCAGCGGCACCTCGGCGGTTGGGATCAGCCAGCG
>JAEULG010000219.1 GCA_016793875.1 Rhodospirillales bacterium | reverse complement strand
GCCAGCAGCTCGCGCACCCCGTCGCCTGTGTCGTCGTGCACGTCGAGCGAAACGGCCTGCGCCGGCCGGCCATCCAGGCGGTTCGCAATGCGCTCGATAGCATCCCTGTCGCCGCCGAGCGCAAGGTCGACGGTCACTTCCGCCAGCCGGCGGAGTTTCCGCTTGCCGCTCGCTGGATCGACCTCATTCAGCGTCAGCTTGAGCGCCGCCGCCCATGGCGTCTCTGCCTTGCCGCTCCGCCCTTCCTTGCCCGCCATTTCACACCAATCCATGTGTATATAACACCATTTAAATGCGGTGCAGCGCTGCACCACATGCAGATTTCTACACCGATCACGTGTGGAATTCAAGCCCCGCCGCCTCGACCACCATGCCCCGGCAGCCCGATGCCAGCCGCCCAACCGGCAACGATGCGGGGGGGTCAGGAACGCAATCCCATGACGGCTACGTACGCCCGCTTTAAAGCCCGCTGGCGCGCAAGTCGCCACGCCCGCACCTACCCCCCCCCAGCGGCAAACCGAGATGCCCCATAACCGGCCAGCGCCGCCGCCTATGGGGGCACGCCGCCCAGTGGGCAAGCCCGCTGCCGGGCGCCGAGGGCCGTTACTGGGGGGCGGGCCGCTATGGTGGCCGATCCGGCCAGCATATGACCAATAGGCATGGTCATATGTAGGTGAAGCTAAGTTCTTATTTTTATTATTATAATATATATATGACCACACTTCTCCATCCCACCTCTCCCATCTATTACTGTTGCAGTATTGCCATACCACCTTACCCCCTTAAACATACTTTTGTGGTCAAAATGCCCAAAAGGTCAAAAGCGTGATTTTTCGCTGTTATCTGCGGAAAACGCCGGCAGCGCTCGTGCCATAAAGCCGGCCGGATAGGCCGCGTAGGACAGAAGCCCCGCCGCCAGCCAGGCAGCGCCGCCAGCCGAACCGGGCGGCCGGGCACCGAGCCCCGCAGCGCCGCCGAAGCCATAGGGCAGCGGGGCGCGAGGCAGCAGCGAGGCAGGTATCGCCCGATGCCGCATGGTCGCCGTCACCCGGCAGCGGGCAGGCTTGGGAGGGCAGCGGGCAGACTGCCGGGCGGCCAACACCCCCCGGCAGCGGTAAGGCGGGCCGGTCTCAGTCGTCCTGCTTGCCGCCCTCGATCACCCGTAGCTGCGGCAGATGGTCCCGATGCACGTAGGTCGCCAGCCGCGGCCGGCCGAGCCTGCCCTCACGCTGGCCCACCGGCACAATGTCCCCGCCCTCGACCAGGGTAGCCAGGATGTCCGACCGCTCCCGCGGCGAGACGCCGCGGATCGCGCGGTTGATGTCCCGCATGCTCAGGCCCACCGGACCCGCCTGCCGTGTGCGCTCGGCAACCTTCTTCTCTCGCTCGCCCTCGGCGGCAAACCGCTTGGCACCGGCAAGGATCGTGCCGAGGCCCGATCGGCTGCGGTGGGGGGACGACGACGTCCGGCAGATTGCTTCAACCGGTAGCTGTCGCCGGTACGACCGGTTGCGGAAGGCGTGCTGATGAACCGCGCCGAGGTCTTCGAGCTGATGGGCGCGCTCGAGCTCTACGGCATGCGGGCCGCCTACGACGAGGTGATGGCGGCCGGCATCAAGCGGCAGCACGAGCCGCCGCGCATCGTCGGCGACCTACTGAAAGCCGAGATCGCCGAGAAGCAGGCCCGGTCGATCAAGTACCAGCTGGCGATCGCCCGGCTGCCGCTGGCCAAGGACATCGACGACTTCCAGTTCGACGGCACGCCGTTCAACGAAGCGCTGGTGCGCGAGCTCGCCACCGGCGCCTTCCTCGCCCAGCAACGCAACGCCGTGCTGATCGGCGGCACCGATCAGGCTTCATAATGCCCATCTCGCTATCTGCCTATAAAGCCAAGACGTTCTGCCGCGGGTCGGCAGACGCCGGGCGGCGCTGACGCCGGGCGTCCGCGGCTCGCTTCACCGTCTCGTCCTGAAGATCGGCGGCTCGGATCACCCAGGGGGCACCCTTGCAGTGCTGGGCGGCGGGCAGAACCTCGTCGGCGATCAGGCGGCGCACGGTCGCTTCGCTCACCTCGAGCGCCTCGGCCGCTTCCTCCAGGGTGACCTCGCCGCGCTCGGTCCGCTCACCCTCGCGATGGGGAGCGATCCCGCGGTGATTGCGCAGCATGCAGACGCGCGAGCGGGTCCAGCCGTTGCCCGGCCGGTCTTCTTGCCGGCACGGTTGAGAATCGCGGCGATCGCCTTGTCGGGAAGCTGACGGGCGAGCACGGCGACGAGCTCGACCACATCGGCGTCGGTGCTCCAGCGGTGCTCGCCGACCCGGTTCTTCCTCACCCGCAGCGGCGTATGATCGCCGCCTGCCCATCGGATCACCAGGTCGAGGGCGTCATCGACGACCCGGACGATGATCTCCTCGATCAGCGTGCGGATGATCCGCTTGCGGGTCGCCGCTGTCGCCCCGGCGCTGTGCCAGGCGCGCTCGACATCGGCACCGAGCGCCTTGAAGTCCCGGTTCACCCGGTCGAGCGGACAGGGCGCAGCCTTGTCGCTGATCGTGGTTCTCACGGATTTTCCTCGAACAATCCCCTTCAGACCCATCTGGCGCATCAGATGGGCGACGGTGCAGCGGGCCACGCCGATCCTTCACGGCCCAGTTGCCGCCAGATCTTGCGCACCCCGTAGACTTGGAAGTTCTCTCCCAGACGCGCCGGATCTCGCCACGAAGGGCAGCGTCCCGGCAAAACCGCGGCGACGCTTTCGAGGGGTCGGCCCGCCGGGCGGCGCGGACGTGGTAGGTGGACGGGGCGATCGGCAGCTCCCGGCAGATCGGCTCGTGTGTGGACGCCCTCGTGGTGTCAAGCAATTCTCGGGTCGCGTTCGGAGCGTGTGGTCAGGTGCGGTCGTGTGTCCGGCCTCGTGATGCGGCCTTCGAACGCCGCGGGCCCGTATGGAGATATGCAGGTCGGGTCCATTTCGA
>JAEULG010000204.1 GCA_016793875.1 Rhodospirillales bacterium | reverse complement strand
CGATGTGAGCGGCCATCGGGCCGATGACGTGCGGATCGTGGCAATGTCAGACGCCCCGGCTGCGGGCGGAAAAATCGGCGAGCCGCAGCCCGCCGGGTCCGCCGTTCGTCACCTCGACGGCACCCAACGCCAGCATCACCGTACTGGCGGTCACCGAGGTCTGCCGGCCGCCTCGTCACCACATTTTGTGGCGCCGGAGCCAGAGGGATACGCGTTTTTCAGCAAAAGCATAGGCTTGCTGGCCAGATGGACAGAGCACGTGGCTACCGCGGCAGGCACAGCCAGCTGGGCTGAGCCAGCACGATGGCCTCGCCGTAGCGCCACCACAGGGCGAGGCCGCCGGCGATCAGCACGGTAGCCAGCAGCATCCAGCGGGTACGGCGGCCGTTCATGCCGGGGCCGCTGCCAGCCGTACCAGCGGTCGGTCGTTGATCGGCAGATGGACGGCGGCAGCGAACAGCGCCAGCGCGATGGAGACCATCCAGACGCTGTCGTAGGAGCCGAGCAGGTCGAAGGCGAGGCCGCCGCCCCAAGCGCCGAGGAAGGCGCCAAGCTGGTGCGAGGCGAAGACGACGCCGTAGAGCATCGACAGGTAGCGGACGCCGAAGACGCGGGCGACAAGGCCGCTGGTCAGCGGCACGGTGCCCAGCCACAGAAAGCCGATGCCGGCGCCGAAGGCGATGGCGCTGGGACCGCTCAGCGGGACCAGCAGGAACAACCCGATGACTGCAGCGCGGGCGAGGTAGATCGCCGCCAGCACCCACTTCTGGCGAAACTGTCCGCCGAGCAGGCCGAACAGGTAGCTGCCGATGATGTTGAACAGGCCGATCATCGCCAGCGACCAGGCGCTGACCGATGGGGGGAGCCCGTGGTCGGCGAGATACGCCGGCAAGTGGGTGGCGACGAAGGCGACGTGGAAGCCGCAGACGAAGAAGCCGGCGTTGAGCAGCCAGTATCCGCCGTGGGTGCGCGCCTCGGCAATGGCCGCCCGCATTGACTGACCGCCGGCGGTGCGGCGGATCAGCCCGTCGCTAGCCGCAAAGCCGAACGCCGCCGGCGCCAGCATCGCCACGGCAAGCGCCAGCACCAGCAGCGCATCCCGCCAGGACAGCGCGTCGAGCAGGGCTTGCGCGCCGGGGACCACCGCGAACATGCCAAACGAGCCGGCGGCGGTGCACAGGCCGAAGGCCATGCTGCGCTTCTCCGGCGGCACGACGCGGCCGACCGCGCCCAGTACCGTGCCGTAGGTGGTGCCGGCAAGAGCCAACCCGACCATGACGCCGAGGGTAATGTTCAGGCCGAGCGGATCGGTGGCGAAGGCGGCGAGGGCAAGCCCGGCGGCGTATAGTGCGGCACCGACGATGGTCACCTTGACCGCCCCGAAGTGGTCGGCGACGGCGCCGGTGAACGGCTGCGCCAGTCCCCACAACAGGTTCTGGAGGGCGATGGCAAGCCCGAAGACCTGGCGGCCTACCCCCAGGTCGAGGGCGATCGGCGCGAGGAAAATACCGAAGGACTGGCGGATGCCCATCGCCAGGATGAGGCAGAAGACGCCCGCCATCATCACTGCTGCTGCCTTTCGCGACATCCCGATGCCCTCCTCCCTGCTGCCGCCCCATCCACGGGGCGATCGCGCCACTTTTCCGACTCAACTGGATATGCCTTCAGCAATCATGATACAAATCAATTATTATCATCTGTAAGATGCATTAAACTGATGAACCTGCATGACCTCGACGCGTTCCTCGCCGTTGCCGAGACCGGCTCGGTGGGAGCCGCCGGCCGCAAGCTGAACCTCACCCAGCCGGCGGTGACCCGCCGCATCCAGAACCTCGAGCGGCAGCTGGAGACGACGCTGCTCTACCGCGACAGCAAGCCGGTGCGGCTGACCGCGGCCGGCGAGACGGTGGCCAACGCCGGCCGCCAGGTGCGGCGCGCGGTCGACGACTTGCACCGGGCACTGGCCGCCGACGGCGAGCCCGTCGGGCCTCTGCGTCTCGGCCTCGCGCAGGCAATTGCCGATCTGGCACCGGGAGCGCCGATCGGTGCGGTGCGCCGCGCTTATCCGAAGCTGACCCTGACGCTGCACAGCGGTTGGAGCGAGGCGCTGCTCAAGCAGGTGGCGGCGGGGTCGCTCGACGCCGCCGCGGTTCTGCTTTCCGGCGGTCGCGAGCCGCCGCCGGGCCTCGCCGGGGAACCCATCGCGTCGGAGCGGATCTGCGTTGCGGCCGCCGATGCAGTATGGCCGAAGAGGGTGCGGCTGCGCGATCTCGCCGGCCACCCCTGGGTGGTCAATCCGGACGGTTGCGGCTATCGCCGGGCAATCCAACGGGCGCTGCAGCGGCAGGGGCTGCCGCTCATCGTCGCCGTCGAGATAATCGGTGCGGACGTCCAGCTTTCGGCAGTGGCGGATGGCGCCGGGCTGGGCCTGGTGCCGGCGCGGGTGCTCGCGCAGAACCGCTGGCGCGATCGGTTGCGCCCGCTGGCGGTGGCGGATTTCAACTTCGACGTGACCATCTGGGTCGTTACCCGCCCACACATCGGTCGCCTCGAAGCCCCGGTCCGCCGCTTCGCCGAGGGCCTGAAGGCGGCGCTGGCGCCGTCTGCCGGCGGGGCTCCCGCGACAGCCGCAGCAGTCTGATTTGGCTGAGCACCCTGTTCAATGTCATCCGGGATTGACGGATGATGGCTCCGGGCGATGGTTCGGAAAGCATCGGGGACGCGAACATCTGCCTGACGGCGCCATCGGCCTGGCGTAGGCTGGGGATGCCAGGATAGAGGTTGCGCATGTCGCCTTCGCAGCTCTCGCGCCGGACGATCGGCTTCGTCAACGGCGCCCATGCGCTCGATCACTTCGTGCTGCTGATCTACCCGACCGCGGTGCTTGCCATCGCCGCCGACCGCGGACTGGCGTATGGCGAGTTGATCGGGCTTTCCACCGGCGCCTTCGTCGCCTTCGGTTTGTTTTCGCTGCCGGTTGGCTGGCTCGCCGACCGGGTCGGCCGCCGCAACCTGCTGGGCGTCTTCTTCATCGGCGTCGGGATCACCTGCCTGTTGCTGGCGAGCGCCCGTTCGACCTGGCATTTCGCCGCGGGGCTGGCGGTCCTCGGCCTTTTCGCCGCGATCTATCACCCGGTCGGCTCGGCGATGCTGGTCAGTCATGCCGACCGCCTTGGCCGGGCGCTCGGGGTGAACGGCGTCTGCGGCAACATGGGCGCGGCCCTCGCTGCGGTGATCAGCGCCGCGCTGGCGTCGTTCGCGGGCTGGCAGGCTGCGTTCCTGGTCCCGGGCGCGGTGGCGCTGACCGCCGGTGTTACCTTCCTGCTCCTCGTTCCGGGAGATGGCGAGACGGTCCGCGGGGCCCGTCGCGAGATGGCGCCGTTGGTTTCCGTTCCGCGCCCGGCGGCGACGGCCATCGCCTACGGGCTTGCGATCATTGCCGGCGGCTTCACCTTCAACATGACCACGATCGCGCTGCCGAAGCTGATCGATGCGCAGCTCGGAGCACAATTGCCGTTGCCGCTGGTGGGGGTACTCGGCACCCTCGTGCTGGTCGTTGGCGCTTTGACCCAGCTTGTCATGGGCCGGTTGATCGATCGCCTGCCGCTGTCGTCGCTGTTCGTCGGGCTCTCCTTGCTGCAACCGCTGGGTCTGGGGCTGGCGGCGGCAACGTCGGGCGGAGTGATGCTGCTGGGGCTGGCCGCGGCGTTGGCGGCGATTTATGGCCAGGTGGTGCTCAACGATGCGATGATCGCCCGCTATGTTCCGCCGCGATACCGGTCCCGCGCCTTCGGCCTGCGGTACTTCGTCGGCTATACCACCAGCGGCAGCGCCGTCCCGCTGATCGCCGTGGCGTATGGCGCGAGCGGCCCGCGCGCGGTGCTGGTCGTCGCCGTCATCTTTGCCTGGGGTGTGGTTGCCGGCGCTGTTCTGTTCGCCTTCGCCAGCGCCCGTCGAGGTCCTTCCCCGCAGCCGATGGCGGCCGAATAGGCCGGGCCATCTTTCTTCGGCCCTGGTCGGTTGCGCTGCGGTGTCGGTGTGCCATATCACACCCGGACGACGTACAACCGACACGGTTCTGCAGCAGGCCTCGTGGAGGATGCCGCGACCGGGGTCATCGAAGGGGATCCACCCATGGATTTCGAAAGATATACCGAGCGCTCGAAGGGGTTCATTCAGTCAGCACAGACGCTGGCGCTGCGGCGCAATCACCAGCAGCTCTCGCCGCTGCACATTCTCTCGGTGCTGCTGGAGGACAAGGAAGGCCTTGCCGCCAACCTGATCCGTGCCGCTGGCGGCGACCCGGCGCGCGCCCGCAGCCGCTGCGATGCCGAGCTGGAGAAGCTGCCGAAGGTGGAAGGCGGCAGCGGCCAGGTCTACATGGCGCCGGAGACGGCGCGGCTGTTCGAGCAGGCGGAGCAGATCGCCGAAAAGGCGGGCGACCAGTTCGTGACCGCCGAGCGGCTGCTGCTGGCGCTGGCACTGGCGTCGGGGACGCCGTCGGCGCGGGTCCTCGCCGATGCCGGCGTCACCGCGCAGGGGCTGAACCGCGCGATCGAGGAGATCCGCAAGGGGCGTTCGGCGTCCTCGCCCACCGCCGAGGACAGCTACGATGCGCTGAAGAAGTACGCTCGCGACCTCACCGCAGCGGCGGCGGAAGGCAAACTCGACCCGGTCATCGGCCGCGACGAGGAGATCCGGCGCACCATCCAGGTGCTGTCGCGGCGCACGAAGAACAATCCGGTGCTGATCGGCGAGGCCGGCGTCGGCAAAACGGCGATCGTCGAGGGTCTCGCGCAGCGCATCGTCAAGGGCGACGTGCCGGAGACGCTGAAGGAGAAGCGGCTGCTGGTGCTCGACCTCGGCGCGCTGGTCGCCGGCTCGAAGTTCCGCGGCGAGTTCGAGGAGCGGCTGAAGGCGGTTCTCACCGAGGTGACCGCCTCCGAGGGCGAGCTGATCCTGTTCATCGACGAGCTGCACACCCTCGTCGGCGCCGGCCGCGCCGAAGGCTCGATGGATGCTTCGAACCTGCTGAAGCCGGCACTGGCGCGTGGCGAGCTGCATTGTATCGGCGCCACTACCCTCGATGAGTATCGCAAGCATATCGAGAAGGATGCGGCGTTGGCCCGGCGCTTCCAGCCAGTGTTCGTCTCGCAGCCGACGGTGGAGGACACCATCTCGATCCTGCGCGGGCTGAAGGAGCGCTACGAGCTGCATCACGGCGTGCGCATCACCGACGCCGCCATCGTCGCCGCCGCCACCCTTTCCAATCGCTACATCACCGACCGTTTCCTGCCGGACAAGGCCATCGACCTGATCGATGAGGCGGCGAGCCGCCTGCGCATGCAGGTGGATTCGAAGCCGGAGGCGGTGGACGAACTCGACCGCCGCATCGTCCAGCTGAAGATCGAGCGGGAGGCGCTGAAGAAGGAGAGTGACACCGCCTCGCGCGACCGTCTCGTCCGGCTGGAGAAGGAGCTGGCCGAGCTCGAGCAGCGGTCCGACGAACTGACGGTGCAGTGGCGCACCGAGAAGGAGGCGCTCGCCGGGGCGACCAGGGTGAAGGAAGAGCTGGATCAGGCGCGCCTCGCCGCTGAGCGGGCGCTGCGCGAGGGCAAATACGAGGAGGCCGGTCGGCTACAGTACCAGCAGATCCCGGAACTGGAGCGCAAGCTGAAGACGGTGGAGGAGATGACCCAGCACCGCATGCTGGAGGAGGCGGTGACGGCGGAACACGTCGCCGCGGTCGTCTCGCGCTGGACCGGCGTGCCGATCGACAAGATGCTGGAGGGCGAGCGGGCGAAGCTGCTGGCGATGGAGGAGAACCTGCGCAAGCGGGTGGTCGGCCAGGACGAGGCGCTGGTGGCAGTCGCCAACGCGGTGCGCCGGGCGCGCGCCGGCCTGCAGGATCCCAACCGGCCGATCGGCTCGTTTCTGTTCCTCGGTCCCACCGGCGTCGGCAAGACCGAGCTGTGCAAGGCGCTCGCCGAGTTCCTGTTCGACGACGAGCAGGCGATGGTGCGCATCGATATGTCCGAATACATGGAGAAGCACACCGTCGCCCGGCTGATCGGCGCCCCGCCGGGCTACGTCGGCTACGAGGAGGGCGGCGCGCTGACCGAAGCGGTGCGGCGGCGGCCCTACCAGGTGATCCTGTTCGACGAGGTCGAGAAGGCCCACCCCGACGTCTTCAACGTGCTGCTGCAGGTGCTGGACGACGGGCGGCTCACCGACGGCCAGGGCCGCACCGTCGACTTCCGCAACACACTGATCGTGCTCACCTCGAATCTCGGCGGCGAGATCCTCGCGGCGCAACCGGAAGGGCACGATTCCGCGGAGGTGCGCGAGCAGGTGATGGAGATCGTCCGCGCCGCGTTCCGGCCGGAATTCCTCAACCGGCTGGACGAGATCATCCTGTTCCACCGGCTGTTCGCCGAGCAGATGGGGGCGATCGTCGAGATTCAGCTAGGTCGGCTGAAGAAGCTGCTGGATGACCGCAAGATCACTCTCGATCTCGACGGCAGCGCGGTCGACTGGCTCGCCAAGGCCGGCTACGACCCGGTTTACGGCGCCCGGCCGCTGAAGCGGGTGATCCAGCGCAGCCTGCAGAACCCGCTGGCGTCGCTGATCCTGGAGGGCCGGATCAGCGACGGCGATACGGTGACGGTGAGTGCCGCCGGCGGTGGCCTTGCGATCAACGGCGTCAGCGCCGTGGCGGCGTAAGCCGCGGGTAGCGGCGCGCCCGGGGGGAGCCGGGGCGCCGCTACCGCCGGATTTGCGGCAGCATCCTGGCAAAAAAGCCGTTGACAGGGTGCTGCGCCGCTCATATAAGTCCGGCCTCCCGCGGGGACGAAGGGAACACCGAAGTCTCCGAGGGAACGTTTTGCTCTTTTTCATCGTTAGACAAGTAATGGAAGGGATGTGTAGGCGGCGGTTTGGGTACTGGGTTTGCGTAAGTTCCGGTATCTAAGGATGTCGTACTATGTATCTTTTTCTGTGAGGTTCTTAGTTGGCTTCACGGGTAAG
>JAEULG010000198.1 GCA_016793875.1 Rhodospirillales bacterium | reverse complement strand
TGCAAAAATCAAGCACGAGGTGCTGGAGGTTATTCCTCCGACAATATTTTTCTTCGTCGCCATCGGTTTGCTTATTATGACTAAGCGCTTGATGTTGAAACAATACGGCATCGAGTTCACCGATTTTGGTGCGGCAATTGTTGGCGCGCTGATCATAGCAAAAGTCGTACTGATCGCAGATTATTTTCCATTCATCAACAAATTTCCAAATAAGCCGCTAATTTATAACGTCTTATGGAAGACTATCATTTATGTGCTGGCGGCATTCCTGGTCAGACTCGGAGAACATTTCATTCCACTCGTCTTCAAATACAGTAGCTTTCGCGAGGCGGCTGCGCACCTGCTGGACGACGTAGTCTGGCCGCAGTTCTGGATAATCTATATTTGGCTTTCAGTACTTCTGTTTGTTTATTGCTCCCTGCGGGAATTGATCCGGGCGATCGGCAAAGATCAGGTCCTGAGACTTTTCTTCGGCATCCTCCGGCGCGACAAGCAATCAGAAATTCCGGTACAGGGGAGATAAAAGATGCGCTTCGCGTCGATCCTTTCCGCTCGGCGGCTATCACCGTTGGTTGTTGCTGTATGGTTTGCTCTGCTGGCATCCGCGGCGGCGGACGATTCGCTTGCCTCGTGGAATGACGGGCCGACAAAGCAGGCGATCCTCGAGTTCGTCAAGGCAACCACGACCGAGGGCAGCCCGGCGTACGTGGCGCCCGCCGATCGCATCGCCACCTTCGATCAGGACGGCACGCTGTGGGTGGAACATCCGCTCTACACGCAGGCGATGTTCGCACTCGACCGCATCCATGAGATGGCACCCAAGCACCCCGAGTGGAAAAAGAAGGATCCGTTCAAGTCAGTGCTCGTTGGTGACCGCGCCGCCATGGCCAAGTTCAGCGAAGGCGAATGGGCGCAGATCGTCGGTGCCACTCACGCCGGCATGAGTACGGAAGACTTCCATGCCATCGTCAAGCAGTGGCTGGCAACGGCCACGCACCCCCAGTTCCAGCGGCCGTATACCGAACTCATCTACCAGCCGATGCTAGAGGTGATGAAGTACCTGCGAGCCAACGCCTTCGCGACCTACATCGTCACCGGCGGCGGCCAGGAGTTCGTCCGCGTCTACAGCGAAGACGTGTACGGCGTCCCGGTCACGCAGGTGGTCGGCTCGAGCATCGTGACCAAGTACGAGGATCGCGACGGCAAGCCGGTGCTGATGCGCGAGCCCGAAATTTTCTTCATCAACGACAAGGCTGGAAAGCCGGTCGGCATCAACCTGTTCATCGGAAAGAGGCCGGTTGCCGCTTTCGGCAACTCCGACGGCGACCGCCAGATGCTGGAGTGGACGCAAGCCGGCGGCGCTGCGCGGCTGATGATGCTGGTGTTGCACGACGACGCCAAGCGGGAATTCGCCTACGGTCCCGCCGACGGTCTTCCGGACACTAAGCTCGGCACCTTCCCCCAGGCGCTGATGGACGAGGCCAAGCAGCGCGGCTGGACAGTGATCAGCATGAAGAACGACTGGAAGCAGATCTTTCCATTTTCGCAATGAGCGGGGCGCAGATGTGCACGCCGTTGCTTACCAGGGCTTCGCACGCCAGACGAACTGCGCTCGCGCTCGCCATCGCGTTGTCCTGTGTCAGCCTGTGCCCCTATGCGTTACGTGCCGCCGACGAGCCGATGCCGCCGCCGGCGGCGCCCCTCCCTTCCCCCGACCAACCGGTGTCGGCGACACCCGCAGGGCCTGATGACGAACCGCTCGCGGGGACTCCACCCGCCGAGCCGGCGGCACCCAAACCCTTTGCCGGCGGCGACCGCTGGCACTTCAACGTGGCGCCCTACCTTTGGGCTGCGAGCTTGGATGGCGACGTCAGAATTGGACGCCTCGAGGAGGACGTCGATCTCGACTTCATCGATATCCTCAAGGATCTCTCGCTCGGGGCGATGCTGTATGCAGAGGCGCGGAAGCAGCGCTATGGCGCCTTTACCAACATGTTCTTTGTCCGCACCAGGGACGATTCGAGCGGCACCATCGATACCGACGTCACCAGTGATACCGCACAAATCGCCGTCGGTGGCTTCTATCGCATGCTTGAATGGCAATGGTCCGAGACGGCGAGCGGGGAGCCGCTGCAGCTCGCGGTCGAGCCTTACGCCGGCATCCGCTGGAGCTACATCCGCGCCGAAATCCAGCTCAGCGGCGGCGGCGCTATCAATCTCCCGCAGGCGGACCGCAGCGAAAGCTTCGTCGATCCGATCATCGGCGTCCGCTTCGCCAGTGACCTCTCCGAGCGATGGCTGGCGTTCGTTTCGGGGGATGTCGGCGGCTTCAGCGTCGGCTCGGATTACTCGTGGAACGCCCAGGGTTACATTGGCTATCGGATGGCCACGTTCGGCGTTCCAACCATCCTCAGCGTCGGCTACCGTGCCCTGCACCAGAAGTACAAGGACGGCGACTTCAAGTGGGATATCACCCAGCACGGCCCGATCGTCGGCACGATTTTCGCGTTCTGATCTTGATTATTTGGGAGTTAGAACAATGCTAACACTTTTCACGTTGGACTTAAGGGGCGCGGCAGCCGTATTGGCGATCGCCGGTCTGTCCCTAGCCGGCGCCATTCCCACCCATGCACAAGGCACAGGCGCCGTCGTGCCGCTGCCGCAGAAGCTCGCCGCCGCTTCGCAGCAGTACCTGCCGGGCGTTGTCGGCGCCCCGGTTCCGGCCTTTACCATCGGATCCGATATGGCGAGGCTTACGGCCGGGACGCGCACCTACAAGGTCGTCAGCGGTGGCGGTGTCGGACAGACCGAGCAGCACGTCATCGCGCCGCTGCCGCGAGACACCTCCGGCACCCGCTGGCGGTATACCATCGGCCCGCGAACGGTCTTTCTCAGCGAAGCTACGGGAGAGAGTCTCAGCATCGTCACGGAGGAGGATTCCGATCAGGGCGTGCTCACCCGCTATACTCCCCCCGAGCCGCTACTGATCGCCGGGATGAATGCCGGCGATTCCCGGAAAATGACGATCAACGTCAAGGTCTATGATCTCGACGATCCCGACAGTCTGGAGCACAAGGGCAAGGTCGACCTGACGTTCAGCTATGTCGGCGCCTACAAGGTGACGGTGCCGGCCGGGACCTTCGATGCGGCGCTGTTGGTCTGGCAGTACAAGGGCAAGGTCGGCCCGGCAAACATTGAAGACATCCAGGTGCGCCTCGTCTCCCAGGACGCCGGCATGGTCGCGATGGCGGGCAAGCGCGATATTGCCGCCATGCTGATCTACAACGACCATTCGAAGGTCGGTAAAGTTCTCGAGTCGAAATAAGCTCTTCGCCCGGGGCCAGGGCACAACTTCCAGGGGCGGACTGCGCCGGGGGTCCTGCGCTGCTCAGGGATGGGGTGGATCACCACGATGAGGACGCTGGCGGAGTTCACCAAGACGACGCTGATCGGCGGGGTGCTTGTCGTTCTGCCCATCTACATCGCCGTTCTGTTACTGGCAAGAACGATCGCGGGGTTGCTGGCGATGCTGGGACCGGTGACAGCGCAGATTCCCGCCGGGGTCGAGTTCCGCCAGATCGTCGCGATCCTGTTGCTGCTCGCGGTTTGCTTCGTCGTCGGCCTCGTCGTTCGCACCGGGCCGGGCCTGCGGGCCAAAAATGCCTTCGAGCACGCGGTGCTGGACAAGCTTCCCGCCTACACTCTCTTGCGCGGGCTGGTCAAGCGGCTGACCGGTACCGGCGACGAGGAGCAGGCGCTGCAGCCGGCCCTGGTCGAGATCGAGGATGCGCTCGTCCCGGCGCTGATCGTCGAGGAGCTGGAGGACGGTTCCTATACCGTCCTGGTACCATCGGCACCGACGCCGATGGCCGGCAGCATCTATATCTTGCCCCACGACCGCGTCCATCGGGTCGACATTCCGCTGACCAAGGCAGTCGCCGTGTTCTCGAAATGGGGAACGGGCGCTGGTGAGTTTGTCCGTGCGATGAATAGCGCTGCCACGCACCGCGGGTAGGACAAGCGCTATCTACTTTTCAAATCCTGACGGCGAGCGCGGTTATCTTCGAGGGCAGCGATCATGTTCACCGCAATACCGCTTCTGACGATTATCGTCATCACCTACAACGTCATCGCCCTGCTCACCGGCCCGGAGCTGAGCCGTTCCATAATCGAAGCGACCCTGCCGTCGGGTGCCGCCTGGACCCTCACTCTGGGCGACCTGCTGATTCTCATCGGCATCGCCCTGCTCTTCCTCGAAATCGTCAAGGCGACCCGGTCGCGGCGGGCAGGGATGGACCACGCGATGTCGATGGTGTTGTTTGTCATCGCCCTGCTTGAGTTCCTGCTGGTGCCGGCGTGCGGAACGGACGTGTTCCTGATCATCACGGCGCTGACGCTGACCGACGTCATTGCCGGCTTCAGCGTCAGTCTGTCGACGGCGCGGCGCGACATCGCTATCAACTAGCTGCCGGGCTTGGCCGTCACCCGGCGGGGTCTGTAGGATGTCGCGATCGATTGGGGCTGGATTGCGTGGTCTACTGATTGCCGCGGTGCTTTCGATTGCCTTTTCGGCAGACGCAGCCGAGCCGGCACCCACGTTCGTCGGCAGCGCCGCCTGCGCCGGGTGCCACGCGGCCGAGCACGCTGCCTGGCACGGCTCGCACCATGACCTCGCCATGGCCGAGGCAACCTCCGCGACAGTGCTCGGCGACTTCGACGGTGCGACCTTCCGCTATGGCGACGTGACGTCGCGCTTCTTCAAGCGGGACGGCCGTTTCTTCGTCAACACCGACGGGCCGGACGGCAGGCTCGCCGACTTCGAGATCCGCTACGTCTTCGGCGTTACACCGCTGCAGCAATACCTGATCGCGTTCCCTGACGGCCGGATGCAGGCGCTCGGCATCGCCTGGGACAGCCGGCCGAAGGAAAAGGGCGGCCAGCGCTGGTTCCACCTCTATCCCGGCGAGGAGATCAAGGCCGGCGACCCGCTGCACTGGACCGGCCTCAACCAGACCTGGAACTTCATGTGCGCCGAATGCCATTCCACCGAACTGCGCAAGAACTACGACGCGGCAAAGAACACCTACGCGACAACCTGGGCCGAGATCGACGTCGCCTGCGAGGCCTGCCACGGGCCCGGCTCGGCGCACCTCGCCTGGGCGAAGGGAGACAAGAGCGGTGCCGACGGCCTGACCGTCCACTTCGATGAACGCGAGGGGGTGCACTGGACGATCGATCCCGCCACCGGCAATGCCCGCCGGAGCACGCCGCGGGCCTCGGCGAAGGAACTGGAGACCTGTGGGATCTGCCATTCGCGCGGCGCCAAGATCGCCGAGCCGTGGCGCCCGGGGCAGGCGCTGCTGCAAACCCACGTGCCGAGCCTGCTCAGCGCCGGCCTGTTTGAAGCTGACGGCAAAAGCCTCGATGAAGTCTACAATTATGCGCCGTTCCGGCAGAGCCGGATGTTCGTCGCCGGCGTATCGTGCAGCGACTGCCACGATCCCCATTCGCTGAAGCTCGTGGCCGACGGCGACGCCGTCTGCGAGCAGTGCCATGACGCCCGAAAATACGCAACCGCCTCGCATCATCACCACGCCGACGGCTCGGCCGCGACCCGCTGTGTCGCCTGTCATATGCCGGTGAAGACCTACATGCAGGTGGACCCGCGCCACGATCATGGCTTCCGGGTGCCGCGCCCGGACGAATCGGCGCGCTTCGGCACGTCGAACGCCTGCAACGACTGCCATCAGGACAAGGACGCCGGCTGGGCTGCCGCCGCGGTCGAGCGCTGGTTTGGCCCCACCCGCAAGGGCTTCCAAACCTGGACCGAGACGTTTGCCGCCGCGCATGCCGAGAAGCCCGAAGCGGCGGCGTTATTGCAGAAGCTCGCCATCAACGCTAACGCCCCCTCGATCGCTCGCGCGACAGCACTCGAAAGCCTCGCTGCTTACCCCGGGAACGACGTCGCGTCGGTTGCCGGACGCGGCCTCGCCGATGCCGACCCGCTGGTGCGGATGGCCGCTTTGCGGGCGCTGCGGCCGTACCCGGTCGCGCAAAGCTGGCCGCTGGCAAGCCGCCTTCTCGCCGACCCCGTGCTCGGGGTGCGCATCGAAGCCGCCGCGCTGCTCGCCCCAATGCCGCAGGAAGCGCTGCCGCTAACGGAGCGCGAGCGCCTTGCGCGGGCGACCGACGACTACATCGCGGTGCAGCGGCTCAACGCCGACCGGCCCGAGCACCGGCTGAATCTCGGCAACCTCTACCTGCAACAGCGACGTTTCGCCGACGCCGAGGCTGAGTTTGCCGCTGCTCGCAAGCTCGATCCCGGCTTCACCCCGGTCTACGTCGGTCTCGCCCAGCTCTATACCGCGCAGGGTCGCGACGCCGACGGCGAACGCACGTTGCGCGACGCTCTCGGGCGGCTGCCCGACAACGCCGACCTCCACCACGCGCTTGGCCTGAACCTCGTCCGCCAGGGGCGCAGCGGCGAGGCGCTGCCGGAGCTTGGCCGCGCCGCCACGCTGAGCCCGGAAACCCCCCGCTTCGCGTACGTGTACGCGATCGCGCTGAATGCGACGGGCCGGAGCGCCGAGGCGATCGAGACGCTGGAAGCCAACCATGGCCGCCATCTCGCCGACCGCGACACGCTGTTCGCGCTTGCCACCATCAACCGTGACGTCGGACGCACCGATGCCGCCCTCGGCTGGGCGAAGATGCTGGTCGCCATTGATCCGGCGGCTCAGCCGCTCGTCGATCAGCTCCGCCAGACGCCTTCTTCTGCGCGGCCCCGGATGCCGTAAGCGGCGGGGCGGCGCCAGCTCAGGAAGGCGGCGGTTTTTCTGCTGCTGGCGGCGGCGCCTCGTTCACCGGCGGCTCATCGTCGTCGTCGAAGAGGATGCGCGAAGCGGCGCCGTCGAGATCGTCGAACTGGCCGCTCTTCAGCGCCCACAGGAACGCGATGAGCCCGAGCAGGCCGAGCGCCAGCGCCGACGGGATCAGCCATAGTAGCACGTCCATCAGACCCGTCCCCGCCTCAGCCGCAGAGCATTGAGGATCACCAGCAGCGACGAGCTGGACATGAAGATGGCGGCCAGCAGTGGTGTCACCTGTCCCCCCACCGCCAGCGGTACGGCAAGGAGATTGTAGCCGAACGACAGCGCCAGGTTCTGCCGCACCAGCGCCTTCGCCCGCCGGGCGGTGCCGAGCGTCTCCAGCACCGGCGCCAGCCTGTCACCCTGGAACACCACGTCGGCGGCGGTCTGGGCGATATCGATGGCGCTCGCCGGTGACATCGAGGCATGCGCAGCCGCCAGTGCCGGCGCATCGTTCAACCCGTCGCCGACCATCAGCACTCGGCGGCCCTCCGCCGCCAGCGCCCGTAGCCGCTTCAGCTTGTCGGTGGGACGCACGCCCGCTTCCCATTCCACGATGCCGACCGCGCCCGCAACCGCGCGAACCACAGGAGCACGGTCGCCGGACAGCAGTACCAGCGGCCATCCCTGTTCTTGCAGCCGTGCCACCACCGTCGCCGCGTCGCTCCGCAGCGCATCATCGAAGTGCAGACGTGACGCCGGCTGGTCCGGATGGACGAAGCACAGCTCAAGGACGCCCGCGCTGCCGTTGCTGGTCGCAGCCGGCAAGCCGCAGAACGCGGCACTCCCCAGGCGGATGACGCCGCCGGCACTATCACGTTCCAGACCGCAGCCGGGGATCTCGCGAATGCCGGCCGCAGCCGCGGGCGCGAAGCCGCGAGCGGCACAGGCAGCGGCGACGGCGCGGGCAAGCGGGTGGCGGCTGGCCACGGCAAGCCCCGCCGCCTCGGACAGAGCGTCGGCGGCGATGGCTTCTCCCGCGACCAGCTTCGGCTGGCCGAGGGTCAGCGTGCCGGTCTTATCGAAGAC
>JAEULG010000194.1 GCA_016793875.1 Rhodospirillales bacterium | reverse complement strand
GAAGGGTCGAAGTAGGCTTTGGCATTATCGACGGTGAGCACGAACGGCGGCCGGCCCTCCCGCGCGAGGAGGTAGCTCATGATCAGCGCGCCGGTGCGGTGGTTGCCTTCGATGAACAGCTGCGGTTGGCTGAGCACCCGCACATAGACGCCGGCGGCGCGCCGCCACGGCGATTCATCGCGATGCAGCTGGTACCACTCGAGAATGTCGCGGATGCCGCCCTGCGCATCGTCGTAGAAGTGCTCCTCGGTCATTTGCAGGTGGGTCTTGCACTCCTGCCGGCGCAGCGGATCGGTGCCACACAGGACGCGCGCGTTCAGCTCCAGCAGATGTCGGACGCCGCCCATGGCGAAGAAGTCGCTCCCTGCCGCAATTGCGCTGTCCGCGTAGGCGTAGCCGGTGAGGATGTTCTCGATGACGACATCGTCCAGGCGGTCCCGCGGCGACTGAAGGTGGCGGTTGATTTCCGGGAACCGGCGCTGCACGGCGCGCAGCGCCGTCTCGATGGCGGCAAGGTCGAGACAGTGGCCGGAAGGCAGGGGGGTTATCGCCGCCACGCCGGACGTCGCGTCGGACGGCTCGGTTGTCAGCACTGCAGTCCGGAACGGCCGTTGTCGGGATCAGGCCGATGCGCGCATAAGGACGGCCGGCCGCTCAGGCCGGCAAACATCCCCGCCTGCAACAGCAGGTCGCCGCCGGTCATGATCGGCTCTTCATCGAGCGTCCCCTTGTTGCGATTAGCTGAACTCTCCGCGGATGTATTGCTTGGTGAGTTCCTCCCGTGGTGCTTCGAAGATCTGCCGGGTCTCGCCCGCCTCGACCAGATAGCCGGTGCGCCCGCCGTTCGAGATATCGACGCCGAAGAACGCGGTGACGTCGGCGACGCGCATCGCCTGCTGCATGTTGTGGGTGACCAGCGCGATCGTGTAGTCCTTTTTCAGCTCCAGCATCAGCTCCTCGATGCGCCGGGTGGCGATCGGATCGAGGGCCGAGCAGGGCTCGTCCATCAGCAGGACTGCAGGCTCGGTCGCGACCGCTCGGGCGATGCACAGGCGCTGCTGCTGGCCACCGGACAGCGACAGCCCACTCGCCTTGAGCTTGTCCTTGACCTCATCCCACAAGGCTGCGCGTTGCAGCGCCCGCTCGACCTTCTCGTCGAGGTTTCCCTTGAAGCGGTTGAGGCGCAGGCCGAACGCGACGTTGTCGTAGATGCTCATCGAGAACGGGTTGGGCTGCTGGAAGACCATGCCGATATAGCGCCGGACGATCACCGGATCGACGTTGGGGGCATAGACGTCCTGCCCCATGAAGTGCACGTGGCCTTCAAGGCGGAAGCCCGGGATCATGTCGTTCATCCGGTTCAGGGTGCGCAGCACGGTGCTCTTGCCGCACCCCGACGGGCCGATGAACCCGGTGATCTTGCCCTTGGCCACCGGCACCTCGCTGTCGCGCACCGCAAGGAACGAGCCGTAGAAGATCTTGCTGACATCGCATTCCATTGCGAGATCCGGCGAAAGCACCGCACCTAAGACGGGCGGCGGCGGCATCTGCCGGGTCGCGGTGCTCGTCTGCATCGTTGCCATGAACTGTCCCTTCTTCCCTTGAGCGAAGCGCTAGAATTTCGGCCGGCCGATAATGCGGCTAAGGATGTTGAAGACCAGCACGATCAGTACCAGCACGAGCGAGGCCGCCCAGGCCAGCTCGATCTGGTTTTCGAACGGCATGCTGGAAAAGTTGTAGATGAGGATGGAGAGCGAGGCGGTGGGCTCGCGCAGGCCCTGCAGCCAGTAGTTGCTGAAGAGGGCGGTGAACAGCAGCGGCGCGGACTCCCCCGAAACCCGAGCGATGCCCAGCATGACCCCGGTGAGGATGCCCGGCAGGCCGGTGGGCAGGACCACCTTCCAGATCACCTGAGTGCGGGTGCACCCCATGCCGAGCGCCGCGTCCTTCATCTTGCGCGGCACCATCTTCATCGCCTCCTCGGCGGTCAGCAGCACGGTCGGCAGCATCAGGACGGAGAGCGAGATGCCCCCGGCGATCGCCGAGTACGACCCCATCGCCAGTACTACCGCGGCGTAGACGAACACGCCGGCGAGGATGGACGGGAAGCCGGTGAGGACCTTGCCGAGGAAACGCGTCGTCGCCGCCAGCTTACTGTTCGGTTTCAGCTCGGCGAGGAAGACGGCCGCGAGAATGCCGATCGGCAGACTGATCAGGGCGGCGATCGCAACCATGACCAGGGTGCCGACAATGGCGTTGCCGAAACCGCCGCCCATCTCGAACCCCGCGGGCGGCAGCTCGGTGAAAAGCTCGGTGCTGAAGCGGGCGCCCCCCTTGACGATCAGCATGTAGAGCACGGAGACCAGCGGCACCGCTGCCGCCAATGCGACCACCCAGGCTCCTCCCGTCAGGAGGGCGCTGCGCAAGGCGCGAGGCTCGCCGACGGAACGCTGCAGGCTATGCGGGCGCGGGCCGGTCGCCACCGTCGATGTTACGGACGTGCTCATGATTTCCCCGCGAATTTCCGCTGAGTGACCGACAGGATGGCGATGCCGATGACGTTGACGACCAGGGTGATCGCCAGTAGCACCAGCGCTGCGTACATCAGCGCGCGGACTTCGACGGGCGCCGCCTCGGGAAAGTGCGATGCGAGCAGCGATGCCAGCGTGTTGGCCGGCGAGAACAGCGAGAGGCTGATCTGGTTCGAGTTGCCGATCAGCATGGCGAGCGCCATCGTCTCGCCGAGGGCACGGCCGAAGCCGAGCACCATTCCGCTGAAAATACCGCCCGCGGCGGTCGGCACCATGACCTGGAGGATCACCTCCCAGCGGGTGGCCCCCATGCCGTACGCGGCCTCCTTCGTCCGATAGGGGACGAGGTGCAACGCATCCTGCGAGATCGCTGCCACCGTTGGCAGGATCATGATCGCCAGTACGATCGCTGCCGGCAA
Organism: Rhodospirillales bacterium; assembly: GCA_016793875.1. Lineage (GTDB taxonomy): Bacteria > Pseudomonadota > Alphaproteobacteria > Rhodospirillales > Defluviicoccaceae > Defluviicoccus. The sequence goes on along the minus strand of JAEULG010000194.1, from coordinate 1,784 downwards.
CATGCCCGGGCCGCTGAGCGACGTGCCGAAGAACGGGATGAAGCCGAGCACGCCGTGCAGCCAGTCGGCCATCGGCCGGATCGCCGGAATGACGACGAAGATGCCCCATAGGCCGAAGACGACGCTGGGGATGGCTGCCAGCATCTCGATGATGGTGCGAAAAACAATCGCGAGGCGCGGTGGCAGAAAGTCCTGGGTGAGAAAGATCGCGACGGTGAGACCGAAGAAGCCGCCGATCAGCAGGGCGAGCAGCGAGCTGTAGAGGGTTCCCCAGATCTCCGGCAGGATGCCGAACTGCGCGGTCGAGACGTTCCACACAGAAGAGACGAGGAACCCCGCGTGGTACTCGCGGATCGCAGGAAGAGCCTCGCCGCCGATCTCCCACAGGATATAGCCGACAAGGGCGACGATGGCTGCCGCGCAGACCTGGGTCATGAAGCGGAAGCTGCGGTCGGCAACGAACTCGGTCGCCGTGGGGGGCCGGCTGATGCCGGCCCCGGCGGCGATGTTCAGGAGAGGTTTATCTGCCATTCAAATGCTCGCAATGAATCTCATGTGCAAATCCGATGCCGGCCGTGCCCGTCCGCCGGCAAGCGCGGTCCTGCCGCTGCCCGCAGTGGGACGGCGGCAGGCAAGGGCTGCTACTGGATCCCACCGGCGGCGGCCTCGACCTTCTCGACGATGGCCTCGGGCAGCGGGATGTAGCCCATGCTGTCGGAGATCTTCTGGCCCTCGGTGAGGGCATACGCGACCATCTTGCGCAGGGCTTCCGCCTTGCGGTCATCCTGGTCCTTGTAAAACAGCATCCAGGTGAAGGTGGCGATGGGGTAGGCCTCCTCGCCGGTCGGATCTTCGAGCCAGCCGCGCAGATCGGGCCCCAGCTGCGCACTCGCAAGCGCCGCCGCGCCGGTCTTTTCTCCGGGCTCGACGAAGTTGCCCGCCTTGTTCTGCAGCAGCGCCGTCGTGGCCTTGGTGAGCTTGGCGTAGCCGTACTCGATGTAGCCGATGGCTCCCGGCGTCTGCTTGATCGTCGCGGTCACGCCGTCGTTCTTCGGCGCGGCAACGAACTTGTTGGTGGAGGGCCACTGCACCGTGGTGCCGGTGCCGACATTTTCCCGGAAGGTCTCGCTGATGGCGGCGAGGTGCTTGGTGAACACGAACGTCGTGCCGCTGGCATCGGAGCGGCGCACCACGGTAATGGGCAGGTCCGGCAGCTTGATGTCCGGGTTGGTGGCGGCGATCCGCGGGTCGTTCCACTGGGTGATGACGCCGGAGAAGATGTCGGGATAGACGTCACGGGCCAGCTTCAGGCCTTGCGGGTTGCCCGGCAGGTTGTAGGCGAGGACGATCTCGCCAGCAGTCATCGGCAACAGGATGGCGCCGCCGGGTACCTTCGCGATCTCCTCATCGGTCAGCGCCGCATCGCTTGCCGCGAAGTCGACCGTCCGGTTGATGAAATCCTGGATGCCGGCGCCGCTGCCCTTCGCTTGGTAGTCGATGGTGACGCCCGGCGTCTCCTTGCTGAATTGCTTGAACCATGCCGAGTAGATCGGGAACGGGAAGCTGGCGCCGGAGCCAATGATGCGCACATCCTGGGCCATGGCAGGCATGGCAGCAAGCAATGCCAGCATCACGACCGCTGCTGCGGCCGCGCGCAACGGCAGCCGAATAATCTTTCTCATTCTTCCCTCTGTGTTTCTAACCAGATGATTTAGGTTCCGTACCTTAGACGCCGCCAGTTACGGTTTGATGACAGCCAAGGAATAACTTGATTGCATTCTGCC
>JAEULG010000157.1 GCA_016793875.1 Rhodospirillales bacterium | reverse complement strand
CGCGTCGATGATGACGTTCAGGCTCAGGTTGCCGCTCGGGTCCCGCTGCTCTTCGGTCGTCACTTTGGCACCCGCATTGTTGATGACGTTGACGGTGACCTGCGGGCCGCCCGTGGCTTCGACGCCGAGCCTGCCGGAGGAGAGCCGTTTCAGCGGCAGCACTGCTTCCGGCCCGGCCTCGCCCATCAGGCCGTACCCGCGGGCCATCGGGAACAGGGTCGGCCGGTCGACCACGCCGCCCTGGGCGAAGGGGATGACGGTACCGTGCGCGAACACGCCGCCTTGCGCGTATAGCCCACCGGTGCCGGGCCCCGGAGCCGCGCCGGGCTCGCCGCTACCCGCGACCGGCGGCGACGATCCGAACAGCCCGGAAACCAAGCCGCCGAGCCCGCCGCTCAGCGCCTGCGCCAGCGGACCGAGCACCGCCATGCGGATCGACAGCCGCGCAAGATCGGCGATCATCGCGTCGACCAGCGAGGCGAAGTCGAGCTTGCCGGTGGTGACGAAGCCAACCAGCGCGTCTTCCATCCCGGAGAACGCCTGGGTCGTCACCTGCTCGGCGGCGCTCGCCGCATCCGTCGCCTGATCGGCATAGTCGCCCAGCGCCCGCGTCACCCCGTCCTGCCAGTCGCGACTGCTGGCGAGCATGCGCTCGGCCGCCTGCTCCGCCTCGCGGTAGGCTTCGGTGATGGCGCGCCCATGCGTCTCGGCGTCGATGGCTCCCCTCTGCATCAACGTATCCAGCTGCTGCAGGGCTGCCGCCAGCTCTTCCGCCGGCGTGCGCATCTGTTCGGTCAGCCGTGCACCCTGCTGGCGCAGCTGCTGTTCGGTGCGCAGGCTCTCGGCCAGTTGCTCGCGCGCCTGCTTCTCGTCGTAGAGGGCGCCCGCCAGCCGTTCGACCTGCACCCACTGCTCGTCGGTGGCACTTTCCGAGAGCCGCGACAGCGCCTGGTCGACGAACTGCCGGCGCTCGTCGCCGAACAGCGCCAGCTGCCTCGCCAGATCGCCGATCACCTTCTCGTTGGCCTGCCAGACGCGCTCCGCTGCCGCCTGCTCGGCGGCCGATTGCCGTTCGAGGGTCTCGCGGGCGCGTGTGGCCGCTTCTTCCAGCGGCTGATTGATCGCCGCGATCTTCCGCCGGGCGATCTCTTCCGCCTCACGGACCGCTGCGTCGATGTTTCCGGCATTGCCGCCGTCGGGCGCGCGCAGCGCCTCCAGGCGTTTCTTCGTCTCCGCCAGTTCGCGGTTGACCTGGGCGATGCGCTCGGCGGGACCGGTCGCCAGCTGCTCCAGCGCCTTGTCCAGCTGGCTGCGCTGAGTGGCGAGAGCATCCGAGCGGCGCTCGGCCTCCGCTGCCTGCCTGCCGGCCTCGGCGCGCCCACGTTCTTCCGCCGCGGCTTGCGCTTCCGCCTCGCCGATGCGGGTGAGCGTCGCCAGCTCCTGCTCCAGCGCCGCCACGCGCTGGCGCTGCTCGTCAATGGCGAAGCGCTGGCCCAGCATCGGCGTGCCAGGCCCGCCTGCTTCCAGGCGTGCCAAGTCATCACGGGCCCTCGTCAACTCTGCCG
>JAEULG010000146.1 GCA_016793875.1 Rhodospirillales bacterium | reverse complement strand
GCTACCGGGACGCCATGCTCCTGGGCATACCACAGCAGGTCCATCGTCGCGAACGGCAGGCGGAAGAAGAACTCCTCCTGGGTGGTCGGCGCGCTGTAGGTGTCCGAAGTCGGCGGCCGCTGCTGGATGACCTCGGGAACGCCGAGGAAGCGGGCGAGCTGGTAGATTTGCGTCTTGTAGAGGTGGACGATCGGCCGCACGTCGGAGCCTCCGTCGCCGAATTTCACGAAGAAACCCTGGTCGTGCTCGTTCTTGTTGGGCGTGCCGATGACGAGGTAGTTGCGGAGCTCGGCATGATAGTAGACCATCGCCATGCGGGTGCGCTGCTTGAAGTTGGAGGCGGCGACGATCTGCGCGTATTCGCGCGGCGGCAAACGTTTGCTCAGCACCTCGCCCGCCGGCGTGATCACCTCAAGAGTGAAGATGTTGAGCGAGTCCTCGTCCAGCAGATTCTGCGGAAGGACAATGCGCGCCGTATAGCCGGCGGCGGCATCATACTCCGGGAACACCCGCCGGATCGCCTCATCGCGGCGGGGGTAGCAGCCGAAGCCCTCCAGCACCGGGGTGATCGTCTCCAGCAGCGGCTCGACGCCGAAATGGCGCGAGACCATCGCCGACAGGCCTTCCGTCTCCGGATCGGAGTCCTTCTCGGGCATCATCAGCGACACGACGCGCTCCGCGCCGAATGCCCGCACGCACAGCCCCAGCGCCACCGCCGAGTCGATGCCGCCGCTGACGCCCAGCACCCCGCCCCCGCGGCGCGCGCCGCGCGCCTGCTGGCGCAGCCAGGTAACGATCCGCTCGACCTCCGCCGCCGCATCGATTTCCAGCACCGCCGTGCTGAAGCCCATGTCCCCTCTCCCCTTCTGGTTTTACCGGATCGCCGTGCCGCTCAGGCGGCCGCGCGATTTTCGACGCAGACCCGCACATCGTCGCCCGCCGCCAACGGCGGCGGCATCTCGAAGTTCCGGACAAAGCGCTCGACGACGAGCTGGCTCGACAGGATGCCGACCAGCGCCATGTCGTCGGTCTCGCCGAGCCGGGCCCCCGACGCCGCCTTTGCCCGTAGCTGGCCCACCGCCGCCGGCTTGAACAGGCCGGTTGCGGCGATCCGCTCCGGCGACAGCATCTCCTCGACCCAGTCGAGCGGTGGGCCGCTGAAGAAGCTGCGGTGGATCGGCGCACGGAACGGCCGTTTCGGCCGCTGCCAGATTTCGTCCGGCAGCCAGCGCCGGCTGAGCTGCTTCAGCACGAATTTCTCGGTCAGCCCGCGCAGCTTGAACCGCGGCGGCAAGAGGTTGCAGTAGTCGATGACGCGCGGGTCGAGGAAGGGGAAGCGCCCCTCCACCGCGTTGGCCATCGTCATCCGGTCGCCCTGCGACGAGAGCAGGTAGGGCGACATGAAGGTGGTGACCTCGAGATACTGCGCCTGCGACAGCGGATCCCAGCGGCTGAAGCCGTCCGGCCAAGTAGGCCACGCGTCGGCCGGCTTGCTGCCTTCAGCGATCGCGCCGCGCAGCTCCTCCGAGAAGAAGCGGCGCGTACGCGCGGTGGTGCGCCAGCGCGGCCGGTGCGAGTAGTCGGGCGCCGCCCCGTCCTCCAGACCGTCGCGGAAGAACGCCGCAAGGTAGGTGCCGGCACCACCGGTGAAGCCGGTAATCCACGGGTAGAGCCGGCGGAACAGCAGCGGGCGCAGGCGCGAGTCCGGCTGCCGGGCCCAGAACCGGCGCACCTTCGCCTCCTTGAAGATGTCGTAGCCGGCGAGGAACTCGTCGGCACCCTCGCCGGTCAGCACCACCTTGTAGCCGCTGCTGCTAACCAGCCGCGACAGAAGGAACATCGGCGCCGGCGAAGCGCGCAGCAGCGGTGCCTCGGTGTGCCAGACCACGTCGGGGAAGATGCGGCCGATATCGGCGTGGGTCGCCCGCACCACCTGATGATCGGTGCCGAGGAACCGGGCCATGCGTTGCTGATAGCCGCTCTCATCGAACTCGGCATCATCGAAGGCGATGGAGAAGGTATCGAGGCGGTTGCCGGTGTAGTTGCGGATGATGGCGGCGATGGTCGAGGAATCGAGGCCGCCGCTGAGATAGGCGCCGACCGGCACGTCCGCCCGCAGACGGATGCGGGTGGCATCGATCAGCAGCTCGGCCAAGCCTTCGACCGCCTCCCCGACGTCCGGCCCGCCGGCTTCATCACGATCGGGGAACTGCGGCTGCCAGTAGGGCTCGATCACCGGCCTGCCGTGCCGCACGGTCATGTGCGTGCCGGGTGGTAGCCAGGAGATCCCCGCGAAGATCGTGCGCGGCGACTGCGGGCTCCAATAGGTGAAGGTCTGATCGAGCGCCAGCGGGTCGATCGCCGCGGCAACCCGGCGGTCGGCTAGAATCGCCTTGATCTCCGAGGCGAAGATCAGAGCACCGCCGGCGATGGTGTAGAACAGCGGGCAGATGCCGAGGCGATCGCGGGCGAGGAACAGCGAGCGCTTGTGCACATCCCAGATGGCGAAGGCGAACTGGCCGTTGAGCCGGGAGACGCACGCCGGCCCGAATTCCTCGTAGAGGTGGACGATGACCTCGGTATCGGTGTGGGTGGCAAAGCGGTGGCCGCGCGCTTCCAGCTCCGGCCGCAGCTCGACATGGTTGAAGATCTCGCCGTTGAAGACGATCCACAGCGTGCCGTCCTCGTTGGCGATCGGCTGCTGGCCGCTGCTCAGGTCGACAATGCTGAGCCGGGCGTTGCCGAGACCGACGTCGGCGCCGAGGTAGATGCCGAACTGGTCGGGTCCGCGGTGGCGGATCATCGCCAGCATCTGCCGCAGGGCCGTCTCGCGCACCCGCTCGGCGGCGGGCGTCAGGTTGAGTGTTCCGACGATTCCACACATGGCCGGACTCCGCTACACGAGCCCCGTCTTCCTGATCTTGCCTGAGGCGGTCGTGGGCAGCTCGGCGCGGAACTCCACGAGCTTCGGCACCATGAAGTCCTCCAGATGCCGACGGCAGTAAGCCAGCACCTCAGTTTCCGTCAGCGCGGCGCCGCTTACGACGACGAACGCCTTGATCGTCTCGCCCATGATCGGATCGGGAACACCGACGACCGCCGCCGCCACCACGCCAGGAAGGGCGTGCAGGACGTTCTCGATTTCCTTCGGTGCCACCTTCTCGCCGCGGCTCTTGATGATGTCGTCCTTGCGGCCGACGAAATAGTAGAAGCCGTCATCATCGCTGCGGAACAGATCGCCGGTATGGCAGACGCGCTCGCCCGGCAGAGGACCCGGCCGGTAGCGCTCGGCGGTCGCTTCCGGTGCACCCCAGTAGCCGCGCATGACGTGCCGGCCGCGCACCACCAGTTCGCCAACGGCACCCGGTCCGAGCCGCTGCCCTGCATCGTCCTCGATCCACACCTCGGTGCCGGGGATGGCGATGCCGACCGAACCCGGCCGGCGGTCGAGCTCTTCCGGCGGCAGCCAGAGGGTGCGCTTGGTCTCGGTGAGGCCGTACATCGAATAGAGCCGCGCCCCGGGAAAGCGCTCGCGGATCTGCAGGATGTGGCTGGGCGGCAGCGCCGCGGCGGTGTTGGTGAGATAGCGCAGGCTGGAGAGATCGAAGCTGCTCAGATCCATGTTGAGCAGGATGGCGAACATCGTCGGCACGCCGGGAAAGCCGGTCACCCGCTCTTCTCCGATGCGCTTGAGGATCGCCGCCGGATAGGCGAACGAGGCCTCCAGTACCAGCGTGCCGCCGAAGCGGAAGGTCATCAGCAGCTGGTAGAGTCCATAATCGAAGGACAGCGGCAGCACGCAGATGACGACGTCGTTCTCGACGTTCTGTAGGTATTCGATGATCGAGCCGCTGGCGAAGACGACGTTGCTGTGGTCGCTCAGCACGCCCTTGGGATCACCGGTGCTGCCGGAGGTGTAGATCAGGCAGGCGGGATCGAGATCGATGTTGACGCGCGGCAGCGGCTCGGCTGGAAAGCTCTCCTGGATCGCATCGAAAGCGACGAGGCTGGCCTCTCCGCCCGCCGCTTCGGCGGCGCGGCGGCCGCAGAGGACGACCATCGCGAGGGACGGAACCGCCGTCCGCAGGGCGTCGAGATCGGCGCTCTTGATCCTGGCATCGGCCAGCAGCGCCGCCGCCGCGCAGTTACCGAGAATGTAAGCGAGCTTGTCCGCCTTCGTCGTCGCGTTGACGACGACGAAGGCGGCACCGGCCTTGAGGGTCGCGAAGATGCCGACCACGGCGTCGACCGAGTTGTTGAGAAAGATCCCCACCCGGTCGCCGCGCCGCACGCCGCCCTGCCGCAGCGCCGCCGCCAGACGGTTGCTCATCGCATCCAGCTCAGCAAACGTCAGCCGGCGGCCGCCGCACACCAGGGCGACCTTGTCCGGCAGGCGTTGCGCGCTGTCCCGCAGGAAGTCGTGGACGAGCATGGCGAAGGCGTCAGCCGACGGCGCGGTGCAGTTTGCGGCAGACGAAGCTGGTCAGGCTGTTGACCGAGTCGAAGTTGTCGGGAATCAACTCGTCATCGCCGACGCCGACGCCGAATTGCTTCTCAATGAACGACACCAGCTCGAGAACGCCCAGCGAGTCTATGATTCCCTCCTCCAGGAACGAGACGTCATCGCCGAGATCGAACTCGCCGTCGCTGAATAACAGATTACGCGCAATGTACCCCTGGATCTGCGCAGCGATCTCGCGACGTGCGTCGCCGACCGCTGCACTCCTCTGGACATCGATACTCACCGCCAATCCCCTATCCTTTCTCCACCGGCCGGAGCCGGCGGCCTCGTTCCTGATCATCGTGCCTCCGCCCGGCGGCGGAAGACGATGCTGCGATGTGACGTTTCGCCCGGCGAATGCAGGTCAGGATGTCCGGCGTGCCAGCCGCCGGCGCTCGTGGTTGCCGACAAACAGGCTCAGGGCGGATGCCGAGATCGACGATGGCTCCGTCCCCTTCACCAAATAAACCTCCCGCTCCTTGGTATCCTTCAGGATAAGGGCGCCTGCTCCGATGACGCACTCGCGTCCGATGCGCACGCCGTTGCGCAAGGTTGCGTTGGCGCCGATGAAACTGTACGGCCCGATGGTCACGCCGCCGGTGATCACCACCCCCGGGGCGATGAAGCAATGGTCGCCGATGACCGCGTCGTGGCCGATGACGCTGCCGGCACTGATCACGACATTATCGCCAATCTTCGCGAACGGCTGGATGGCGCAGTTCTCCAGAATGAAGCAGTTGCGGCCGATCACCATGTCCGAACAGTGGCTGGCGCGCGAGCTGACATAACTGATCAGTTCGTAGCCGCGCCGGGAGCAATCGTCGAACACGTCGGCGCGGTTGCGGTTCACCCGCCGGTAGCCAATGGCTATGAACAGTGCGTACTGGTCGGGCGGGTAGTACTCCTCGAGGGTGCCGAACGGCACCATCTGCAGTCCCATCAGTGTCTGCCCGTCGCCCCGGGCGTCGTGCGCGGTGAACGCCACCACCTCGTGCGGGCTATCCTCGGACAGGTAGACGTACGCCGTGCGCGCTTGGTCGCCACCTCCGAAGATAACGACCCTCTTCATTCACCCTTCTCCATATCAGGCGCGCGGGATCCCATCAATACGCGCTCTCACCGCCACAATCCTACCATCAAACCTTCCCCAAGTAAGGGCGAACGGGAACTCATCCAACACGTTTGGCGGATGCCAGTCCACCCCGGACGATATCGATGACGCGACCCTGGCCGCTCTGCGCGAGGGCGCTGCCGGAAGGCAGGCAGAGTCCCTTCTCGAAACAGCTCTCGCTGACCGCCCCGCCGACGTGCCTCGCCTGGGCGAAAACCGGCTGCAGATGCATCGGCTTCCATACCGGCCGCGCCTCGATGTTGGCGGCTTCCAGCGCCAGCCGGAGCACCTCCCGATCGGCGCCGAACTCCTGCGGATCGACAAGCATGACGGTCAACCAGCGGGTGCATCTTCCGTAAGCCGCTTCCGGCATGAACGCGATGCCGGGCAGATCGCCAAGGCCGGCCTGGTACCGGGTAAAGATGGCGCGGCGCGCGGCAACGCGGTCGTCGAGCACGGCGAGCTGCCCGCGGGCGATGGCAGCGCAGACATTGCTGAGCCGGTAGTTGTAGCCCAGCGTGGTGTGCTCATAGTGCGGCGCCGGGTCGCGCGCCTGCTGGGCGAGGAAGCGGGCCTGATCGGTCAGCCTCCGGTCGCGGGAAACGATGATGCCGCCGCCCGAGGCGGTGATGATCTTGTTGCCATTGAGCGAGAAGATCGCCGCGGCACCGGCGCTTCCGACCGGGCGACCGCGGTAGGTCGCTCCCAGCGCTTCGGCGGAATCGGTAACCACCGGTATCCGGTAGGGCTCGCAGATGGCAAGGATGGTATCGATATCGCAGCTCTGACCGTACAGGTCGGTCGGTACCACCGCCTTCGGCAGCCGGCCGAAGCGCGCCGCCTTCGCCATCTCGTCGGCGAGCAACGCCGGATCAATCGTCCACGTTGCCGGGGAGACGTCGAAGAAGACCGGCGCAGCGCCAAGCTGACAGATCGGCGAGACGCCGCCGATGAAGGTCAGCGTCGATGTCCACACCTCGTCGCCGGCACCCACGCCCAGCAGCCGCAACACCAAATGCAGGGCGGCCGTGCCGCTGGCCACCGCGGTTGCCCCGGCAACGCCGGTCCGCTCGGCGAACTCGCGCTCCAGGGCATCGACCATCGGCCCCACCGGGGCGACGTAGTTGCTGGCGAACGCCTCCTCGACGAGGCGTAATTCGTTGCCGCTCATGTGCGGCGGCGAAAGAAAAATCCGTTGGCCCGCGCTCTCCGGGTCTGACGCGGCAGCCGCCTGCGCCAACCCTTGCGTCCTCGTCGTCGGCATTCGCCTCACCTTAACGCGCGCGTGCGCACCCCGGAACACCGACAGCGGTCGCCCCGTCGGGGACATCGCGCGTAATCACGGCACCGGCGCCGATCTGACACCAGGCACCCACGGACCGTCCCGGCAGGATGACGCTGCCGGCCCCCACCATCGTACCCTCACCAATGGCCACGTTGCCACACAAGGTGACATTGGGCGCGATATGGCAGTAATCGCCGACCACCACGTCATGCTCGACGACCGCCGCGGTGTTGATGATGACATGCCGCCCGACCACCGCGTCCGGGTTGACGACGCTGGCGGCGCACAGCACCGTCCCGTGCTCGATCCGGGCTCGCCGGTCGACGATGGCGGTGCGATGGACGACGATCGTCCACACCGCCCGGCGCAGCGAAAGGGCGATCTTCTTGCGGCTCTCGTTATCGCCGATGGCGATGATCGACGGCGACTGGCCATCAACCAGCGTCGGCAGCGACGCCTCGGTGTAGGTCTGCACCGGATACTCGAACAAATGGGTGGCGTTGCGCTGCGGATCATGGTCGAGAACGAGGTCGACGCGCTGGTGCCCGCTCTCCGCTGCCGAGATGACGACCTTGGCGTGGTCTCCCGCGCCGATGATGATCATTCCCTGACGGGCAACATCACTGGCGCTCGGCGGTAATATGCCTCTTTCGGCGATTCCAGAGGAATACGACAAGATCGCCTACTCCCTTGGCCAGAGCCGTCACGCACCCCATAGCGTGCTTGTCTATGTATATCTCCCGAGGCTGTCAGCAACCGATACACCTCACGGCTGCCGGCAACCGTATCACAACCCATTCTTGTAGCTCCCGCTGAAATATCCTTCGTCCGTCGGCCCGCGAACATCTCTTCTCTTCAATACGTTAACGACCGTCTTGCACAGAATGCGGATGTCCAGGGGGAGCGAGACGTGGTCTACATACCACACGTCGAGGTCGAATTTCTGCTCCCAGGTGACGTTGTTGCGCCCATTGACCTGGGCCCAGCCGGTCAGTCCGGGCTTTGCGTCGTGCCGGCGATTCTGGCGGGACGTATAGAGCGGCAGATACTGCATGAGCAGCGGCCGCGGCCCGACGAGGCTCATCTCGCCGCGCACGACGTTGAACAGTTCCGGCAGTTCGTCGATGCTGCAGCGGCGGATCAGCCTGCCGAAGCCGGTCAGCCGCCGCTCGTCCGGCAGCAGGTTACCGCTCGCGTCGCGCGCGTTGGTCATCGAGCGGAACTTGTACATCCGGAACGGCTGGCCGTGCAGCCCGGGACGTTCCTGGACATATAGCACAGGCGCCCCATGCAGGATTCGGACGAGCAGAGCGAAGACGGCGAGCAACGGCGCCAGAGCGATCAGCGCGACGACGGCGAGGAGAAGATCCAGCGGGCGCTTCAGCCGGTACCCGACGGGTGCTGTGGGGGCCGCCATCATGCTGCCCCGCGCATCGGCGGCGCCAGCCTGCTGCGCAGGAAGCTGTACGCCGGAAAGTAAGCCGCGGAGAAACCGCTGGGCTCGGCCACGTCGTCCAGCCGGCGCGCCCTGTCGCACAAATCGGCATAACGGCTCACGTCACAAACCACTCCCAGGGCATCGAAAAACCGGCGATCGGGTGAGAACCCTTGCTTGAAGCGGAACAGCGGGCTGTCGGTACGGCCGCCGACGCCGCCGCCGATGTTCAATTTGGTGAGTCCCTGCTGCCGACCCCAGCAGGAAGCCGCCCAGAACATCAACTTCGCCGGAGAGTGCGGCAGAAAAGCCGACTCTGTCGCCGACAGATGGCAGGCGAGCGTCCCTTCGCTGGCGACGAACAGGCCGCCGCAGACAGCTTCGCCCCCGCGCATCACCAGGCAGAGGCGAGACTCGGCACCGCGCACCCGCATCAGTTGAAGAATATAATCCTCACTAAAGTAGTAGTAGTCCGCCGCACAGACCCGCTGCATCGTCCGCCGGTACATGCCGGCGAAGGTGGTGATGGCTGCGGCCGAATCGTCGAACACGGCGCAGTAGCCTTCCTTGCGCAGGCGCTCGATGTTCTGGCGGTGGTTTCGCCGCACCTCCTGCCAGCGCACGTCATCCGGCTTGCTCAAGTCGATGACGACGATTTCCTGGTGCAGGCAGGCGGACACGCCGTCGGGCAGCCGCTCCGGCATCGGGGTCAACAGCGGGTGCCAACGGATGAACAGCGAGCAGACGCCCAGCTCGCGCAGGGCGTCGCGCACGCCCGCCAGTCCGTCGTAGACGGCCGACGGCACCGCGGCGGCGTCCTCGGCCGCGACGAGCGGGCCGGAGTAGCCGTAAGGCGTGTAAGCATCGAACCCCTCGGCGCGCAGCTGTTCCGGCAGGCGGCGGATCAGCATCGGAACGAACAGGCTTGCCCGCGGCAAGTGGATCTCGAGGGCTACCGCCTGGGCTTCCTCGTTGCCGGCGCACAGGAATGCA
>JAEULG010000120.1 GCA_016793875.1 Rhodospirillales bacterium | reverse complement strand
CCCAAGGCGGCGTCGTCGACAGCGCTTTTCGCGTCCATGGGCTCGCCGGGCTCCGCGTCGTGGATGCCTCGGTGTTCCCGCGCATTCCCGGCTACTTTCCGGTCGCCGCCATAGCCATGCTCGCCGAGAAGGCCGCCGATGCGGTCCTCGCCGACGTGCTCACCATTCCGGCGGATGGGGTATTCCCAGCCGACGGAACCGTCGCCACCACCCGCGCATTGCTTGCGGTGTCCGACGGTCAGCGGGAGGATGCCGATGCGTACGCAGCTTGAACCGACTGAGGCGCGGCAAGCGCAGAGAACCGGCGTTGTCCGCCGGGTTCTTGTCATCTCATCCATTGCCGCAGCGGTGGCCCTCGCCCTTGTTCTCATCTGGTTCGTGGCGAGCCCTCCCCCGGCAGTGCCACCGGGACCGTAAGTCGCGGCCCAATTTTAATCCGGCCAGAGGCCGTGGACGATCGGGCGGAGGTCGAGGCTGTCAAGGGAGATCGTCACGTGGCGGATGCGCCGCCGGTTCCAGGTGTAGGTGACGTGGACCATCCCGTCGGCCCCCTGGATGATCGCCGGATAGGAGTATTCACCCGGCTGGTGTTCCAGCACCATTGCCGCCGCCCAGTCGTGCCCATTGTCGCTGATGGCGAGATTGAGCGGTGTGCGCGCCGTCTGGCTGTGGTTGTAAATGAGCAGCGCGCGGCCATCGGCGAGACTGACGGCATCGATGCCGCTGTCCGGATTGGGCAACTCGGTTGGGGCCAACTCTGTCCAGGTCTGACCACCATCACTGCTCCAGCACTCGCCGATGGCCCCCTGGCGGGTCCGGCAGAGCAGCTGCAGCCGGCCCCCGCCGTGGGGGAGCAAGGTCGGCTGAATAGCTGCAAATGATCGCCCATCGTTAAGCGCTGGCCCTCGCTGCCAACTCTCGGCGGCGCAGTCTGTCCACTCCATATGGAGCCGCCAGCGATTGGCCTCGTCCGACGACGGGCACAGCAGCCGGCCGTCCGCCAGCAGGATCGGCTTGTTCTTGATCGGCCCCAGGATGCCGTCCGGCAGCCTCCGCGGTTCGGTCCAACTGCGGCCGTCGTCTTCAGAGGTCATCACCATGCCCCACCAGCGGCTGGGGCTGGGGCCGACTTTATAGAACAGCAGCAGCGGCGCCCCGGACGGCTGGAACAATACCGGATTCCAGCACGGGAAGCGGCGACGGAAGGCGATCCTGCCGTCGGCTACCTCCGCCGGATGCAGCCACTGCTCCTGCCCGCGCCGTGCCACCCAGATGCCGACATCGCCGTGGCCTTCGCGGGTGCCGGCAAACCACGCTGCGATGAGCCCGCTCGGCGTCTCGGCGATGGTCGACGCATGCGCGGCGGCGAACGGAGCGTGCTCGAAGACATCCTCGGCTTGCGGCGGTGCCTTGAACGGCATGTTGGAAAGCCCCTATCGCCGACGCGCTGGGATGCGGCTGCGCGGTGGCTGCGAACGGCCGCGCGAGCGCGACCGCGAAGCGCCGGCGCTCCCCATCAATTCCAAAATCACCCCACCGGTGAGAGCATTAGCCTCGACCAGCCGGGCCTCGACGGCATCGCCAAGGCGGAAGGTCAGGCCATGCCGGCGCCCGATCAGACAATGCGCCTTGTCGTCATGTTGGTAGTAGTCGTCGGGAAGGCTCGAAACCGGCACCAAGCCGTCGCCGCCGGTTTCATCGAGGGTGACAAAGAGGCCGAAGCGGGTAACACCTGTGATGCGACCGGGAAGTACGCCGCCTACCTGTTCGGCGAGGTAGACTGCGGTAAAGCGGTCGACCGCATCGCGTTCAGCCGCCGTCGCCCGGCGTTCGGTGCCGGAGATGTGCTCGGCAACCTTTGCAAAGTCCTCGCCGGTCCCGGAGAGGCCGCCATCGCCGAGGCGCAGGGCGCGGATCAGCGAGCGATGCACCAGCAGGTCGGCATAGCGACGGATGGGCGAGGTAAAGTGACTGTAGCGGCGCAGCGCCAAGCCGAAGTGGCCGATGTTGACCGGATCGTATGCCGCCTGCGCCTGACTGCGCAGCACCACCTCGTTGACCATGCGCTGTTCCGGCCTGCCCTCGACCCTTGCCAGGATGCGGTTGAAGTCGCGCGGCCGCAAGACCTGACCGCGCGGCAACCGCAAATCGATCGTCTCCAGGAACTCTCGCAGGCTCTCCAGCTTCTCGCGGCTCGGCTGGTCGTGCACCCGGTACATCACCGGCGCCTTGCGCTCCTCCAGTGCCTCGGCGGCGGCGACATTGGCGGCGATCATGAACTCCTCGATCAGCTTGTGGCTGTCGAAGCGCTCGCGCAGCTCGATCGTCGCGACACTGCCGTCGTCGGCGAGGCGCACACGTCGCTCCGGCATGTCCAGCTCGAGGACACCGCGGGCGGCGCGCGCCCGCGCCAGCGCCCGGTAGGCGCCGTACAGCGGGCCGATCATCGGCAGGCGCACGGCCTCGTCAGCCGACCGCCCGTCATGCACCGCCTGCACCTGCCGGTAGGTCAGCCGGGCGGCGGAGCGCATCATCGCCCGCTCGAAGCGGTGGCGGACGAGCACGCCATCCGCATCGATCCACAGGTGGGCAGCGAGGCACGGCCGGTCCTCACCGGGAACCAACGAACACCAGCCGTTGGACAGCGCCGCCGGCAGCATCGGCACCACCCGGTCGGGAAAGTAGACGGAATTGCCGCGCAGCAGCGCCGAGCGGTCGAGCGCATCGCCCGGCCGGACGTAGTGAGCGACGTCGGCAATGGCGACCAGAAGGTGCCAGCCGCCGGGATTGGCGGCATCGCCGTCCGGCTCGGCCCAGACGGCGTCGTCGAAATCGCGGGCGTCCTCGCCGTCGATGGTGACGAGTGGGACGGCACGAAGATCGATGCGGCCGGCGAGGGCCGCCGGCCCGGCGGCCTGCGCCTGCGCCAGCGCATCGGCAGGAAACTCGTGCGGGATGTCATGATCACACAGGGTGATCAGCGAGATCGCGCCCGGTGCTTGCGTCGAGCCCAGCTTTTCGACGACGCGCGCCTGCTTCAGCCCCAGCGGCCGGCCGGGTTGCACCTCTGCCCAGACCAGTTCGCCCGGCTGGGCCCCCGCTGCCGCTTCCGGGCTCAGCAGGAATTCGCTGCGGGCACGCTTGTCCACAGGAACGATACGGGTCCCCTCGCCAACCCTGGTGACGACCCCCAGCGTCCGGTCCGGCGCCGCGGTCAGCCGACGTATCACCCGCGCCTCGTAGGCGCCGCTCGGGCTGGCGCGCAGCCGCGCCAGCACCCGTTCGCCAACGGCGTAGGCGGAACGGCTCCGCTTTTCCGGCATGACGCAGATCAGCGGCGGCGGGCCGCCGGCCCAATTGAACGGACGCGCCGTCGTCTCCCCGTCGGTGTCGATACCGGTGATCTCGATGACGGCAACGCTGGGTAGCGCACCGCCCGGATGAAATCGCCGGCGCTCGCGGCCGAGCGCGCCGTCGTTCTCCATCGCCTTGAGCACCCGCCGCAACTCCACCTTCTGGTCGGCGTCCAGCCGGAACGCCCGGGCGATCTCGCGTTTGCCGACGTGAGTTTCGGACTCGCGGATGAAGGTGGCGATCTGGTCGCGTGTCGGGAACGGCGCCGCCCGGACCCTCGGAGTCTTCACCATCGGCTGCCAGCCGACGGCGGTCGCCTCATCCTGAACCTGCCGCCTTCCGGCGCGGCGCGGGCTTGGTAGCAGACGACTCCGCTTTGGTTGCCGCTTTTGGCTTCTTCACCGACTTGGCCGGTGCCGCCCGCTTGGGGGCCGCCGGCTTTTTCGCCGGAGTAGCGATATCGGCTGCCGCCGGGGATTTTGCCGTCCGCCCGTTCTTTGCGGCACTGCGGCTCTGCTTCTCGGCCAGCAACGTCAGCGCCTGGTCGATACCGAGGGTCTCCGCATCGACTCCGGCGGGTAGCGTCGCCCGTACCTTGCCGTGCTCAACGTAGGGGCCGTACCGGCCAGCCATCAGCCGCACCGGCTTGTCGTCGTCCGGATGAGTACCGAGGTCCTTGCCCTTCGCCTTCGCCGGCCGCGCCTGCGCCAGCAGGTCGACGGCACGGTTGAGGCCGATCTCCAGGACGTCATCACCGCCCTTCAACGAGACGTAGGTGTCGCCCATTTTCAGGTAGGGGCCGAAGCGGCCGAGACCGGCGCTGATCGTCTGGTCGTTCTCCGGGTGCGTCCCCAGCGTCCGCGGCAGCGACAACAGCGCCAGCGCCTTGTCGAGATCGAGCGTCTCCGCGTCGAGACCTCGCGGCAGCGACATCCGCTTCGGTTTCGGCGCCGCCGGCGCTTTCGGCTTCTTCGCCCGGCTCTTGCGCTTCGGCTTGGCGTCCGGCGGAGCGGCTTCAGAGGAAGCCTCGCCACCGCTTCCCGGGGCCGGACCGGCAGCGGCCCCCGCGCCGTTGGCGCTCGCCGGATCGGCACCATCGGGCGCAGCCGCCGCCTCGCCAAGCTGGACGTAAGGACCATAAGGTCCGTTGCGGATGCTGACGGGAAGCCCGGTCGCCGGATCCTCACCAAGTTGCCGGATACCATTGCCATTGCCCGCAGCCGGCGCGTCGTCGGCGGTCGCTGGCACCAGCGGCCGGGTATAGCGGCAGGTCGGATAGTTGGAGCAGCCGATGAAAGCGCCGAAACGGCCGAGCTTCAGCCCGAGCCGGCCATCGCCGCAGGCCGGACAGGCGCGCGGATCGCGCCCGCTCTCCCCGGCGCGGAAGAAGTGCGGGCCGAGCAGCCGGTCGAGCGCATCGAGTACCTCCTTCACCCGCAGGTCCTTGATGTCGTCGACGGCATCGGAGAAATCGCGCCAGAAGTCGCGCAGCACCGTTTTCCAGTCGATCCGCCCGCCGGAAACGTCGTCGAGCTGCTCCTCCAGCGCCGCGGTGAAACCGTAGGCGACGTAACGCTCGAAGAAGCTCTCTAGAAAGGCGTTGACCAACCGGCCGCGGTCTTCCGGGATGAAGCGCTTGCTCTCCAGCCGGACGTACTTGCGATCCTGCAGCACCGATATGATGCTGGCGTAGGTGGACGGCCGGCCGATGCCAAGCTCCTCCAGCCGCTTGACCAAGCTGGCCTCGGTGAAGCGCGGCGGCGGCTGGGTGAAGTGCTGCTCCGGCGTGACGCTGAGCCGATCGAGCGCCTCGCCGCGGGCAACGTCCGGCAGCATGCGATCGCTGTCGTCGCCGGCGGCCCCCGCCCGGCCTTCGGCTTCCGGGTCGTCCCGTCCCTCCCGGTAGACCCGCAGAAAGCCGTCGAAGGCAACGACCGAGCCGGTGGCGCGGAACATCACCTGCCGGTCATCCGAAGCGATGTCCACCGATACCTGGTCGAGCACCGCCGATTCCATCTGGCTCGCCAGCGTCCGCTTCCAGATCAGCGCATAGAGGCGGCGCTGGTCGGCATCGAGATAGGCGGCAACATCGGCGGGCTTGCGGGTCAGGTCGGTGGGCCGGATCGCCTCGTGTGCCTCCTGGGCGTTCTTCGCCTTTGTCTTGTAGAGGCGCGGCTTCTCGGGCACGTAGCGGCTGCCGAATTCGGCGTCGATCACCCGGCGGCAGGCGGCGATCGCCTCGGCCGACATCTGCACGCCGTCGGTCCGCATGTAGGTGATCAGGCCGACGGTCTCGCCGCCGATGCTGACCCCCTCGTACAGCTTCTGGGCGACCCGCATGGTGTGGCTGGCGCTGAAGCCGAGCTTGCGCGACGCCTCCTGCTGCAGGGTCGAGGTGACGAACGGCGGCGCCGGATGGCGGCGGACCTGCTTGCGCTCGATCTGTGCAACCGAATACGTCCGTGCTTCCGCGGCCGCCACCGCGGCCCGCGCCGCCGACTCGTCGGCGAGATCGAACTTCTCGAGCTTGCGGCCGTCAAGATGGGTGAGGGTCGCCGTCAGTGTCTCGCCGGTGTCCTTGGCGAAGACCCCCTCGATCGTCCAGTACTCGCGCGAAACGAAGTTCTCGATCTCGGATTCGCGCTCGCAGATCAGCCGCAGCGCCACCGACTGGACGCGGCCGGCGGACCGGCTGCCGGGCAGCTTGCGCCACAGCACCGGCGAGAGAGTAAAGCCGACGAGGTAGTCGAGGGCGCGGCGGGCAAGGTAGGCGTCGATCAGCTCGCGGTCGAGGTCGCGCGGCCGGGCGAACGCATCGAGGATGGCGCTGCGGGTGATCTCGTTGAACACCACCCGCTTGATGCCGACACCCTCCAGCGCCTTGCGCTGCCCGAGCACCTGGCAGACGTGCCAGGAGATCGCCTCGCCCTCGCGATCGGGGTCGGTCGCCAGCCACAGCCGGTCGGCGCCGCGCAGCGCCTCGGCAATCGCCTTGATGTGCTTACCAGCACGGGCGTCGACTTCCCAGTCCATGGCGAAATCGCCCTCAGGACGGACGGAGCCATCCTTGGCCGGCAGGTCGCGGACATGACCATAGGAGGCGAGCACCGTGTACCCCTCGCCCAAGTACTTGTTGATCGTCTTCGCCTTGGCCGGCGATTCGACGATCACCACGTCCATCAGCAGCCTCCTCTATCGCCGCAGGGTTCGCTCGCAGCGCGCCCCTCCCGTTTCAGCCGAGCAGGGAAACCCTGTTGCCCGGATGGCGTTCCAGGCGGCCGGCCAGCTCCCATTCGAGCAAGATGGTCGAGACAAGGGCCGGGGACAATTGGCAGGTGCGGATGATTTCGTCAACCGCCACCGGCGCGGGCGACAACGTTTCCGCCACCACCCGCCGAGCCTCCTCGCCGGCGCCGCTGGCGTCCACCACCTCGGGCACGCCCGGTGTCTCGGCGAACACCGGCGGATGCAGCGGACGGGGCGCCGGATGATGCAGGTTGGCCAGCACATCGCCGGCGCTTTCCGTCAGCACCGCGCCCTGCCGCAGCAGGTCATTGCAGCCGCGGGCGCGGGGATCGAGCGGCGAGCCCGGCACGGCGAACACCTCCCGCCCCTGCTCGGCCGCCATCCGCGCTGTGATCAACGAGCCCGAACGCAGATTTGCCTCGACCACCACGACCCCGCGGGAAAGACCCGAGATGATGCGGTTACGGCGGGGAAAATGGCGGGCCTGTGGCGCGGTGCCGGGCGGCGCCTCCGACAGTAGGACGCCGGCCTCCCCGGCGATGCGCGCGTAGAGTGCTGCGTTTTCCCGCGGATAGCAGACGTCGACGCCTCCGGCGAGGACGGCGACGGTGCCCGTGGCAAGCGCACCCCGGTGTGCCTCGGCATCGATCCCCCGCGCCAGGCCGGAAACGACGACGAAACCGGCGGCGCCAAGATCGCGGGCGAGGTCGTGGGCCAGCCGCCGGCCGTTCAGAGAGGCGTTGCGGCTGCCGACGACGGCGATCGCCGGGTGCGCCAACTGCCGTGCGTCTCCGATCAGCGTGATGCTCGCCGGCGCATCTTCAATCGCCGCCAGCGGCTGCGGGTAGTCGGCGTCGCCCCAGACGATCAACCGGGCCCCCCGTTGCCGAACGGCCGCCAGTTCCCGCTCAGCATCGGCGGAAGAACAGAGACGCACCGAACGACAACCGCCGCGGCGGGCGAGTTCGGGAAGGGCTCGCAACGCGGCCGCCGCAGTCCCGAAGCGGCTAAGCAGGCGACGAAAGGTGATCGGCCCGACATTCTCGCTGCGGATCAGCCGCAACCGGTCGAGCCGCTCACCATCGGACAGGATCGAACGCTGGCTCATCGCCAGACACGTTACGCGAGCAGATATCGCCGATCAATGCGCGCTGTTAGTGTCGCTTTCGGGATAGGTGTCGGGTACGAGACGATAGCCGCTTCGCTGCATGCAATCCTCGAACAGTTCGCGACGAAGCTGCGGCCCATCGGCCGCCCGGCCCGGTGCGTAAGGCAGCCACGGCGGAGGCCCGATCTGCCGGGAGGGTACCACCGGGACTTCGCGCAACTGGCCGTTGTTGTCGCGGACCGTGGTGCTGTAAGGCAGAAACTGCGGCTGCTCGGTCAGCGTGCTGTAGCCGCGTTGCGCAGCGCCGCGGCAGGCGCGCGCGTCCTGCTCCTGCGTCGCCTCGTTCGTATCCGGCCGCTCCCAGCGGACCGGGTCGCACGCGGCAAGGACTGCCGCAGTGAGCGGTACCGACAGCAGCAGGCCCGCCCTCAGCCACGGCCAGAAGGAATGGGATGATGCGCGCCTGTCTGCCATGTAGGCCGTTGCCCGTAGCCGGCTTCCTCGACGCCGGCAGCGCCGTGCCGCCTCCGTGCTTGCCGCCAGCCCCGGGGCAGGGCCGCTGCCGCTAGCGGACGTGCACCCCCGTCCCGCTCAGCAGTCCGAAACCCTGCAACAGCCAGAGGATGACGGCGATGACCACCACGACGTTGAGGATGGTCTTTATCTTGCCGTCCATCGGGACGTAGGTGTTCACCAGCCACAGCAGCACGCCGACGATGATGAGGACGATGACGACGGAGATGAGCGACACTATATCTGCCTCCCTGTAGCTCCCGGGTGAACAAATGCGCGGTTCCGGGCGCGGCCAGGAAAACGCTGTGCCGCGCCTGATGTTCCGGCCGCCACGGTGTTAGGCCTTATTCTTCAGCTTGGCGGCAATGAACAACGCGACCACGGCGCCGACCACGGCGGTGACGACCTGACCGATCAGGTTCTGCGCGGTCAGCCCGAGCACCCAGAACAGCACGCCACCGACGAACGCGCCGATCACCCCCACCAACAGATTGCCGAGCAGGCCGAACCCGCTGCCGCGGGTGATCTGCCCGGCGATCCAGCCGGCCAACAGGCCGACAATCAGGAGTGAAATCAAGCCACCGATCATCCGCCTCTCCCGAAGCTGCAGGAACGCCGGTGACTTTAATGGGATCCGGCGGTGGCGCGCGCCAGGGCATAAGCGTGCATCCGGCTGTAACGGACGGTACAGGGCGCCGCCCGCGGTACAGCCGCGAGCGGCCTACGCAAGCCGGCCGTTAGCGGCGGTCGGCCGCGCGGAGCGTCCGCTGCAACTTGGCAGCGGCCCGCTCGGCCTTCCACGGCGAGGCGAAGCGCTGCTCCTCCAGCTCGCGAAAGCTGGCCCCGACGGCGTGGAAGCGGAACCCCTGGCCGGAACGCACGACAACCCCGGCGATCTCGTTACCGACTTCGATCAGATAGGAATCGAACATAAGCGCTCCCCCAGACCCTGGCGGGGGCCTGGACTTCAGGCTTCAGCAAATGATGGTGACGATGCAGGCCGCCCCGGCGCCTTACGTAGCGCAAGGGCAACGCCGGTCAACGGCTCAACGGCAACACATTCGCGGTTGGATGCAGACCGGGCGATGGCCGGGAGTGTGTGCGAAGCGGAATGAAGCACTCATCGCAACCCTCCTCTAAATCCGGCGAAAGAGCGCCGGGAGCAGTCCCAAGGCATAAGCAGCAGCGCGCTTCGTGCGGCGCTGCTCGCCAAGTTCGATAGCATAATCATAAGCAGGTTGATAGGGAAAAGCGCGCAGCTCAGCACCGGCGGCTCTTCAGCCTAGGAATCGGCGCCGCGCCTCCACCACCGCCGCCGCCACCCGCTCTGGCGCCGTGCCACCCTCCGACGCCCGGCTGGCGACCGAGGCCTCGACACCCAGCACTGCAAACACGCTGTCGTCGAGGGCCGGGTCGATCGCCTGCAGAACGGCGAGCGGCAGCCCTGCCAGCGGACAGCCGGCGGTCTCGGCCGCCTTGACCGCCGAGCCCGCGACATGGTGGGCGCGGCGGAACGGCATTCCCTTCACCCGCACCAGCCAGTCGGCCAGATCGGTGGCATCGGGGAAACCGTCGGCCGCTGCCGCCCGCATCCGCGCTGCATTCACCGTCGCCGTGGCAATCATCCCTGCCATCGCCGCTAGGCACAGCATCAGCGTATCGAACGCCTCGAAGACCGGCTCCTTGTCTTCCTGCATGTCCTTGGCATAGGCGAGTGGCAATCCCTTGATGACGATGAGCAGGCCGCTCAGCGCGCCGATGATGCGCCCGGCCTTTGCCCGGATGAGCTCAGCCGCATCCGGATTGCGCTTCTGCGGCATGATCGAGCTGCCAGTGGAGAAGGAATCGGACAGCCGCAGGAAGCCGAACCGCTCGCACGTCCAGATCACGATCTCTTCGCCCAGCCGAGAGAGATGCACGGCGGCGATGGCGCAGGCGGACAGGAATTCGAGGGCGAAATCGCGATCGGAAACCGCGTCGAGGGAATTGGCGCAAGGCCGCTCGAAACCGAGGGCCGTCGCCGTCGCCCGCCGGTCGATGGGAAACGAGGTGCCGGCGAGTGCCGCCGCCCCGAGCGGGCACTCGTTGAGCCGGCGCCGGGCATCGGCAAAGCGGCCGCGATCCCGTCCCAGCATCTCGACGTAGGCCAGCAGGTGGTGGCCGAAGGTGACCGGCTGCGCCGCCTGCAGGTGAGTGAAGCCCGGCATGATCGTGGCAACATGCTCCTGCGCCTGCTCGATCAGCGCGGCCTGCAACGCCTTCGCGGCCCCATCGAGGGTATCGAGGGCATCCCGCACCCATAGCCGGAAGTCGGTCGCCACCTGATCGTTGCGCGAACGCGCGGTATGCAGGCGGCCGGCCGGCTCACCAATCAGCGCCGCCAGCCGGCCCTCGACGTTCATGTGCACGTCTTCCAGGGCACGCGATAGCGGCAGCCGGCCGCTGCGCGCTTCCGCCAGGACCGCGTCGAGCCCGCCATGGATGGCGTCGGCATCCGCTTGCGGTATGATCCCCTGGTGGGCCAGCATCGCCGCGTGCGCCTTCGAGGCGGCGACGTCCTGCTCGATCAGGCGGATATCGAAGTCGATCGAGACGTTGATCGCCTCCATGATGGCGGCGGGGCCGGCCTCGAAGCGGCCACCCCAGATGCGGCTGACGTGGGCGGCTGGCTCGGCAACGGCCTCGCCGGCCGGCTCATTGCCGGCGGGAGGAGATGGAAGGGCGGACATGCGGAACGGTATCCTCGGGCTCGGGCTGATGCTGGCCATTGTGCCGCCGATCGCGGCGGGAGCAAGCGCCGCCGAGCCGGCAGCGCCACGGCCGGCCTGTGCCGCGGCGCCGGCCGCCCTCGGCCGGTATCAGCCGGCGAAGCCGGGTGCAGTGCTTCCGGCGGCGCCCTTCGTTGAGGCCGACGGCAGCGAACGGCCGCTCGACGGGCTTCGCGGTGCGCCGCTCCTCGTCAATTTCTGGGCGACGTGGTGTGCCCCGTGCGTCAAGGAGATGCCGGCGCTCGACCGGCTGGCAACGCAGCCGCCGGCCGGCCTGCACGTGCTGACGCTGTCCGCCGATCGCGAGGGGGCGGCGGTCGTCCGCCAGTTCTACGAGACCAATGGTATCCGCAACCTGCCGGTTGCCCTCGACAAGACCGGGCGGGTGGCGCGGGCCGCCGGTGTCAGCGGCCTGCCGACGACGGTCCTCTACGACGCTGAAGGCCGGGAGGCCGGCCGGGTCGTCGGTACAGCGGCGTGGGACGTACCGGAAGCCGTCGCCTTCCTTACCGCCTGCCTTGGCGGCGAGGGTTGATCTGCGGTCGCGGCAAGGCCTTCACCCATGACCGGTTTCCGCATCGCCACCTTCAACGTCGAGAATCTAGGCGATTCTGCCCCGGACGGGGTCGGCCTGGAGGAACGCATCCGGGTGTTGCGGCCGCAGCTGCTGCGGCTGCGCGCTGACGTACTGTGCCTGCAGGAGGTGGACGGCCAACGACCGCAACAGGGCGCCGGCCGTCGCCTCGATGCCCTCGACGCGCTGCTCGACGGCACCCCCTACCGTGATTTCTCCCGCTTCAGCACGGTCAGCCGCAGCCGCGGCGACGTCCGCGACAAGCACAACCTCGTCATCCTCAGCCGTTTTGCGATGAGCAGCCGGCGCCAGCTGCTGCACGACCTGGTGGCGCCGCCGCGCTATCGCCCGGTGTGTCCACCGCAAGGCGGCGAGCCGCAAGACAGCCGCGCGCTAGAGTGGGACCGGCCGATCCTGCACGTCGCCCTCGACATTGGCGCCGCCCGGCCGCTGCACGTGGTCGGCGTGCACCTGCGCGCCCCGCGCGCCGCCTTCGTCGCCGGCGCCAAGGCGGACTCGCACACCTGGCGCAGCATGGCCGGCTGGGCCGAGGGCTTCTTCATCGCCGCGGTCAAGCGCGCCGGGCAGGCGCTGGAGACGCGTCTGCTTGTCGATTCGCTGTTCGACGCCGATCCCGATGCCCTCGTTTGCGTCTGCGGTGACTTCAACGCAGATCTGCACGAGACGCCGCTGCGCACCATCTGCGGCGACGGCGAGGACGCCGGCAACCCCTTCCTTGCGGCGCGCACCCTGGTGCCGGTGGCGCGCTCGCTCGCCGATTCCCGCCGCTTCTCGGTCGTGCACCACGGCCGTCCGCAGATGCTCGACCACCTGCTGGTCTCGCGGCCGCTGCTAGGCTGGTACCGCAGCGTCGAGATCCACAACGAAGCCCTGGGCGACGAGCTGGTCACCGCGCATGCGGTACGCGGAAGTCCGGAGTCGTTCCACGCGCCTGTCGTCGCCGGGTTCGAAGAACCCGCGGCGGCCGGTGGGTGGGACGACGGTCGAGACGAGCCGGCACGGCGCTGAGGCGTGCCGCAGCCGTTGCCGCAAGGCCGCCGACCGGCTAGGTTGAGCGCCATGGAACACAGCCGGAAGCAAGCAATGGGCGGGGGGTGGCGGATCGCCGCGGCGGCGCTGGCCACCTTGCTGGCCAGCGCGTGTGCGACACAGAAGGTCTGGGTGAACCACGAGGTGCCGGAAGACCAATGGGCTTCCGACCGGATGCTGTGCCGAGAGCAGGCGCGGGTGCAGGCCGAGCGGGATTTCTCTCGCGATCAGATGAGCAGCCGCACCATGAACCGCGACGTCGGCGCATCCTGGTCCAGCCAGATGAACCAGTTCTCGGCGCAGCAGAACGAGGGCCGGCTGTTCGCCAGCTGCATGACCGCCCGCGGCTACAGCCTGCAATCGCCGGATCAGACGGCCGC
>JAEULG010000102.1 GCA_016793875.1 Rhodospirillales bacterium | reverse complement strand
CCGATCGTCAGGCCGCTGTCCAGCGTCGTCTGGCCGATCACGCAGATTTCGGCGTTATGCTTGTTGTCGACCATCTGGGTCTTTTGGTGACTATCGGCGGCCGCTGCGGTCGGACGGACCCGATAGCTCT
This sequence comes from Rhodospirillales bacterium, assembly GCA_016793875.1. Classification (GTDB taxonomy): domain Bacteria; phylum Pseudomonadota; class Alphaproteobacteria; order Rhodospirillales; family Defluviicoccaceae; genus Defluviicoccus. The sequence continues at coordinate 5,323 of JAEULG010000102.1, read as the reverse complement.
GGTCGGTGATCACCGCGAACTGCTGGAAGTAGCCCGACAGCCCGAGCTTGATGCGTTCAGCCGACTTGGATTGGAACGGCTCCTGGGCCGGTGTCGCCGGCAGCGTGGTCGGCGGCGGGGCGGGCAATTGCTCGCGATAAGGGGATGGCGACGCTCCGGTCTGGGGCAGCGTCGGCGACGTTGCGGTTTGGGCCGCCGCTTCTCCCGCAGCGCCGGCGATCAGAGCCGCGGCCGTGAGCGCGGTTGTCGCGTACAGTAGCTTTCTCATCCGTACCCTCGCGTTCTTCCAGAGTTCCGTATTTCCTGTTGAGGCGGGCGCCGCGAAAGGCGCCCGTTTGTTAATGGCGGCCATCAAGGCACGGCGAATGTCGTTGATCAACTCTCGGCGAGCACGTTGTGTGCTTAAAAGTCAGCAGTGTGTTTCGGCGGCCACACGAACGTTATGCTGCCGTCGGGGCCCGGTCCGGCCGCGTTGCGCGCGGCGCATCTGTTGACAGGCTGCGGCGGCCGGTTTACCAGCACCGAACGGCAGAGGTGTTTTTGATGATGCGGCGGATCCCTCGCTTACACCCGGCAACCATCCTGGCAGCAGGGCTGCTCGGCGTGATGCTGTCCGCCTGCGGCTCGACGCAGCCTGAAGGGGTCTATCCGAACCGGCGCCAGGGCGATTCGACGCCTTACAACCAGCGCGATTCGCTTTTTGGCGAGGGCGGTCTCTCGGTTGGCGTTGGCGGCACCAAGCAGGACCAGAACCGCGACAGCGGCGGCGGCATCGGCGTCAACGGTTTCCTGTGGCGGGCAACGCTGGACACGATCTCATTCATGCCGGTTGCCTCGGCCGATCCCTTCGGCGGCGTCGTCATTACCGACTGGTACGCAATGCCCGACACCCCGCAGGAGCGGTTCAAGATGAATGTTTACATCCTGAGCCGGTCGCTGCGCGCCGACGGCGTGCGGGTGGCCGTGTTCCGTCAGGTGCAGGACGTCAGCGGCGGCTGGCAGGACGCCGGCGTTCCCGATGCCGCGAACTCGAAGGTCGAGGACGCCATCCTGACGCGTGCCCGCCAGCTCCGCTTCGATACCCTGCAGCAACAGTAACTCGAGGGGCGGCGCACCGTCGCGGCTGGACCGGGCGGCGGGATGGCGACGGCCCTCCGCACCGGCGAGCGCGCCCATGTCCCGTTACGATTTTGCACGAACCGAAGCCAAGTGGCAGGAGATCTGGGAAGAAGCCGGATGCTTTGCCGCGAGCGCCGACGCCGGCCGGCCGAAGTACTACGTTCTTGAGATGTTTCCCTATCCGTCCGGACGGATCCATATGGGACACGTCCGCAACTACACCCTTGGCGATGTCGTCGCCCGCTTCAAGCGCGCGCAGGGCTTCAATGTCCTGCACCCGATGGGCTGGGACGCTTTCGGCCTGCCCGCGGAGAACGCCGCCATGCAGCGCGGTGTACACCCGGCCGTGTGGACGAAAGAGAACATCTCGACGATGCGCCAGCAGCTCCGGCGCATGGGGCTGTCCTACGACTGGAACCGGGAATTCGCCACCTGCGATCCCGAGTACTATGTACACGAGCAGCGCATGTTCCTCGATTTTCTGCGGGAGGGGCTCGTCTATCGCCGCGAGGCCTGGGTCAACTGGGATCCCGTCGAGAACACCGTGCTGGCCAACGAGCAGGTGATCGACGGCCGCGGCTGGCGCTCGGGCGCGCTGGTCGAGAGGCGCAAGCTCGCCCAGTGGTTCCTCAAGATCAGCGCCTATGCCGACGACCTGCTCGATGCGCTGAAGGACCTGACCCGCTGGCCGGAGCGGGTCCGCCTGATGCAGGAGAACTGGATCGGCCGCTCGCAGGGAGCCCGGGTATGGTTTCCCCTCGCCGGCCGTGACGACCGGCTGGAGGTCTACACTACCCGCCCCGATACCCTGTTCGGGGCAGCCTTTTGCGCCATTGCTGCCGACCATCCGCTGGCGGTGGAATGCGCCGCCAAGGATCCCGATCTCTCCGCCTTCGTCGCCGAGTGCGCCCGCGGCGCCACCAGCGAGGCGGCGATCGAGACGCAGGAGAAGCGCGGCTACGACACCGGGTTGCGCGCGCTCCACCCGTTCGTCTCCGGCTGGGAGCTGCCGGTCTACGTCGCCAACTTCGTGCTGACCGAGTACGGCACCGGCGCGATCTTCGGCTGTCCGGCGCACGACCAGCGCGACCTCGACTTCGCCCGCGCCTACGGTTTGCCGGTGGTCCCGGTGGTGGCGCCGCCGGATATCGATCCGCACGGCTTTGCCATTGGTGCCGAGGCATACACCGGCCCCGGCCGGATGATCAACTCGCGGTTCCTCGACGGGCTCGCTGTCGAGGAGGCGATCGGCGAGGCGATCCGCCGGCTGAGCGCCGATGGCAACGGCGAGGGCGCGACGACCTTCCGGCTGCGCGACTGGGGCGTTTCCCGCCAGCGCTACTGGGGATGTCCGATCCCGATCATCAACTGCCCGTCCTGCGGTACCGTCGGCGTCCCCGTCGAGGACCTGCCTGTCCGCCTGCCCGAGGACGTGGACTTCGGCGCACCCGGCAATCCGCTCGACCGCCATCCCACCTGGAAGCACACCACCTGTCCCGGCTGCGGCGGCGCCGCCGTCCGCGAGACCGATACCTTCGATACCTTCTTCGAATCCTCCTGGTACTTCGCTCGGTTCTGCTCGCCCGACGCTCCCGAGGGGCTGGAGCGCGATGGTGTCGGGTACTGGATGCCGGTGGACCAGTACATCGGCGGCATCGAGCACGCGATCCTGCACCTGCTCTACTCGCGCTTCTTCACCCGGGCATTGCGCCGCTGCGGCTACCTCGACTTCGACGAGCCGTTCGCCGGCCTGATGACCCAAGGCATGGTCTGCCACGAGACCTACCGCAGCGCCGATGGCCGCTGGCTGTCGCCCGATGAGATCGCCCGTACTGCGGATGGCATCGTCGAGCAGGCGACCGGTGCGGCGGCCATCGCCGGCCGCTCCGAGAAGATGTCGAAGTCGAAGAAGAACGTCGTCGATCCGGAAGGCATCATCGGGCGCTACGGCGCCGACACGGCCCGGCTGTTCATGCTGTCCGACAGCCCGCCGGAGCGCGATCTGGAATGGACGGATGCCGGTATCGACGGCGCTTGGCGCTTCGTCAACCGGTTGTGGCGGATGGTCGAGGCCGCGGTCGTCGAGCCTGCGGCGGAGGGTGGCACCGGCAAGAAGGATCCCCGCCGCGAGCGGCTTCGCCGCGAGACCCACCGCACCATCGCCAGGGTGACCGAGGATCTGGAGAAGTTCGGTTTCAACCGCGCCGTCGCCCGCATCCGGGAGTTGACCAACGCGGTGGCGGAGCTGAGCGGCGGCGCCGCCGCCGAGCGGGCGGCGCGACGCGACGCGCTGACGGTCATCGTCCGGCTGATTGGACCCTTGATGCCTCACCTCGCCGAGGAACTGTGGCAGCGCCTCGGTCATGACGACCTGCTGGCCGCGCAGCCGTGGCCGCAGGCCGATCCGGCGCTGCTGGTGGAGGACCGGGTGAAGGTTGGGGTGCAGGTCAACGGCAAGCTGCGCGGCACGCTCGAGCTCGCCCGCGATGCCGGCGAGGACGATGTGCGCGCCGCCGCCCTCGCCCTGCCGAAGGTGATGGACGCGATCGCCGGCAAGACGCCGCGCAGCGTCATCGTCGTGCCCAACCGCATCGTCAACGTGGTGATATGACCAGCGGACCCGCGAAAACTCCGGGCACTCAACGCGGGCGGCGTTTCCTTCGACGCCCGGTGCGGTGGCTGCGGCTCGCCGCCGTTGCCGTCGCCTCTGCCGGCCTGCTGGCCACCGCCGCCTGCGGCTTTCGCCCGATGTATGGCGAGCGGCCAGATCCCGCTGCCGCGGGTGCATCGGCATCGCCGGTGGCTGCCGACCTCGCCACCGTCGCGGTGGCACCGATCCCGGACCGTTCCGGCCAGCTCCTGCGCAACAAGCTGGAGCGCCTGCTCGACCCGGCGGCCAGCGGCTCGGTCGACCAGCGCTATACGCTCGACGTGAAGCTCAAGGAGAAGATCGACACTTACGCCGTCGAGCGCAGCGGCTTCGCCAGTCGCGCGACCCTTGAGACCATCGCCAACTATACCTTGCGCGAGGATGCGTCGGGCAACCGCATCCTCTCGGGCATGAGCCGCGCCGTCAGCGGCTATAACCTGCTCAACAACGACTTCTCTACCGTCGTCGGCGCCGACGACGCCCGCAACCGCGCCGTCGACCAGGTCGCCTACCAGATCCGCAACAAGCTGGCGGTGCACTTCACCAACCCGGCGATCGCCGCTGCCGCAGCCGCGGCCGCCGCGAAGGAAAAGGAAGAAGCGGGCGAGAGCCCGTCGACCACGGCGCCTTCCGGCGATGCCGGGCCGGACATCATCAGCCAGCCGGAGACGCAAGGCCCGGTCAGCCCCAGCGGCCAGTGAAGCTCGCCGGCGCCCGCCTCGAATCCTTCCTGCGCAAGCCCGACCCGGCGGTTGTCGCCGCGCTGCTCTACGGTCCCGACCACGGGCTGGTGCGCGAGCGCGCCGACCGCCTCGTCGCTGCCGCTGCCGGCGATCCAGCCGATCCGTTCCGCGTCGCCGACATCACCTCCGATGCGATCAAGGACGACCGGACGCGGCTCGCCGACGAAGCGGCCGCGCTCCCTTTCACCGGCGGGCGCCGCGTCGTCCGCGTCCGCGACGGCAAGGATGCGCTGGCACCGGCGGTGCGGGTGCTGCTCGACGCCGGCGCCGTCGGCGGGCTGGTAGTGGTCGAGGCGAGCGAGTTGCCGCCGCGCTCGCCGCTGCGGCAGGCGTTCGAGGCCGCCGACGCGGCGGTCGCAATCGCCTGCTACCTGGATGAGCCCGACGCGCTGCGGCGGCTGATCGTCGATGATCTCGGCAGTCACGGCATGACGCCGTCGCCGGACGCCGCTGAACTGCTGGCCTCGTTCCTCGGCGCCGACCGCGGGCTCACCCGCCGCGAGCTGGAGAAGCTCGCGCTTTATCGCGGCGAGCCGGGCCGGATCGAGGCCGAGGACGTCCTCGCGGTCATCGGCGATGCCGGCGCCATCACCCTCGATACCATCATCGGCGCCGCCTGCGACGGCGATCCCGCCGCCCTCGACCACGCCGTCGAAGCGGCCTTTCGCGAGGGCATCTCGCCGATCACGGTGCTGCGGGGGATGGCCCGGCACCTGCAGCGGCTGCTGCAGGCCCGCGCCGCCATGGCCGCCGGCCGCGACGCCCGCGGCGCGATGGCGTTGGTGCGGCCGCCGGTCTTCTTCCGGCTGCA
>JAEULG010000061.1 GCA_016793875.1 Rhodospirillales bacterium | reverse complement strand
ACCATTGCCTCGAACACCGGCGTGCCCCACCAGACCACCAGCAGAACCGGAATGCCAAGCGCAATGCCAGCGAGGGTGCGGGTGACGACGGTTGGCACGATGCGGGCCGTCAAGCGGGAACCGAGCCATATCGCCGGTCCCGACGGGAAAACTCGGAGATTGCGTGCTCAAAATCGCGGCGGGAGAAGTCCGGCCAGAAGGTATCGAGGAAGACCAGCTCGGCGTACGCCAGTTGCCACAAAAGGAAGTTGCTGACCCGCTGTTCGCCGCTGGTGCGGATGACAAGGTCGGGATCGGGGATGTCCCAGGTATAGAGGAAACGGGCGAAAACCGCCTCGTCGATCAGGGCGGGATCCAGCCTCCCTGCGGCCACCTCTGTGGCGATCCGGCGCGCCGCCTCGCAGATCTCGGCCCGTGAGCCGTAGCTGAGCGCGATGGTCAGGGTCAGGCGGGTGTTGCCGGCGGTTTCCCGCTCGACCCTCTCGATCAGCTCGACGATGTCCGCCGCCAGCTTGCTCCGGTCGCCGATGACCCGCAGCCGGATGGCATGCTCCTGGAGAAAACCGACCTCGCTGCGCAGGTAGTACCTGAGGAGGCCCATCAGGTCGCTGATTTCCCCGTCGGGCCGACCCCAGTTCTCCGACGAGAAGCCGAACAAGGTGAGATAGCGGACGCCGAGGCGCACCGCGCACTCGGCCGCCGTCTTCACCGACTCAGCGCCGCGACGATGGCCCTGGGTGCGCTTCAGTCCGCGGGCCGCAGCCCACCGGCCGTTGCCGTCCATGATGATGGCGACGTGCAGCGGCGAAGTTGCAGCGTCGCGCTCCTGTTGCGGGACAGCCTCCATGCGCCTCAGACCTGCAAGATCTCGCTCTCCTTCTTGGCGAGGAGGTCGTCGAGGGTATGGATATGCTTGTCCGTGAGCTCCTGGATCTGCTTGCCGACGTCACGCACCTGGTCCTGCGAGACGCCGCCATCCTTCTCCGCCTTCTTCAATTCCTCCATCGCGTGGCGGCGGACGTTGCGCACCGCCACCCTCGCCTCCTCGGCGTAGCGCGACGCGATCTTGGTGATCTCGACGCGGCGCTGCTCGTTCAGCGGCGGGATCGGCAGGCGGATCGTCTGGCCTTCGCTGGCCGGATTGAGGCCGAGGCCGGCTTCGAGGATGCCGCGCTCGACCGCCTTGATCATGCCGCGGTCCCATACCTGCACGGTCAGCAGCCGCGCCTCCGGCGCCGCGATGGTCGCCAGCTGCGACAGCGGCATGCGCGAGCCGTAAGCATCGACGGTCACCGGCTCCAACAGGCTGACCGACGCCCGGCCGGTGCGCAGGCCTGCCAGTTCCTTCTGCAGCACCTCCACCGCCGAGTGCATCTTGCGGGCAGCTTCTTTCTTGATCGCGTCTATGTCGGTGGTCGTCACTTGGCCGGTCCTCAGCGGATGATCGTGTACTTGCCGGTGCCACAGACCGCACTGGCAAAAGCGCCCGAGCTGTGCATGGAGAAGACGATGATCGGGATGGCGTTATCCCGTGCCAGCGCCACCGCAGAAGTGTCCATCACCCGCAGGTCCTTCGACAGGACGTCCTGAAAGGAAAGCTCCTCGTAGCGCTCCGCATCCGCCACTTTTTTTGGATCGGCGCTGTACACGCCGTCCACCTGGGTTCCCTTCAGCAAGGCATCGCAGCCCATTTCCACCGCGCGCAGCGCCGCCGCCGTGTCGGTGGTAAAAAATGGATTGCCGGTGCCAGCCGCGAACACCACCACCCGTCCCTTCTCCATATGACGAACGGCGCGGCGCCGGATGTAGGGCTCGCATACCGTCGTCATCGGAATAGCCGACTGCACCCGCGTATGCAAACCGGATCGTTCCAGCACGCTCTGCAGGGCGAGCGCATTCATCACCGTTGCCAGCATGCCCATGTAGTCGGCGGTGGCCCGTTCGATGCCGTCTGCCGCCTTCGAGACGCCCCGGAAGATGTTGCCGCCGCCCACCACCAGCGATACCTGCACCCCCATCGCATGCACTTCGGCAATATCGGCGGCCATGCTGTTCAGCGTCGGCAGATCGATGCCGTACTGCTGGCCGCCCATCAGCGCTTCGCCGGACAGCTTGAGTAGTACCCGGCGGTAAGAAGGAGTAGCTGGCATGGTCTCTTGCCCCTGTTGTCGTGCTGGCCTGCTCCGCTCCACCCTGCGCCGGCGCTGCTGCCGCGTCAGGCGGCAGCAGAGGTGTCGCCTTGCTCCTTCTCGATGCCTTCACCCAGCGCAAAGCGCACAAAGCGGCGAACCGTCACCGGGCTGCCCAGCTCCTTGCCGGCAGCCTCCAGCAGCGCCCCGACCTTCGTCTGCGGATCCATGACGAACGCCTGTTCCAGCAGGCAGACCTCCTCGTAGAACTTGCCGAGGCGGCCCTCGACCATCTTCTGGATGACCGCCTCCGGCTTGCCGCTGGCCCGCGCCTGATCGACCAGTACCGCGCGCTCGCGTTCCAACGCATCCGCCGGCACATCGCTGCGCGAAATGGCGACCGGACTGGCGGCAGCGATGTGCATCGCCAGCTTCTTGCCGACGCTGGTCACCGCCTCGCCTTCCGCCGCAGTCTCCAGGGCCACGAGGACGCCGATGCGGCCGATGCCCGGTGCCGCCGCGCTATGGACATAGGAGGCGATGATGCCCCGGTCGGTGCTCACCGCATCGACACGGCGCAAGGTGATGTTCTCGCCGATGGTCGCCGCGAGGTGGGTGACCTCGTCGCCGACGGTGCGTCCGCTCGCCTTCCAGGTGGTCGACTTGAGGGCGTCGAGATCACCGCCGACCTGGCAGGCAAGCTCAGCAACGCCGCTGACGAACGCGCGGAACAGCGCGTTGCGCGCCACGAAATCGGTCTCCGAGTTCACCTCGACGACCGCTCCGCGCGTCCCGTCCACCGCGATGCCGACCAGCCCCTCTGAGGCGATACGCCCCGAGCGCTTCGCCGCCGCCGACAGGCCCTTCTTGCGCAGCCAGTCGACGGCCGCCTCGATATCGCCGCCGGTCTCGGTCAGCGCCTTCTTGCAATCCATCATTCCCGCGTTGGTCTTGTCGCGCAGCGCCTTGACGAGGCTTGCACTGATCTCGGCCATCTGAATTCTCTTTCCTTGATGCGAAGGGCGGCGGCCGCGCGCCGCCGCCGTCCCGCCCGTCCCTGGAGTCCCTGGTTTCTTACAATGCAGCGGCGGAAGATTAGGCCGTCTGCTCGGCGACGGTGCCTCCGTCGGGCGCCGTTGCTTCGACCGCCTCGGGCGCCGTTGCTTCGACCGCCTCGGGCGCTGTCGCTTCGACCGCCTCTTCGAACGACGGCTGTGCCTCTTCCGGCACCGCAGGCTCCTCGACGGCGACCTCGCCAGGCTCTTCCGCGGCGCCGATATCCACACCCGCCGCAACCATCTCCTGCTGGATGCCATCGAGCACCGCGTCGACCAGCAGGTCGCAGTAGAGGCTGATCGCCCGCAGTGCGTCGTCGTTGCCGGGAATGGGGAAGGTAATGCCGTGCGGATCGCTGTTGGAGTCGAGCACCGCCACCACCGGAATGTTCAGCTTGTTGGCCTCGGCGACCGCGATCGCTTCCTTGTTGGTGTCGATGACGAACAGGATGTCGGGAAGCCCGCCCATCTCCTTGATGCCGCCCAGCGCGCGCTCCAGCTTGTCGCGTTCGCGGGTCATCACCAGCGTCTCTTTCTTCGTCAACCCCTGGATGCCTTCGCTCAACCGGCTGTCCAACTCGCGCAAGCGCTTGATCGAATTGGAGATGGTCCGCCAGTTGGTCATCATGCCGCCCAACCAGCGATGGTTCACGTAGTACTGGCCGCAGCGCCGGGCAGCGTCGGCGACCCGCTCGCTCGCCTGTCGCTTGGTTCCCACGACCAGTACGCGGCCGCCAGCGGCGACGACATCGCGGATTGCGACGAGGCCACGGTGCAGCAGCGGCACCGTATATTCGAGGTTGATGACGTGAACGCCGTTGCGCGCGCCGTAGAGGAACGGCGCCATCTTCGGGTTCCACCGCCGGGTGCTGTGGCCGAAGTGAACGCCGGATTCCAGCAACTGGCGCATGGTGAACGTCGGTAGGGACATGAGGCTTGATCTCGCTGTTTTCCGGTTGAGCCGCCGCGGACGTGGCCCGTAATCCGGGCACCGGAGCAGCCGCACCGCCCAACGGGGCGTTCGGTCGCACTTCCGCGTGTGAAGTAGGGTTTAGATATCCGCTGCCTGCCGGCTTTGCAAGACAAGGTGACGGACGGCACCCCCACTGCCCCTCTCCCTCCCGGGAGAGCGAGGGCCCGTCGCGACTGCGACGGGGGGTGAGGGCGTGCCGTCACCGCCGCCAGAATCCCTCACCCGCGCGCTGCGCGCGCACCCTCTCCCCAGGGGGAGAAGGTGCGCGGCCTGCCTCAGAAGTGGACGGCCCGGCCGTAGGCGTCGAGGACCGACTCGTGCATCATCTCGGAGAGCGTCGGATGCGGGAAGACGGTGTGCATCAGCTCTGCTTCCGTCGATTCCATCGTCCGGGCGACGGCGTAGCCCTGGATCAGCTCGGTCACCTCGGCGCCGATCATGTGGGCACCGAGCAACTCGCCGGTCTTGGCGTCGAACACCGTCTTGACCATCCCCTCCGGCTCGCCCAACGCGATCGCCTTGCCGTTGCCGATGAACGGGAAGCGGCCGACCTTGAGCTGGTAGCCCTTGGCCTTGGCGGCGGCCTCGCTCAGGCCGACGCTCGCCACCTGCGGCCGGCTGTAGGTGCAGCCGGGGATATTGCCGGTATCGAGCGGATGGACGTCGTTGACGCCGGCGATCTTCTCCACGCAGATCACCCCCTCGTGGCTGGCCTTGTGGGCGAGCCACGGCGGGCCGGCGACATCGCCGATGGCGTAGACACCCGGCTCGCCAGTGCGGCACCACTCGTCGATGACGATGTGGGTACGATCGACCTTCACCTTGGTACCCTCGAGGCCGAGGTCCTCGGTGTTGCCGACGATGCCGACGGCGAGGATCACCCGGTCGACAGTGACCTCCCAGGCCTTGCCGCCGCCCTCCAGCTTCGCCGTCACCTTGTCGCCGGCCTTGGTCAGGCCCTTCACCTGCGTCTCGGTGTGGATCTTCATTCCCTGCTTTTCGAACTGCTTGCGGGCGAAGGCAGAGATCTCCTCGTCCTCCACCGGCAGCACCCGCGGCAGGATCTCGCAGACGGTCACCTCGGCGCCGAGCGATCGGTAGAAGCTGGCGAACTCGATGCCGATGGCGCCCGAGCCGATGACCAGCAGCGACTTCGGCAGGCTCTCCGGCACCATTGCCTCGAAGTAGGTCCAGATCAGCTTGCCGTCTGGCTCCAGCCCCGGCAACGAGCGCGGCCTTGCCCCCGTCGCGAGGATGATGTGCTTGGCGGTAAGGTCGGCAACGGGCTTGCCATCCTTCTTGACCGATAGCTTGCCGGGGCCGGCGAGGCGGCCCCGGCCGTCGAACACCGGCACCTTGTTCTTCTTCAGCAGGTGGCCGACGCCGCCGTTGAGCTGCTTCGCAACTTTCCGGGAGCGTTCAACCACTTTCTTAACATCGTATCCGAACTCTTTGACAGTAAGCCCGAATTCCGATGCGTGCTTGATGTTTTCGTAGACCTCGGCGGAGCGCAGCAGCGCCTTCGTCGGGATGCATCCCCAGTTCAGGCAGATGCCGCCCAGGTGCTTCTCCTCGACGATTGCCGCCTTCATGCCGAGCTGCGCCGCGCGGATGGCGGTGACGTAGCCTCCCGGCCCGGCGCCGACGACGACGACGTCGAACGATGTGTCAGCCATTGTCGTGCGCTCTCCCTACAGCATCATCCGCAGCGGGTCTTCGATCAGCGTCTTGAAGACCTGCAGGTATTCGGCGCCGGCGGCGCCATCCACCGCGCGATGATCGATCGACAGGGTGCAACTCATCATCGTCGCCACCGCCAGCGCGCCGTCCTTGACCACCGGCCGCTTCTCCGCCGCACCGACCGCAAGCAGGCACGCCTGTGGCGGGTTGATGATGGCGGCGAAGTCCTTGACGCCGTACATGCCGAGGTTGGAGATGGTGAAGCCGCCGCCCTGGAACTCTTCCGGCATCAGCTTGCCGTCGCGGGCGCGCTTGGCCAGATGGCGGACCTCGCCGGAGATCGCCGCCAAGCCCTTCTGGTCGGCGTTCTTGACGATCGGCGTGATGAGCCCGGTCGGCGTCGATACCGCCACCGAGATATCGACCGTCTGGTAGTAGCGGATAGCCTCGTCGGTCCACGAGCAGTTGGCGTTCGGATAGGCGCGCAAGGCGAGCGCGACCGCCCGGACGACGAAGTCGTTGACCGAGATCTTCCAGCCGCCGTCACCCTCCGGCGAGCGGCCGTTCAGCTCGCCGCGCAGCTTCAGCAGCGCCTCGATATCGCAGTCGATGGTCAGGTAGAAGTGCGGGATGTCGCGCTTCGCCGCGCCCAGCCGCTTGGCAATAACCTTGCGCATGCTGCTGTTGGGCACCTCGACGTACGCGGGACCAACCGCCGGCGCTGCCGCCGGGGCGGGCTTGGCCGCTGCCGGCTCGGCCGCGGCGGCGGCTGGAGCGGCCGCCGGCTTCGGCGCCGCCTTGGCCTTCTCGACGTCGGTCTTGACGATCCGCCCGTGCGGTCCGCTGCCGGTGATCTGGGCCAGATCGAGCCCGGCCTCCTTCGCCAGCCGCTTCGCCAGCGGGCTGGCGAAGACACGGCCGCCGGCTGGCTTAGCCGCCGGGGCAGGAGCGGGAGCGGCAGCCGGCGCCGGTGCAGCGGCGGGTGCTGCCTGCGGGGCCGGTGCGGGAGCTGCTTCGGCCGGCTTGGCTGCGGCTGGCGCGGCCGCGGTGGCGTCCAGAGCCGAGGCGTCCTCGCCGTCTTCGAGCAGCAGCGCGATGGGCGCATTGACGGCAACGCCCTCGGTGCCCTCCGGCACCAGGATGCGGCCAAGCGTCCCCTCGTCCACCGCCTCCACTTCCATCGTCGCCTTGTCGGTCTCGATCTCGCAGATGACGTCGCCCGAAGCGACCTTATCGCCTTCCTTCTTGCTCCACTTGGCCAGCTTGCCCTCGGTCATGGTCGGCGAGAGGGCGGGCATCAGCACCTGAATCGGCATGGATGTAGCCTCCCGCTAGCGGTAGCAGACGGACTTGGCCGCCTGCACCACGGTTTCCGGTTGCGGGATCGCCAACTTTTCCAGGTTGGCCGCGTATGGCATTGGAACATCGGCACCGCAGACCCGCACCACTGGCGCGTCCAGCCAGTCGAACGCCTCCTCCATCATCATCGCGGCGATCTCAGAGCCCATGCCCGCCACTGGCCACCCTTCCTCGACGCTGACGATGCGGTTGGTCTTCTTCACCGAAGTGACAATGGCATCGACGTCGAGCGGGCGGAGCGAGCGCAGGTTGATGACCTCGGCATCGATCCCCTCGGCCTCGAGCTGCTTGGCCGCCTCCAGGGCGACCCCGACCATCCGCGAGAACGCGGTGATGGTGACGTCCTTGCCGGGCCGCTCGATCTTTGCCCGCCCGATTGGAATGAGGAATTCCGGATCGGTCGGCACCTCGAAGTGCTGGCCGTACATGATCTCATTTTCGAGCACGATCACCGGATTGGGATCACGGATCGCCGACTTCATCAGACCTTTGGCGTCGGCCCCCGACCATGGGGCGACCACCTTGAGGCCCGGACAGTGCGCGTACCACGACGCATAGCACTGCGAGTGCTGCGCCGCGACCCGTGCCGCCGCACCGTTCGGTCCGCGGAAGACGATCGGCGCCCCCAGCTTGCCGCCGGCCATGTACAGCGTCTTGGCCGCGGAGTTGAGGATCTGGTCGATCGCCTGCATGGCGAAGTTGAAGGTCATGAACTCGACGATCGGCTTCATCCCCAGCATCGCGGCGCCGACGCCGAGGCCGGCGAAGCCCATCTCGGTGATCGGCGTGTCGATCACCCGCTTGTCGCCGAACTCATCGAGGAGCCCCTGGCTGACCTTGTACGCCCCCTGGTACTGGGCCACTTCCTCACCCAGCAGGATGACTTCCTGGTCCCGGCGCATCTCTTCGGCCATGGCATCGCGCAAGGCTTCGCGAACCGTCATCTTGGCGGTCGGACCGGTGTATTCCTCGACCGGCGGCGGCGCTGCGACCGGCAGCTCCTTCGGTGCGGGCGTCGAGGCCGGAGCGGCAGCCGCCGCCGGGGGTGCTGCGGCCTCGCCCGGCGCTGCCGCGGCATCCAGTGCCGAAGCGTCCTCGCCTTCCGCCAGCAGCAACGCGATCGGCGAGTTTACGGCGACGTTCTCCGTTCCGTCCGGCACCAGGATACGGCCGAGGATGCCCTCGTCGACCGCTTCCACCTCCATCGTCGCCTTATCGGTCTCGATTTCGCAGAGCACGTCGCCGGAGGCGACCTTATCGCCCTCCTTCTTTGCCCACTTGGCCAGCTTGCCCTCGGTCATGGTCGGCGAGAGCGCCGGCATGAGAATCTGAATCGGCATCTTGTCCTCTCCCGGAAATCGGCGGCGTTGCGCCGTCGAGTCTGTTGTTTCAGGCTTCGATCAGCACATCGGTCCAAAGTTCCGAGGGATCGGGCTCCGGGCTGGTCTGCGCAAATTCCGCGGCTTCGTTCACGATCTCCTTGATTTCCTTGTCGATTGCCTTGAACGACGCCTCATCGCCGATGCCGTGCTGCTCCATGTAGGAGCGCAGGCCGTCAATCGGGTCGTGTTCCTTGCGGTAGCTCGCCACCTCTTCCTTGCTGCGGTACTTCGCCGGATCCGACATGGAATGGCCGCGGTAGCGGTAGGTATTCAGCTCCATGACGTAAGGGCCGTTGCCCTCGCGCACGTAGGCCGTCACTTCCTCGCCGGCCTTCTTCACTGCCAGCACGTCCATGCCGTCCACCGGCATGCCGGGGATGCCGAAGGCTTCACCGCGCCGGTAGAGCTCGGTCGTTGCCGACGCCCGCTGCAGCGAGGTGCCCATGGCGTACCGGTTGTTCTCGATCACGTAGATGATCGGCAGCTTCCACAGGCTGGCCATGTTGAAGGCTTCGTAGACTTGGCCCTGGTTGGCGGCGCCGTCGCCGAAGTAGCAGAAGTTCAGGCCGCCGTCGCCGCGGTACTTGTGGGCGAACGCAAGCCCGGTCCCCAGCGGCACCGACGCGCCGACGATGCCGTGGCCGCCGAAGAAGCGCTTCTCGACCGAGAACATGTGCATCGAGCCGCCCTTGCCGCGGGAGTAGCCGCCGATGCGCCCGGTGAGCTCGGCCATCACGCCCTTCGGGTCCATGCCCTTCGCCAGCATGTGGCCGTGATCGCGATAGGTGGTGATGACCGAATCCTGGTCTTTGGCGCACGCCTGCAGCCCGGTCACCACGGCCTCCTGGCCGATGTAGAGGTGACAGAAGCCGGCAATCAGGCCCATGCCGTAGAGTTGCCCGGCCTTTTCCTCGAAGCGGCGAATGAGCAGCATCTCGCGATAGAGCTTCAGCAGCTCTTCGGCATCCGGCTTTCCTTCGGGGTGCGTTTGTGGTTCGCTGCCGCCTTTAGCGGCTGCTTCCGCTGGCATTTTTCGAAGTCCTCCTGTTGGATTTGTCCTCGCGGCGTGCGCGCCGGCCCGGTGATGCGCTGATTGCGGGGATATATTTTATTACCGCATGGTATTGCGGACGACTCTGAACTTCAAGCTGATAACAGGAGCATAGACGGCGGATGACCGGGACCGACGCTGACGCGGGGGCCGCCAACGATCCGGCGGCGCGACTGCTTGCGATCGTAGAAGGCGTGGTCGGCGAACTCAAGCCCGGCCGCCGCGGGCCGCCGGTCCGGCTCGATTCCTCCCTCGATGGCGACCTCGGCCTCGACAGCCTCGCCAGGGTCGAACTGGCGGGCCGCATCGAGGCGGCCTTCGGCCGGCGGCTCAGCGATGAGGCGGCCGCCGGGGCGGCGAGCGTGCGCGACCTGCTCGATGCGGTGACCGGCGCCGCGGCGACCGAAGGCAGGGCTGGCGGCGGCGCCGGCGCGGCAGCGGCGCCGGTCGGGACGGGTCTTCCGGCAGAGGCTGGCGATGGCGGTCTCGCCGCCGCGCCGCCGGCGGTGCAGACCCTGGGCGGGGTCCTCGCCTGGCACGCCGCCCGCCATCCCGATCGCCTGCACCTGCGCCTTTACGCCGACGACGACGAGGGTTCCGGGCTGACCTATGGTGCCCTCTACGCTCAGGCGCTCGCGGTCGCCGGCGGCTTGCAGGCGGCCGGGATCGGCCAGGGAGAACCGGTCGCGCTGATGCTGCCGACCGGCTTGCCTTATTTCGCCGCCTTCTTCGGCACCCTGCTCGCCGGCGCCATCTGCGTGCCGATCTACCCACCTTCCCGCAATAGCCGCATCAAGGAGCACGTGCAGCGCCATCTCGGCATCCTCGCCAACGCCGGCGCGCGGGCGCTGATCGTGCCCGGCGAGGCGGTGGCGCTGGCTCGCTCGCTGCAGGCGCAGAGCGCGACCTTGCGCACCGTCGCGACGGTGGAGGAACTGGCGGGCCGGGGCGAGCCGCTCCGCGAGGTGCGCGTCGCCGCCGAGGACCCGGCGCTGCTGCAGTACACGTCCGGCAGCACTGGGGCACCAAAGGGAGTGACGCTCACCAACGCCAACCTCCTCGCCAACATCCGGGCGATGTCGGCAGCGCTGGCAGCCGGGCCAAGCGACGTCTTCGTCAGCTGGTTGCCGCTGTACCACGACATGGGCCTGATCGGCGCCTGGCTCGGCTCGCTGCACCAGGGGGTGCCGCTGGTGCTGATGTCGCCCCTGGCGTTTCTCGCCCGGCCCGGCCGCTGGCTGCACGCCATCCACCGCTTTCGCGGCACCATCTCCGGCGGCCCCAATTTCGGCTATGAGCTGCTGCTGAGGCATGTCCGCGACGAAGAGCTGGGCAGGCTGGACCTGTCGTCCTGGAGGGTGGCGTTTAACGGCGCCGAGCCGGTCAGTGCCGAGACGATCGAGCGGTTCTGCGCGCGCTTCGCGGCGGCCGGCTTCCGCCGCGAAGCCCTGTGCCCGGTCTACGGGCTCGCCGAAAACGCGGTCGGCCTCGCCTTCCCGCCGCTGGGCCGCGGGCCGCTCATCGACAGTATCGACCGGGACGAACTGGCGCGCTCCCGCCGCGCTGTTCCCGCCAGCGGCGACGGGGCGCTGCGTCTCGTCGCCTGCGGCCATCCCCTGCCCGATCACGACATCCGCATCGTCGATGCCACCGGGTTCGAGCTGCCCGAGCGGCGGGAGGGACGGCTGCAGTTCCGCGGGCCATCGGCCACCTCCGGCTACTGGCGGAACGAGGAAGCGACACGGCGGCTCCTCGACGGCGACTGGCGCGAGTCAGGCGATCTTGCCTACCTCGCCGGCGGCGACGTCTACATCACCGCGCGTGAGAAGGACCTGATCATCCGCGGTGGCCGCAACGTCCACCCCGCCGACATCGAGGCCGCCGTCGGCGGGCTGGCCGGGCTGATGCCGGGCCGCATCGCCGCCTTCGGCGATGCCGGCGCGGACGGCGGCAGCGAGCGCCTCATCGTCATGGCGGAGACCCGCAAGCGCGAGCCGGGGGCGCTCGATGTCCTGCGCGCCGAGATCAACGGCCGGGTCGCCGAGATTGCCGGCAGTCCTCCCGACGACGTCGCCCTGGTGCCGGCTAACACCATTCCCCGCACCTCCAGCGGTAAGATCCGCCGGCAGGCGAGCCGCGAGGTGTGGCGTCGCGGGTTGGCGGACCGACCTCCGGCAGGTGCCTCGCTCGCTTCGCTGAGGCGCACGGCCGCCAGCGCCGGCCGCCGCCGGCGCCAGGGTTTCAGCACCGCCGCAGGCATCCTCTTCGCCGGCTGGGCGTGGGCCGCGCTGGCGCTGCTGGCGCCGCTGCTGTGGATCGCCATGCTGCTGCCTAGCCGCTCGTGGCGCTGGGGCGCGGTCCACCGGACGGCGCGGCTGCTGTTCCTGATCACCGCGACGCCGCTGCGGGTCCGCGGCGGCGACAACCTTGCGCGCGGCAATGCGGTCCTCGTCGCCAATCATGCCAGTTATCTCGACGTCCTGGCGCTGGCCGCGACGCTGCCCCGCCCGGTGGCCTTCGTCGCCAAGGCCGAGCTGGGCCGGAGATGGTATTCGCGCTGGCCGCTGCAGCGCATCGGTGTCCAGTTCGTGGAGCGCTTCGACCGACGCCGGGGTTTGCAGGACTACCGCGCGGTGGCGTCGGCGGCGTCCGACGGCCGCTCGCCGCTGTTCTTCCCGGAAGGCACCTTCCGGCGCGCCCCCGGACTGATGCCGTTCCGCCTCGGCGCCTTCCTCTGCGCGATCGAAGCCGAGGTGCCGGTGATCCCGTTGGTGGTGACCGGCACCCGCGCGATCCTCCCGTCAGACTCCTGGTTCCCCCGCCACGGCCGGGTTGAGGTGACGGTCGCCCAGCCGATTGCTCCTGGCGGCAGTGGGTGGCGTGCGGCACTCGCGCTGCGGGACCGTACGCGCGTCGTCATGCTGCCACTGACGGGAGAACGCGACGCCGGAGATGCCGAGCCGGCCATCTTTGCTACCGGCCTCAGCGCGGCGGCGGATCAGGGATGATTACCTCGTCGGGCAGGCCGAAATTCAGCAGACGCCGCGCCGATTCATCCAGCATGTCGGGATCGAGGCTCTGATCGTAAAGCAGGTGGACCCGGTGCTCGAGGGTCTCCCGCTCGCCGCGCACCCGGTCGAACTCGGACCGGGCGGTACTGACTTCCTGCTGCAAGCTGCGCCAAGCGAGAAGGCCGCGCTCGCCGTTCACGCCATGCCAAGCGAAGTAGAAGACCGCCGCGAGCCCCGCAGCGGGGAAGAGCACATGGCGAGCGCGAATGCGCAACTCGCGGATCAGGCTCATGACGGCGCGGCCCCCTTGCCCGGCACATGTGGCTGACGCGCCCGGTAGTGGCGGGCACAGCCAGACCATACGACAAGTGGGAGGCATTCGAAACAAGCAGGTGCTAATCCGCCATTCGCGCCTGGCGTGGAGGGCGCAAATGGCGGAAAGAAGCAGCCGCAGGGAGGACTTTTGCCGCCCTGCGGCGATTGCAGCCGAAAACCGGTCTACAGCTTGCGCAGCGCCGCCTTGCCGCCGTAGCGCGCCGCCGAACCGAGCTGCTCCTCGATTCGGATCAGCTGGTTGTACTTGGCGATACGATCCGAGCGGCTGAGCGAGCCGGTCTTGATCTGGCCGGCATTGGTGGCGACGGCGATGTCGGCGATGGTCGCGTCCTCGGTCTCGCCCGAGCGGTGCGAAATCACCGCAGTGTAGGCCGCCTTGTGCGCCATCTCGACAGCGGCCAGCGTCTCGGTCAGCGACCCGATCTGGTTGACCTTGACCAGGATGGAGTTGGCGATGCCCTTGTCGATGCCGTCGGAGAGGCGGGTGACATTGGTGACGAACAGGTCGTCGCCGACCAGCTGACATTTGCTGCCGATCTCGTCGGTCAGGATCTTCCAGCCGTCCCAGTCGTCTTCGGCCATGCCGTCCTCGATGGAGATGATCGGATAGCGCGCGACCAGATCGGCGAGGTACTTGGCGTTGGCGGCGGAGTCGAGCGACTTGTTCTCGCCGACCAGCTCGTACTTGCCTTTCTTGAAGTACTCGGTCGAGGCGCAGTCGAGGGCCAGCACGACATCGTCGCCCGGTGCGTAGCCGGCCGCCTCGATCGCCTTCATCACGAAGCTCAGCGCTTCGTCGGCGCTCTTCAGGTTCGGCGCGAAGCCGCCCTCGTCACCGACGTTGGTGTTGTGGCCGGCATCCTTCAGCGCCTTCTTCAGCGAATGGAAAACCTCCGCGCCCATGCGCACGGCTTCGGCCAGCGTGCCGGCACCCACCGGCATGATCATGAATTCCTGGAAGTCGATGGGATTGTCGGCATGCGCACCGCCATTGACGATGTTCATCATCGGCACCGGCAGCAGCCGCGCCTGCGTCCCGCCGATATAGCGGTAGAGCGGCAGCTCCGCTTCTTCCGCCGCCGCCTTCGCCACCGCGAGGCTGACGCCGAGGATGGCATTGGCACCGAGCCGGGCCTTGTTGGCGGTACCGTCGAGATCGATCATCGTCTGGTCGATGGCCACCTGGTCGGCGGCGTCCATGCCGGAGATGGCATCGAAGATCTCGCCGTTGACGTTGGCGACCGCCTTGACGACGCCCTTGCCGCCGTAGCGCTTCTTGTCGCCGTCGCGCAGCTCCACCGCCTCGTGCGCGCCGGTGGAGGCGCCCGAGGGCACCGCCGCGCGGCCCATCGCGCCGTCCTCGAGAAGCACGTCGACCTCGACGGTCGGATTGCCCCGGCTGTCCAGGATCTCGCGCCCCACGACGTCGATGATGACCGACATGTCTCCAGTTCTCCCCGGATCCGCTGCGCCCTCTCGCGCCTAGGGCGCCAGCCTTAGCGGAAAGCTCGCGGGCGCGGAACAGCAAAAGCGCCGGGGCTTCCGAGCCGCCGGCGCGCGGGATGCGCCGATCGTCCGCAGGC
>JAEULG010000034.1 GCA_016793875.1 Rhodospirillales bacterium | reverse complement strand
GTTGCCGCCGTTGCGACGCAAGATGGCATTACTGCCGAGGCGCTGGGGTTGCACGCCGGAGACGCAGAGACCTCCGAAATGCTGCATCTGCGTCCTGATCTCGTCCACCTGCACCGGGCGGCCGCCGGCCCGTCCGGTCCGGTGGCGACGATGATGCCGCGCCTGCGGCGCGACGGCGTGCGCGGACTTTCGCCCAACGGCACCCTCGGCGATCCCGGCAGGGCCAGCGGCGTTCGGGGCGGCGCCTACCTCGCCGCACAGGTGGCGAGCTTCCAGCTCCAACTAGGGGCGCTGGCAGACAGCGACGACGGCGCGGTTGCGAGTATGGCGGGAGGACAGCGATGATCGCGCGGGCGATCCTGCAGGAGCGTCCCGGGAATTCCCGCGCTCCCGGAGCGTTATCCCCGGGGATGGCGGAGGCCGACGAGGCAGCGGTGACATACGCCTTGCAGCCCGGTCTTGAGCTGCGCCCTGCCGCCGACGGCGACGGCGGCGTGCTGTTCGCTTTCCGGCCGCTGATGGCGATGCGCCTGAACCGGGCAGCCTTTGCGCTGATCGAGGTGCTGTCGGGCGGCGGCAGGAGCGCCGCTGCGGCAGCGCGGCTGGCCGGAATGGCGCCTCAGGAGGCCGCCGGCTTTTGTGACCAGCTCGCCCGGCGCCGCCTCCTGCTGCGGACGCCGGCCGTCCCGACGCTCTGGCCGACGGTATCCGTCATCCTGGCGGCGCGCGGCCGGCACGCGGCGACGAGGGCTTGCGTTGCCTCGCTGCTCGCCCTCGATTATCCGGGGGGACCGTGCGAGATCATCGTCGTCGATGACGGATCGGAACCGCCTCTGGCGGCGGCACTGGCCGACCTGCCGATCCACCTGATCCGGCTCGATCGCAACCTCGGCCAGTCCGCGGCGCGTAACCGGGGGGCCGCGGTGGCGCGCGGTAACCTCCTGGCATTCATCGACAACGACTGCCTCGCCGAGCCCGGTTGGTTGACGGCGCTCGTTCCGCACTTCGCCGATCCGGCGGTCGCCATCGTCGGCGGGCGGATCGTGGCACCGCTCGCCGACGGCGCCGTCGCGGCGTTCGAAGCCGTTCGCTCACCGCTGGACATGGGCTCGCACGGCGCTGCCGTCGGCCCGGACCAGCCGGTCGCGTACCTGCCTACCTGCAACCTCGTGGTCCGTCGTGAAGCGCTTCAGGGTGTCGGCGGCTTTGACGCCGGGATGCGCGTCGGCGAGGACGTGGATTTCGTCTGGCGGGTACTGCGGGCCGGCGCCTGTGCCCGCTATGTCCCCAGCGGCCGGGTGACCCACTACCACCGCACCCGGCTGCCGGAACTGCTGCAGCGGCGGGCCGACTATGGCTCATCGGAGGCCGATCTGCAGCGCCGCCATCCGGCGCACCGGAGGATCATGCCCATGCCGCGGCTCTGCCTGCTGCTGCTGGCGGCGCTGGCCCTACTGCCGGTGGCCTGGACAGGGTCTCTGGCGCTGGCGGCTCTGGCGGGCGCCTTGCTGGCTGGCGAGGTTGCCGGCAAGCGTCGACGAATGCGGCGCCTCGGCCTCCGGCTGCCGTCGTGCCGTATTGGTGTCGCCGTGTTGCGCGAGCACGTCGCCGCGCTGCACGGCCTCAGTGCCGACGTGATCCGTTATTCCGGCTTGCCGTCGCTGGCCGCGGTGTTCGTGTGGCCACCGTTGGCACCCTCGGCGGCGGTCCTGCTGCTGGCGGCACCGCTGGTCGATCACCGGCGGCTGAAGCCGGGCTGCGGCCTCGCGCCCTTCGTCGCCCTCTACTGGCTGGAAATGGCCGCCTACCAGCTCGGCGTCTGGCGCGGCTGCCTTGCCCGCCGGACACTTCGTCCCCTGCTGCCGAGCCTCCACTGGAAAAGGTGAGAAATGAACTCCGAATGATGACGTTTGCAGCGCCCCGCATAACCACGCCCACCAAACAGGAGCAGCCCCATGCGCAACGAAGATATTGAGAACTTCTCCTCCGATCCGTCGCCCGCCGAAAGCGGCACATCGACTTCCGCCGCCGCCGCGGAGAGCCTCTTCCGACCTGCAGTCAAGCCGGCCGTGCTCGACGAGGTGCTGATCGAGGAGGTCAGCATCGACGGCATGTGCGGCGTCTACTAAGGGCCGGGACAAACGGGCGGCGGGGGAAGGGACGGCGATGGGCAAGCTCGACGGCAAGGTCGCCCTGATCACCGGCGCCGCCCGCGGCCAGGGCCGTGCTCATGCCGTCACCATGGCCGGGGAGGGGGCGGACATTGCCGCCCTCGACATCTGTCGCGACCTGCCCTACCCGCGCTATTCCCTCGCGACATCCGGCGACCTGGACGAGACCGTCCGCCAGGTGGAGGCGCTGGGGCGTGCGGCGCTGCCGCTGGCCGCAGACGTGCGCAGCGCCGCCGACATGGAGCGGGCGGTCGCGGCCGCCCTCGCCCGTTTCGGCCACATCGACATCCTGGTGTGCAACGCCGGGATCGCCGACATGGCGCTGACCTGGGACATCACCGAGGAGTGGTGGGACATCATGCTGGACGTCAACCTCAAGGGCGTCTGGCTGGCCATCAAGTACACCGTCCCGGGGATGATTGCCCGCAACCGGGGCGGCCGCATCCTGATCACCTCGTCGGTGGCGGGCCTGCGCGGCGAGCCTGGCATGGCCCACTACTGCGCGTCGAAGTGGGGTGTCGTCGGCCTCGCCAAGACGCTGGCGCAGGAGCTGTCGACCTACGGCATTACCGTCAACACGCTACACCCGACGGCGGTGAACACCGCCATCATCACCGGCATGGCCAGGGCGGCAGGGATGGAAACGCAGGATCTGGTCGATTTCATCCACACCGGCCACGCCCTGCCGGTCAAGCTGATCGAAGCATCGGACGTCGCCAGCGCCGCCCTCTGGCTGGCGTCCGACGAGGCCCGTTACGTTACGGGCCATACCCTCAAAGTGGATGCCGGGAGGATGCTAAAATGAACCTGAACAGCCGCTATCGTCTAGCCGACGGTATCGCCATCCGGCCGGAACGCTTCGGTGGCCTCGCCTACAGCTACCATGACCGCCGCCTGTACTTCCTTCATTCACACAGCCTCACCACGTTCGCGCGGGAGCTGAACGGCGCACGCCCGCTCGGCGAGGCGATTGAAGCCTTTCGCGAGAACCATCAGCTCTCCGCCGCGGCAGGAGAAGCCGTGCTTCGCTCTCTGGCTGCACTGGAGCGCATCGGCATTGTCGTTCCGGCATAGACGCGATACCGGAGGCTCCTGCTTTGCGGACGGCGACAATAACCAACGCTTCCTCTTGTCAGAAATGAGAATAATGAGCGATCCGCAATGCCTTCACGAGTCGGTGACAGCCGCGGGAAACGATGTTCGCGAGGCGGGTTAATTCGCGGCAACAGTGCTGAATCCATTGCGCGGGTAGGGCGATTTTTGGTAATAAAGACTGCCTGGAGTTCGTCTCCGGCTACTATTCAAGAAAAACAAATGATCCGCAGCAGACGCGCGAATGATGCGCGCTGTCGGTTGGCGCTCTGGGAGGAGCCATGTACCTCGGCAGGCAGACCTGCGTCAGGCAGGGCTTTTCTCGTGCCGGCGATGCGAGCGTGGCAGCGCGCGAGCTGTTTGATCACATCTACGATGCATCGGCCTCGCTGGCGGTCTTCTTCGCCTCCGCTGACTACGACCTGCAGGCGCTTGAGGCGGAATTGAGCGGGCGCTTCGGCCAGACGCCGCTGATCGGTTGCACCAGCGCCGGCGGCATCGCCTCTGCCGGCTACCTGAACAGTGGCGTCGTCGGCTTCTCGCTCCGCCGGCCCGACTTCGTCACCGTCACCGCCACCATCGAGAACCTCGGGCAGTTCTCCATTGCCGATGGCCATGCCATCGTCCGCTCGCTGCGCCAGCAGCTTGACGAGGACGCCGGCGGCCTGCTGCCCGACAATACGTTTGCCTTCCTGCTCATCGACGGGCTGTCGATGCGCGAGGAGATGGTGCTCAGTGCGATCTCCTCCGCCCTGGGGGACACGCCGCTGTTCGGCGGATCGTCGGGTGGCGGCCTGACATTC
This sequence comes from Rhodospirillales bacterium, assembly GCA_016793875.1. GTDB lineage: Bacteria > Pseudomonadota > Alphaproteobacteria > Rhodospirillales > Defluviicoccaceae > Defluviicoccus. The sequence continues at coordinate 4,111 of JAEULG010000034.1, read as the reverse complement.
CAGCAGAGCTACGTCTTTGACCGCGGCCGATTTCGCTCGGAGTCGGCGGTACTGGTGATGGTGCGCACGCGGGCCCCCTTCCGGCTGTTCACCATCGATCATTTTGTCAACTCATCGACACGGATGGTGGTGACGGAGGCCGATCCGGCGAGCCGCATCGTCACCGAGATCAACGCCGAGCCGGCCGGGCGCGAATACGCCCGGCTCGTGGGCCTCGACGTCGACAAGCTGACACCGATGATCTTCGCCACCCACCCCGTCGTGGTGAAGGTGGGAGGCCGCTATTACACCCGCTCGATTCAGAAGGTGAATGACGACGAAAGCCTGACGTTCTTCTGCGCCATCGACAAGGGCGTCGTGCTGACCGTTGCGAAAAGCAATGATCTGCTCGACAGCGTCGGCAGGCTGTTTTCGGAGATCGCGGGCGAGATGGATACGCCGCAGCTGGTCATCGGCTTCGACTGCGTCCTCCGGGCGCTGGAGCTCGAGAAGAAGCAGCAGAAGCAGGAAGCGGGGCGTCTTTTCGCTGCCAACAACGTTATCGGCTTCAACACCTTCGGAGAGCAATTTCAGGCGATGCACGTCAACCAGACGTTCACGGGCGTTGCCATCGGCCGCAGCTTCTAGGCGCCGCCATGGGAGACGGCTCCCTCGATATCGCGCGGGCCGATCCGGCGAAGGTTCAGAAGATCGTCGACGTGCTCATGGACCAGGTCGAGCGCGGCATCGACATCCAGGGCAACGCCTATTCCCTGTTCCAGACCGCCATCCTGCTGGAAGACAAGGTGCGCCAGCGCACCCGCCGGCTGGAGACCGTGCTGCATGAGCTTGAGCGCAGCCATCGCGAGCTCAGCCAGGCGCAGGCGCAGACGGAGACGGCGAAGACCCGGCTAATGGATGCGGTGGAGAGCATCTCCGAGGGTTTCGCCCACTTCGATGCCGACGACCGGCTGGTGCTGTGCAACAGCAAGTTCATCGAGTGCTGGTCCGGCGCCGCCGATATCCGGGAGGCAGTGCGGCCCGGCGTCACCTTCCGCGAGCTGTCCCGCTGGACGGTGGAGAACGGCCTCGTTGAGGTGGGTGGCGATCAGGAGGAGTGGCTGCGCGACCGGCTCTACCGGCACAGCAACCCCTCCGATCCCCTCATCGTCCACCTGACCAGCGGGCGATGGCTGCAGATCCGCGAACGCCAGACGCACACCGGCGATACGGTGGGGATCTACGCCGATATCACCGATATCAAGCTGGGCGAGGAGCGCCGCCGCGAGCGGGAGCTGGCGGAGAAGTCGGCGCTGCTGCAGTCGACGCTCGACAACCTGCCCCAGGGCGTCAGCGTCTTCGACAAGCAGGCGCGGCTGGTCGCCTGGAACGATCGCTTCGCCGATCTGCTGGAACTTCCGGACTGGCTCGTCCGGCCAGGAGCCTGCTTTGCCGACTACCTCCACTACCGGATCGAGCGTGGCGACTGCGGCGCCGAAACGGACCTGATCATCGCCGCACGCACGGAGCGCACGCGTCGCAGCCAGCCGATCAAGAGCGAGCAGATGCTGGCCAACGGGACCTTCCTGGAGGTGCGCTGCGATCCGATGCCGAGCGGCGGCTTCGTCATCACCTATACCGACGTCACCGACCTGAAGCTGGCGACGAGTCAGCTGAAGGAGGCGAAGCAGTCCCTGGAGCGACGCGTCGCCGAGCGGACAGCGGAACTCACCGCGCTCAATGCCAAGCTGCGCCGCGAAATCTTCGAGCGAGCGCAGGTCGAGGACGCATTGCGGCTGGCCAAGGCGGAAGCGGAAGCGGCTAACCTGAGTAAGACCCGGTTTTTTGCCGGTGCCAATCACGACCTGTTGCAGCCGCTGAATGCCGCCCGTCTGTTCGTCTCGGCTCTGGCGGAGCGTCCGCTCGGGGAGAAGGAGCGCGCCTTCGCCGGCCAGATCGACCAAGCGCTGCGCAATGTCGAAGCGCTCCTGCGTACCTTGCTCGACATCTCCAAGCTTGATGCCGGTGCGGTCTCGGCGCGCCTCGCCGACTTCCCGGTCGGCGATCTGCTGGGCAGGCTCGCCGACGAGTTTTCGCCCGTCGCCGCGGAAGCCGGGCTCGACCTCATCTTCGTTCCCAGCGCTCAGGTCGTCTGCTCTGATCCGGCACTGCTGACGCGCGTCATCCGTAATTTTCTTGCCAACGCCATCCGCTACACCCCGGGTGGCCGGGTGCTGCTGGGCTGCCGGCGCAAGGGGGCGGTGCTGCGGATCGCCGTGTGCGATACCGGTGTCGGCATCGCCGACGCGGTCCTCGGCGAGGTGTTCGAGGAATTTCGCCAGCTTGGGCCGCCGGCAGAGGCGCGCGGCAAGGGGGTCGGACTGGGGCTGGCCATCGTCAAGCGCTTGGCGCGTGTTCTCGGCCATCCCATCGGCGTGCGCTCGCAACCCGGCAAAGGCTCGACATTTTTCATCGACGTTCCGTTCGGCACCCGTTCGTGCGTCGCCGTTGCCGAGCATGTGCGCACTGTGCCGGTGGGTGATCTCGCCGGCACGCTGGCTGTTGTCATCGAGGACCATGAGGCGGTGCGCTGCGGCATGGGCGAACTGCTGCAAGGCTGGGGATGCGCTGTCATCACCGCCGCCGACGGACGCTCGGCGCTGATCGAGCTGGCGCGGGCCGCCCGCCCGCCCGGCATTGTCATCGCCGACTATCACCTCGAACAGGGTGCCACCGGGCTGGCCGCCGTGGCAGATATCCACTGTGCCTACGGGCCTGTTCCCGCTCTCATCGTCACCGCCGATCGCCGTCGCGAGGTATTGGAGGACGTGCATCGGCAAGGCGTTCGTGTACTGCACAAGCCGATAAAGCCAGCGAAGCTCCGCGCCCTCGTCTCCCACCTGCTATCACCCGGTCGGACGCCGCCCGTCCAGGGGCCATAGCCAGAGGCCCGGTTCAGGTTGCGTCCAGCTCGCGGGCGGCGATCACCGCCTGGGTGCGGCTGTGCACCCGCAGCTTGCGCAGGATGCTGGTGATGTGCGCCTTGACCGTCGATTCCTTGATGCCGAGTTCATAGGCGATGATCTTGTTGGACTTGCCGCAGGCGACGAGCTGGAGGACGCGTAGTTCTCCCTGGGTGAGCGTCGCCATCCGATCGCGCAAGGGGGCGCGCCAGTCGGCGCGCTCGCTAGCGTCCGTCGCATCGGCCGGCAGGAAGACCTCGCTGTTGATCACCCGCCGGACGCCGTCGGCGATCTCGTCCTTGCAGAACGATTTCGGGATGAACCCGGCGGCGCCGTAGACGATCGCATCGCGCATGATCTCAGGTGAGCTGGACGCCGAGACGACGATGATCGGAACGTCGGGCACGGCGCTGCGCAGCGCAATCAGCCCGGAGAAGCCCTCCGATCCAGGCATGCGCAGGTCGAGCATGATCACGTCGAGGTCGAGGTCCCGGCCGGTCACCAGCGCCAGTGCCTCGTCGAGCGAGCCCGCCTCGAAAATCTGCCGTTCAGCGAACAGGCCCTCGATGACGTGCCGGAGCGCCGCGCGGAACAGCGGGTGATCTTCGGCGATCAGGACGCGGATCATCTTCTCGTCTCCCTTGCGGCAGCAGGAAGAGCGGCACATCGTCGCGCGGTCTCCGCAGAATCGTCGAGGATTCGGCCGGTCGGCATCGGCGGCACTTCCCCCATCCGGCGACCGAACGTCGCCGCTGATCCACGTACGACCACAATGCCGAACTTTCCACGTCCGGCGCAAGAGGTCGGCGACGGTAGTCGACTAAGGTAGGATTTACAGATGCAGATGCTGGCGCCAAAGTCTCCTGCAAGTCAATCAGCGCTGTGAATGCGCCGTCGCGTAAGGACGGTCGCGCAGCCGAGGGAGGCGACGGATGATTCATCAGGCGCTTGAGGAGCTCAGCAAGAGCATCGTGATCAGGCCGCGGTACGACAACTATATCGGCGGTCAGTGGGTGGCGCCGGCGCGAGGCCAGTATTTCATCAATCCGACGCCGGTGACCGGCCGGCCGCTGTGCGAGGTGGCGCGCTCGACCGCCGAGGACGTCGAGGCGGCGCTGGATGCGGCGCACGCCGCCAAGGACGCCTGGGGGCGGATGGCGCCGGCCGAG
>JAEULG010000251.1 GCA_016793875.1 Rhodospirillales bacterium | reverse complement strand
GTACGTTGCGGCGGCGAAGCGGATTCTGGAGGAGGTGGGCGAGGCCGAGAGGATCGCCGCCGGGGAATTTCACGCCCCGCGGGGCGAGCTGATCCTGACCGCTCCGATCCTCTTCGGCCGTCTGCACATCCTTCCCGTCGTCACCGGGTTCCTTGCCGCCTATCCGGAGATCGACGTCCGGCTGATGCTCTCCGACCGCAACCTTCACCTGATCGACGATCACGTCGATATGGCGGCACGGATCGGCCCACTGCCGGACAGCGGCATGATCGCAACCCGCGTCGGCGCGATCCGGACGGTCGTGTGCGCCAGCCCCCGCCTGCTGGCGGCGCTCGGAACGCCTGCCTCACCGCGAGATCTGGCAAAGCTGCCGTGTGTGGACTTCAATTTCCTGTCGCCGGCCTCGGCATGGCCGTTCCGGATGCCGGGGTTGACGGCGGCCACGGTCGTGCCGGTGAGGTCGCGCCTCTCCGTCTCGACCGCTGAAGCCGCCGTCTCGGCGGCGATCGAGGGCGTCGGGGCGACGCGGGTGCTGCACTATCAATGCGCGGACGCGGTGCGGGCCGGAGCGCTGCGGATCGTCCTGGCGGACTTCGAGCTGGAGGCGCTGCCGGTTCATCTTCTCCACGCCGCGAGCGGCATGCTTCCCTCGAAGATGCGGGTCTTCCTCGATTTCGCCGCGGTCCGCCTGCGGGAGAGATTGAGGTCGCTCGGTCCCGACACCGCTTGCCCGCAGCCTTGACGAGAGTCGTGCCCGCGTGACGAAGGTCTTCCTGGCCTACGCCGGCGGGGGCGGCGTGCCGTAGAGCTGGCCGGCGCGTTTCTCGAAGGCGTTGACCATGCGCTGCACCGCTTCGTTGAACAGCTTGCCGATCAGCGCCTGCAGCGCCTTCGAGTGGAACTCGAAGTCGATGTAGAAGTCGATGACGCAGCCGCCGGCCGCGTCAGGGACGAAGATCCAGTGGTTGTTGAGGTAGCGGAACGGGCCGTTGCGGTAGGCGACATCGACGCGGTCGGGATTTGAAAGCGTCACCTCGGAGGTGAACTTCTCGCGGAACACCTTGAATCCGACCATCAGGTCAGCGATGAACTGATCCGGTCGCAGGCGCTGGCGGATGCGGCAGGCGAGGCACCACGGCAGGAATTCCGGATAGCGCTCGACGTCCGCCACGAGCGCGAACATCTGCTCGCAGGTATAAGGGACGACGCGCTTTTCCGCGTGGGTCGGCATTGTTTTGGCGGCTATCTCGCCCGCTTCAGGCGCGGGCCAATTGTTCCAGGCGGGCGGCTCGCAGGGCGGCGAAGTCGCGGTCGGCGTGGTAGGACGAGCGGGTCAGCGGCGACGACGCTACCAGCAGGAAACCCTTGGACGCGCCGATGGTGCGATACTCGTCGAACTCGTCGGGCGTCACGAACCGGTCGATCGCCGCGTGCTTGGGCGTCGGCTGCAGGTACTGGCCGATGGTGAGGAAGTCGACGCCGGCCGAGCGCAGGTCGTCCATCACCTGTAGCACCTCGCCGCGGCTCTCGCCGAGCCCGACCATGATGCCGGACTTGGTGAACAGGCGCGGGTCGATCTGCTTGGCCTGATCCAGTAGCCGCAGCGAATGGTAGTAACGGGCGCCTGGGCGGATGCCGGGGTAGAGGCGGGGGACGGTCTCCAGGTTGTGGTTGAAGACGTCAGGGGCGGCGGCGACAACCGCCTCCAGCGCGCCGACCTTGTGGCGAAAGTCAGGGACGAGGATCTCGATGCTGGTCGCTGGCGCCGCGGCGCGGATGCGCTCGATGCAGCGGACGAACTGGTAGGCGCCGCCGTCATCGAGGTCGTCGCGATCGACCGAGGTGACCACCACGTGTCGCAGCCCCAGCTTGACCACGGTGTCGGCCAGATTGTCCGGCTCGTGCGGGTTGACCGCGCCCGGCTTGCCGGTGGCGACGTTGCAGAAGGCGCAGGCGCGGGTGCACACATCGCCGAGGATCATCACCGTCGCGTGCCTCTTCGCCCAGCACTCGCCGATGTTGGGGCAGCCGGCCTCCTCGCAGACGGTGTGCAGCCGGTGCTCGCGGATCACCCGGTGGGTCTCGCCGTAGGCCGGCGAGGTGGGGGCCTTCACCCGGATCCACGCCGGCTTGCGCGGCGAGGGATTGTCGGGCCGATGCTGCTTTTCGGGGTGGCGGGCGGGGGCGTCAGTGATCATCGATTGCATATGGCCGGGTTGGCCGGACCCGTCAAGCACGCGGTTGTGACCAGGGTCTGCCGGCGCGGGGGTATCGACGCGGGGTGGTGCCGGCAGCCATCGGGCGCAGCACTACCCTGCCGCAGCAAGTATGCTGTTGGTGGGCCACCCGGTGGATCGCGGCGCTCCGCCCACGGTGCGATCCCCCAGCAAACGACCGTCTCCCGGTCAAACCGGTCCCAACAGGGAGTAGGCAGGAGACGGGGCGAAATGCCGGGGGCGTCAGGCGGCCAGCCGGGCCGCCACGTGCTCGGCGATCGCCAACGAGGAGGTCAGGCCGGGGGATTCGATGCCGTAGAGGGCGATGTAGCCGGGAACGCCGTGGGTCTCGGGGCCGTGGATGACGAAATCCACCGGCTGCTCGCCCGGCGCCTGGATCTTCGGGCGAATGCCGGCGTAGTCGGGGGCGAGGGCGCCGTCCTTCAGGCCGGGCCAGTAGCGCCGGATCGAGTCGTAGAATACCTCGGCGCGGGCGCCGTCCACCGAATACTCCACCGCGTCGACCCACTGGTTGTCCGGCCCGAACCGGCCGCGGCCGGAGAGGTCGCGGGTGTAGTGCAGGCCGATGCTGGCGAGGTCCGGCGGCGGATAGACGAGGCGCTGGAACGGCGGCCTCCCGGCAAGGGTGAAATAGCAGCCCTTGGAGTAGTGCAGCGGCGGGACACTCGCCGCCGGCAGGCCAGCAAGCGCGCTTGAGACGCCCTGCGCGCCCAGCCCGCCGCTGTTGACGACGGTCTCGCACAGCAACTCCATGGCGCCGCTCTCTTCCCGCGGCGCCCCGTTGGTCAGGCCGCTGTCGGAAAGGCGCAGCAGGATGCCGTCGCCGCGCACGGCACCGCCAACGACCTGGGCGTGGAAGGCGAACATCGCGCCGAAAGCCTCGGCGGCGCCCTTCAGGCTGAGCATGTAGCCGTGGCTGTCGAAGATGCCGGTGGAGGGCGAATGCAGCGCGGCGATGCAGCGCACCTCCGGCTCCATCGCCCGCGCCTCCTCGCCGGTGAGCCAGCGCAGATCCTCGACGCCGTTGGCCTCGGCGCGGGCGGCGACGCCGTGCAGCTGGCGGACTTCCGCCTCGTCGGTTGCCACCACCAGCTTTTCGCAGCGCAGGTGCTCGACGCCGTGTTCGCGCAGCCAAGTATAGAGAAGGTCGCGTCCGCGCCGGCAGAATCGCGCCTTCAGGCTGCCGGGCGGATAATAGAGGCCGGCGTGCACCACCTCGGAATTGCGGGAACTGGTCACCGTGCCGAAGGTTTCGGCCGCCTCCACCACGACCACCTCGCGGCCCGCCGCCGACAGCGCATGGGCGATCGCCAGACCCACCGCGCCCGCGCCGATGACGACGCACTCGCACCGCTCGACCATCGTTCTCCTCGCAGCCTGAAACCGGAACTGCCGCACCGGGGGATGCCCGCCGATGAGGGCGACCCCGGTGCGAGTAGATAATCTAGCAAACCGCGCTATCTTAAAAGTTAAACACCGCACGGCTTGCTCGCGCGCTTTCTATGAACGGCAACCAGAAGTCACTGACGCCAACCGCCTCGACGGCGGAAGTCGATTCGTTCCTACGCAAGCTCGATGCGGGGGTGACGCGGGCGCCGCAGACGCGCGGCCGCCTGCTGTTTGCCCTCGACGCCACCGGCAGCCGGCAGGCGACGTGGGACCGGGCGGCGCACATCCAGGCAGAGATGTTTCTCGCCGCCCAGGGCCTCGGCGGTCTGAAGATCCAGCTTTGCTTCTATCGCGGCTACGGCGAGTTCAAAGCCAGCCCCTGGCTCTCCGAAGCGGCGCCGCTGCTGCGGATGATGAGCTCGGTCTCCTGCCGCGCTGGCGAGACCCAGATCGGCCGCGTCCTCCAGCACGCCCGCAACGAGGCGCAGAGCCAGCGGGTGAGCGCGCTGGTGTTCGTCGGCGACTGCTGCGAGGAAGCACCCGATGCATTGGCGGCGCGGGCCGGGCAATTGGCCGCCTTCGGTGTCCCGGCGTTCATGTTCCACGAAGGCGGCGATCTGCGGGCAGCCGCAGCCTTTCAGGAGATTGCCCGGCTGACCGGCGGCGCGTACTCCCGCTTCGATGCGTCGAGTCCGGATGCCCTGCGCCAGCTGCTCTGTGCGGTTGCCGTCTATGCCGCCGGCGGTGGCCCAGCGCTGCTGCGCCATGCCGCTTCGGCGGGGGGCGCGGTCAAGCAACTGGCGCACCGGATGGCCGGCGGCGAGGGCGGCTGAGGCGATGCTCCTCTGGCTGCTGGCCGGTATCGCACTGCTGTTCCTGGCGATGGGTCTCGTCAAGGGGGCCGCGGCACTCGATCCGCGGACGCTGCTCCTTGCCCTGAAGGCACTGGCGGCGACGGTCGGCGTGGTGGTCGGGCTGCTGTTGCTGCTGAGCGGCCGCATCGGCTGGCTCATCGGTCTGCTGCCGCTGGCTTTGCCCTTCATGTTGCGGAGCAGCAGCCTGGGCCGGGCCGGATTGGGTGGCGGCGCTCCTTTCGGCTTCGGCAGCTCCGGCAGCGCTCCTGGCCAGACCTCGCAGGTGAAGACCCGGTTCTTCGACATGCGCCTCGACCATGAGACCGGTGAGCTGGACGGCGCCGTGCTCGACGGCCCGCACGCCGGTCGCCAGCTCAGCGAGCTGAGCCTGGCGGAGCTGTTAGCGATGCTGCCGGCGGTGCGGGCGAGCGACGGCAAGTCGGGCCGGCTGCTGGAGGCGTACCTGGACCGCCGGTCGCCCGACTGGCGCGACGGAGCGGCGCAAACGGGAGCCGGCGCCGGCAGCAGCGGGCGGGCCGATGTGGGGGGCGATCCCTCGGGAGCGATGGCGGCGGAGGAAGCGCTGCGGGTGCTGGGTTTGAATGCGGGCGCCAGCGAGGCGGAGGTGCGGGCCGCCTATCACCGGCTGATCCGCCACCTGCATCCCGACCAGGGCGGCTCCTCGTTCCTCGCCGCCCAGGTCAACCGTGCCCGCGACGTGCTGCTGGGAGCGGATCACCGCCGAAGCTGACCTCGGCGGTCCGCTCGGCATGCGGCTTTCGGTGGCCCTGTGGCGGAAGGTGTGCTATGCGCCTGCCTCGTTTCGCAACTGCGGTCGCCAGTGGCGCGCCGCGGCAGCTCTGAACGGAGGTATTGCGCGGCAAGCTTGCCGCTTCCCTCGTCGTTCGTTCAGCAAGAGGTCTCCGATGCCCAAACCCGTGCGCAAGGCGGTGTTCCCCGTTGCCGGTCTCGGCACCCGCTTCCTTCCGGCAACCAAGGCACTGCCCAAGGAAATGCTCCCGGTCGTCGACAAGCCGCTGATCCAGTATGCCGTCGAAGAGGCCCAGGAGGCTGGCATCGAGGAGTTTATCTTCGTCACCGGACGCGCGAAGAGCGCGATCGAGGACCACTTCGACCACAGCGTCGAGCTGGAGATGGTACTGCGCGAGCGCGGCCGCAGCGAGTCGCTGCACTCGGTGCTCGACTGGATGCCGGCGCCGGGACACATCTCCTACACACGGCAGCAGGAGCCGATGGGCCTCGGGCATGCCGTCTGGTGCGCCCGCAACTTCATCAGCGACGAGCCGTTCGCTGTGCTCCTCGCTGACGACCTGATCTTGTCGAACCCGGGCTGCCTCAAGCAGATGGTCGATGCGCACAAGAAGTCCGGCGGCAACCTTGTCGCCGTCGAGGAGGTGCCGCCGTCGATGACCGACCAGTACGGCATCATCGACGCGTCGGCCGAGAACGGCCAGCTCATCGCTGCCAAGGGCGTGGTCGAGAAGCCGAAGCCGGCGGACGCGCCTTCGGCCCTCGGCATCATCGGCCGCTATATCCTGGAGCCGATCGTGCTGACCATCCTGGAGCACCAGGAGCGGGGAACCGGCAACGAGATCCAGCTTACCGACGCCATGGCCAAGACCATCGGGCTGATTCCCTTCCACGGTTTCCGCTACCAGGGCCGCCGCTTCGACTGCGGCAACAAGGTTGGCTACCTGGAGGCGAACCTCGCTTTTGCGCTGGAACGTCCGGAGATGAGCGAGCGCGTGCGCGAGATGCTGACCAAGTTCAACTGACGATGGTTGCGGCGGCAGAACGGATCGCGTCAGGGCGGGGGTATTCATGCGCATCGCAATGATCGGCGCGGGCTACGTTGGGCTGGTGTCCGCGGCGTGCTTCGCCGAGTTCGGCGTCGAGGTGGTGTGCGTCGATAAGGACGAGGGCAAGATCGCGCGCCTGGAGCGGGGCGAGATCCCCATTTATGAGCCCGGTCTCGACGCCCTCGTCGCTTCCAACGTCGCCGCCGGCCGGCTGAAGTTCTCGCGGGATCTCGCCGGCGCGGTTGCCGGCGCCAATGCCGTGTTCATCGCCGTCGGCACCCCGAGCCGCCGCGGCGACGGCCATGCCGACCTCTCGTTCGTCTATGCGGCTGCCGAGGAGGTTGCCGCGGCCATCACCGGCTACTGCGTCGTCATCACCAAATCGACTGTGCCGGTGGGCACCGGCGACGAACTGGAGCGGATCCTTGCCGCCCGGCTACCGGTGGACACCTTCGATGTCGTCGCCAATCCCGAGTTCCTGCGCGAGGGCTCGGCGATCAACGACTTCATGCGACCTGACCGGGTGATCATCGGCACTGCAAGTGCCCGCGCCCGCGACGTGATGCGGCAGCTCTACCGCGTCCTCTACCTGATCGAGACGCCGATCATCTTCACCTCGCGGCGGACCGCCGAGCTGATCAAGTACGCCTCGAACGCGTTCCTGGCGATGAAGATCACCTTCATCAACGAGATCGCCGATCTCAGCGAGCAGCTTGGCGGCGACGTCCACGACGTCGCCCGCGGCATCGGCCTGGACGGGCGCATCGGCCGCAAGTTCCTGCACGCCGGCCCCGGCTACGGCGGCTCGTGCTTCCCCAAGGATACGCTGGCACTGGCCCATACCGCCCAGATGGCGGGCCAGCCGCTGCGGCTGGTGGAGACGGTGATCGCCGTTAACGATGCGCGCAAGCAGCGCATGGCGGATCGCATCGTCGCCGTTTGCGGCGGTTCGGTGGAGGGACGGACGGTGGCGGTGCTCGGCCTCACCTTCAAGCCGAATACCGACGATATGCGCGAGGCGCCGAGCCTGGCCATCATCCCGGCGCTGCTGCGCCGCGGTGCCACGGTGCGCGTCTTCGACCCCGAGGGCATGGCGGAGGCGCGCAAGATGCTCGACGGTGTCATCTGGTGCACCGGCACCTACGAGACGGCGGAGGGCGCCGATGTCCTCGTCGTGCTGACCGAGTGGAACGAGTTCCGGGTGCTCAATCTCGCCCGGCTGAAGGAGCTGATGCGCACACCGGTGATCTGCGATCTGCGCAATATCTACAACCCGGCGGAGATGGCCGCGGCCGGCTTCCACTACACCTCGATCGGCCGCCCCCCGGTGCGCCCGGCCGCCACCACCGCCGAAGCCTGATCTGCTCTCTGAGAGGCCGCATGCTCGATCCCAGCATTCTGCGTGAGTACGACATCCGCGGCGTCGTCGGCCGCACCCTGACCGAGGACGGCGTGCGCGCCATCGGCCGTGCCTTCGGCACCCTCGTCGTGCGCAGCGGCGGCGGCTCGGTCGCCGTCGGCTATGACGGCCGGCTGAGCTCGCCGGCGCTGGAGGCTGCGCTGGTCGAGGGACTGAAGTCGACCGGCGTGCGCGTGCAGCGCATCGGCCTCGGCCCGACGCCGATGCTGTACTTCGCCACCAAGCATCTGGCCGCCGGCGGCGGGATGATGATCACCGGCTCGCACAACCCGCCAGAATACAACGGCATCAAGATGGTGCTGGGCAGCAAGGCGTTCTACGGCGATGCCATCCAGGGGCTGGGCCGGATGGTGGCAGAGCAGGATTTCGTCACCGGTGAGGGAACGGCTGAGGCTTGCGACGTCGCCGGCGTCTACATCGACCGTCTGGTTCGCGACCTTCCCGCCGGCCGGCCGCTGACGGTGGCCTGGGACCCCGGCAATGGCGCCGCCGGGGCAGTGCTGCGCCGGCTGTGCGAGCGGCTGCCGGGCCGCCACATCATCATCAACGAGAAGGTGGACGGCACTTTCCCCTCGCACCACCCTGACCCCACGGTCGAGGAGAACCTGGACGACCTCAAGGCGTGCGTCGCCGAAAATGGCTGCGACTTCGGCATCGGCTTCGACGGCGACGGCGACCGCATCGGGGTGATCGATGGCGACGGCCGAGTGGTCTGGGGCGACCAACTGCTGATCATCCTGGCAGGGCCGATCCTTGAGGAACTGCCGGGGGCCACCATCATCGCCGATGTCAAGTCGAGCCGGGTCTTCTTCGAGGAGATCGAGCGGCGCGGCGGCAAGGCGCTGATGAGCCGGACCGGCCATTCACTAATCAAGACGCTGCTGGCGGAGACCGGCGCGCCACTGGCCGGCGAGATGAGCGGCCACATCTTCTTTGCCCACCGCTACTACGGCTTCGACGACGCCCTCTACGCCGCCATGCGCTTCCTCGCCGTCGCCATGACCTCGCAGCTCAGCATCGCCGAGATGCTGAATGCCCTGCCGAAGATGGTGAATACGCCGGAGCTGCGCATCGATTGCGCCGACGACCGCAAGTTCGCGGTCATCGAGGAGGTGCGCGCCCGCCTGCGCGGCGTCGATGGCATTACCGTGCAGGAGATCGACGGGGTGAGGGTCAACACCGCCGACGGATGGTGGCTGCTGCGCGCCTCCAACACCCAGCCGGTGCTGGTCGGACGGTGCGAGGCGCCGGACGCCAAGTGCTTGGGCCGGCTCACCGCCGAGCTCGCCCGCCAGCTGACGCTGAGCGGCGTCGATCCGCGCGCCGTCGGCCACTAGACTAGCCCCGACCTCCGCGCAGGCATTGCACGGCGCCGCGGCGCGCGCCCATCTAGCGTGTGGCGGGCAAGAGCAAGGAGGCGAAGCATGAACGAGATGCGCGGCGAGCCCCTGGTGCAGCGGCTGCAGGCGGAACTGCCGGTCGCCGCCACCGCGTTCGAGCTGGCCGGCCGGCGCTGCGGCCTCGTCATCATCGATGAGCAGAACGGCTTTGCCACCGTCGGCGGCGGGCCGTTGGCGCCGGTCGAGCAGAACGACCAGATCGACCGGATGATCGGCGAGACCGACCGGCTGGCGCGGCGGTTCGAGGAGCGCGGCCTGCCGATCGCCGTCTTCCTTGACTGGCACGCGACCGAGCGGCCGGAGCCGCCCTACCCGCTGCATTGCCTTGCCGGCACCGCCGAGGCAGAACTGGTGCCGGCGCTCGCCTGGCTCGAACACAGCTCCGCCGCGACCATCCTGAAGGCGGACTGCATCAACGACTTCGTCGGCTCGATCGATCCCGAAACCGGCCGCAACGCCATCGTCGAGTGGATCGCGCTGCATGGCCTTGAGGCGATGGTCGTCGTCGGCATCTGCACCGACATCTGCGTCGGCGAGTTCGTGGCGACGATGCTTTCGGCGCGCAACCACAGGCTGACGCCGCCGCTGCGCGACATCGTCGTCTACGAGCCGGGCTGCGCGACCTATGATCTACCGCGCAGCCGGGCCGAGGCCCTCGGCCTGCCGGCGACCGCGGCGCACCCGCAGGCGGAAGCCCACCATCTCGGGCTGTGGCTGATGGCCTCGCGCGGCGCCGTCGTGGCATCGGCGATCGGGTGACGGTCCACCCGTTCTTCTTCTATGGCACGCTGATGGACCCGCACATCGTCCGCGCGGTCCTCCGCCGCAACGTCGATCCGCGGCGGCTGCGTCGCGCCGTCCTGCCCGGGTTCCGCCGCGTCTACCACCGCGCCGCCAGCTATCCAGTGCTCGTTGCCGATGCGGCGGCGGAGGTGACCGGCACCCTTGCCACGGGCCTGACCCTGCGCGACGCACGGCTGCTGTCGCTATACGAAGGCCATGATTACCGGCTCGCGATCCTACCGGTTCGCACCCTTCCGGCGAATGCCCGGGTCTGCGCCGGCGTGTTCCTGCCGCTGGAGGATGCGGTCGCCTCGACCACCGCCTGGAGCTATGAGGCATGGTGCCGGGTGCACCGCGAGCGATTCCTGCGCCAAGTACGCCGCGGCCAGCACGCTCCGATCGCGACGCGCCGCGCCTGGAATCGCCCGACGCTGTAGGCCAACCCCGTGCTCGCGGGCCCGCGAAAGCGGGCGGGAATCCAGTGACGTGGCGGGCGAACGGGCGCTGGATTGCTTTGCTGTCGCTGGCACTGCAGGAGAGGGCGGTGCTGGCTAGGAGGGCCGCCCACTCCGGCCGTTCTCGGCCACCCGCCGCTTCGGTGGCGTGCTTGCCGATGCCTTGGCTGTTTTCGCTGGCTTCGCAGCGGGCTTGGCAGTGGCCGCGCTCGCCACGGCCGGCCTGCCCTTCGGTGCGGCCGCCGCCGCCGGGCGCGCCGCGCCGGCCTTCCGCACCTGACCGGGCGCTGGGCGGGCTTTGACAGGGGCCTTCGCCGACGCGAGGATGGCGCTGGCGTTCGCCTTTCCGTTTGTTCGCGATTTTGCCGCCGCCGGCTTTGCCGCCGTCTTGGCCGGGGCCCGGCTGGCGAGCTGCTTGCCGCTGCCGGAGCGCGCGGCAACCGCCTGGGTTTTCTTTACCTCCTTACGGTTCGCCCGGGTCGGCGCGGCCCGCGCGGTTCGCACCGGCCGCACCGGCATGACCTCTGCGGCAGCGGCTGGCGAGACCGGCGCCAGCGCGGATGCCCAGTGGGGCGCGAGGGCCGGCTGGGGCGGGATCTCAGGTTCGTCCAGGGAGGCGACGGTAATGTCGCTGCCCGAGAACGCCTGGTCGAGCATGCTGGTCATCAACAGGCTGCGCGTGCCCGACGATGATGCGCCCATGACGACGCCGATCAGCCGGCGGCCGTCACGCATCGCCGAGGCAACGAGGTTGAAGCCGGCGGCATGGGTGTAGCCGGTTTTGATGCCGTCGACGCCGGGGTAGTTGCCGAGCAGGCGGTTATGATTGGCAAGGGAGGCGCCGCCCCAGTAGAAGCGCTCGGTGCCGAAATAGTGGTAGTAGTGCGGGTAGTCGTGCAGCAGCGCTAGCGCCAGGATGGCCATGTCGCGCGCCGACGTGACCTGGTTGGGATCAGGCAGGCCCGAGGCATTGGCGAAGTAGGTGCGCGTCATGCCGAGCTGATGGGCACGCGTCGTCATCTGCCAGGCAAAGTTCTCCTCAGTGCCGCCGAGCGCTTCGGCGACGACGGCCGCCGCATCGTTCGCCGACTTGGTGACGAGGCCGAGAATCGCGTCTTCGACGACGATGCGCTGGCCGGGCCGCAGACCCAGCTTGGTCGGCGCCTGCGCCGATGCGTGCTCCGAGGTGTACAACTGCTGGTCGAGGGTGACGCGGCCCTGGTCGAGCGCCTCGAACAGCATGTAGAGGGTCATCATCTTGGTCAGCGACGCCGGATAGCGCGGCAGATCGGCGTTGGCTTCGTAAAGCACTCGCCCGGTGGACGCATCCATTAGCAGCGATGCGTAATTTGCCCAGGCCGGAACCGATGACAATAAAGCGACAGACATAATCGCCACAAAGGCCGCAATTCGTTTTGTCAGCGGCCGTCTGCTGGCGCCCGATTCCGCAGTGTTGCCCATCTGCTGTTCCGTGCCGAGAGGGATGACTTCAAAAAGTAACAGGAATACGCGCCGCTCCCATAACAGCAACTTCCGTTACCGACAACGAAAGACTCCGCCAGGGAGCGACCGGTTCTTCACTATGATACCAGCGTTGATTGTTCATCAATGTGCTTACCGTGCCGCCAACGCCGTGTCAAAGATCGCGGCTGGGTTCTGCGCCACACTGTGGCAAGGAATTGCATGTCAAGCATTTTCGCAGACCGCGCCCGTCCGTATGGCGGTTGGCGCCCCCCTGCCGACCTGCTAGGTTCCGCCTCGATTTCCAAAGCGATTCGTCCGTGCGGGCGGGGAGAGGCAGATGACCATAACAACTGAACGAACCAAGCCTTTCGAGGGGCAGCGCCCGGGGACATCCGGACTGCGCAAGAAGGTCTCCGTCTTCCAGCAGCCGCACTACTTGCAAAATTTTATCCAGTCGACCTTCGACTGCATCGAGGACAAGCGCGGTGCCACGCTCGTCGTTGGCGGCGACGGCCGCTACTACAACCGCGAGGCGATCCAGATCATTCTGAAAATGGCCGCCGCTAACGGTTTCGGGCGCGTGCTGGTCGGCCGCGGCGGCATCCTGTCGACGCCGGCGACGTCGTGCGTCATCCGTAAGAACGAGGCGATCGGCGGCATCATTCTGTCCGCCAGCCACAACCCCGGCGGCCCGAAAGCCGATTTTGGCGTCAAGTACAACACCGCCAACGGCGGCCCGGCGCCGGAGCAGGTGACCGAGGCGGTCTATGCGCGCACGCAGACGATCGAATCCTACGAGATCGCCGAATCGCCGGACATCGACCTCGACCGCCTGGGCGACAAGACCGTCGGCGGCATGCCGGTGAGGGTCTTCGATTCGGTCGCCGACTATGCCGAGCTGATGGAAAGCCTGTTCGATTTCGAGGCCATCGCCGCGCTGTTCCGCTCCGGCAAGTTCCGCATGTGCTTCGATGCGATGCATGCGGTCACCGGGCCGTATGCCCATGCCATCCTCGAGGGGCGGCTTGGTGCCCCTGCGGGGACGGTGATGAACGGCGTGCCGCTGGAGGACTTCGGCGAGGGCCACCCGGATCCTAACCTCGTCTACGCCCACGACTTGGTCGAGAAGATGTGGCTCGCGGACGGTCCCGACTTCGGCGCCGCCTCAGACGGCGACGGCGACCGCAACATGGTTCTCGGCAACCGCTTCTTCGTCACGCCCTCCGACAGCCTCGCCGTGCTGGCGGCGAACGCCGACGTCGCCCCCGGCTATCGCGGCGGTCTCGCCGGCATCGCCCGGTCGATGCCGACCAGCCAGGCGCCGGACCGGGTCGCCGAGAAGATGGGCCTGCGCTGCTACGAGACGCCAACCGGCTGGAAGTTCTTCGGCACGCTGCTGGATGCCGGCCTCGCCACCCTGTGCGGCGAGGAGAGCTTCGGCACCGGCTCCAACCACGTCCGCGAGAAGGACGGCCTATGGGCGGTGCTGTTCTGGCTGAACGTGCTCGCCCACCGCAAGCAGCCGGTTTCGGAGATCGTCCAGAACCACTGGAAGACGTTTGGCCGCAACTACTACTCCCGTCACGACTACGAAGCGATCGACAGTGCTGCCGCCAACGGCCTGATGGACGACTTGCGCGCCCGTCTGCCGGCGCTGCCCGGCACTCGCCTCGGCGCGTACACCGTCGCGCTCGCCGACGACTTCGCCTACACCGATCCGGTAGACGGCAGCACGACGACGAAGCAGGGGATCCGCATCGGTTTTGCCGACGGCTCGCGTATCGTCTTCCGGCTGTCCGGGACCGGCACCGAGGGGGCGACCCTGCGCGTCTACGTCGAGCGATTCGAGCCGGACCCGGCGAAGCACGCGCGTGATACCCAGGAAGCGCTCGCCGACCTGATCGCCATCGCCCGCAGCACCGCCGGGATCGAGGAGCGGACCGGCCGGAAGGAGCCGACGGTCATTACCTGACGGCTGCCATCGCCGCCGGACCATCCGTCCGCATCGCCCGGCGGCAGACCCGGCCTCGCCGGCCCGCACGGGGAGCCAACCCAAAGGCACCCCGCCGGCGTCCCCGAGTTGACAAGGGCGGCGGGCCGGCTATAGTCCGGGCCTTCCCGCCGTTCGGCGGCGGGACATGTCTTCTTTTTCCGTATGGTTACCCATGTTTGCAGTAATTCGCAGCGGCGGCAAACAGCATCGTGTGTCTGAGAGCGACCGCATCACCGTCGAGAAGCTGGACGCCGAACCCGGTGATCTGGTCGCGTTCGACCGCGTGCTGATGCTGGGCGGTGATGGCGGCGAGTTGCTGGTCGGAGCATCGGTGCCGCCGGCAGCACGCGTCTTCGGCCGCGTCATCACCCCGGCGCGCGGGCCGAAGCTGATCATCTTCAAGAAGAAGCGGCGCAAGAATCACCGCCGGACGCGCGGCCACCGGCAGCACCTCACCGAGGTGCAAATCGCCGCCATCAGCCTCGATGGCCAGGCACCGGCGGCGGCAGCAGCCGAGCCCGAGCCGGTCGCCGAGATCGTGGCGGAGCGCGTGCTCGAACCGGCGCTGCAGGAGTAGCGGAGCGATGGCACACAAGAAGGCGGGCGGCAGTTCACGCAACGGCCGCGACAGTCCCGGGCAGCGGCTCGGCGTCAAGAAGTTCGGCGGTGAGCGGGTCATCCCCGGCAACATCATCGTCCGTCAGCGTGGTACGCAGTTCCATCCCGGCGACGGGGTCGGCATCGGCCGTGACCACACGCTGTTCGCGCTAACCGAGGGCCACGTCGCCTTCCGGCGCAGCGCCAAGGGCCGCACCTACATCAGCATCGTGGCGCCGGCGTCCTAGCGCCGGCCCGTCACCCTGGCCCGCCTGACACCTAGCCGCAGCAACGGCTGCCCGGTTCGGTGCGGGCTCCGTCAGGGATCAGATCGCCGTGCGCTTTGTTGACGAGGCCAAGGTGCTGGTGAAGAGCGGCGACGGCGGCAACGGCTGCCTGTCGTTCCGGCGCGAGAAGTTCATCGAGTTCGGCGGCCCCGACGGCGGCGACGGCGGGACCGGCGGCGACGTTGTCGTCGAGGCGGTGGACGGCCTCAACACGCTGATCGACTACCGGTACCGGCGCCACTTCAAGGCGGGCCGCGGCGCTAACGGTTCCGGCCAGAACCGCACCGGCGCCGGCGGCGCCGACGTAGTGCTAAAGGTGCCGGTCGGAACCCAGGTCTTCGCCGCGGAGGACGGTTTGCTGCTCACCGACCTGACGCGGTCGGGGATGCGGGCGGTGATCGCGCGCGGCGGTGGCGGCGGCTTTGGCAATGCCCATTACAAGTCGTCGACCAATCGGGCGCCGCGGCGTACCGACCCCGGCCGTCCCGGCGAAGAGTTCGACATCATCCTGCGCCTGAAGCTGCTGGCCGACGCCGGCCTGATCGGCCTGCCCAACGCCGGCAAGTCGACATTCCTGGCGGCGGTGTCGCGGGCGCGCCCGAAGGTCGGCGATTACCCCTTCACCACCCTGTGGCCGTCGCTCGGCGTCGTCAGGCTCGACGATGCCGAATTCGTGCTGGCCGATATCCCCGGACTGATCGAGGGCGCCCACCAGGGCGTCGGCCTCGGCACCCGCTTTCTCGGCCACGTCGAGCGCTGCCGCGTGCTGATCCATCTCGTTGATGGTACGGGCGATGATCCGGTCGCCGCGTGGCGGACGGTGCGGGCCGAGCTGCGCGCCTATGGCGCGGGCCTGACCGAGAAGCCAGAACTCGTCGTGCTCAACAAGATCGACGCGCTGCCGGCGGAAGTCGCCGAGGAGCGGCGCGCCGCGCTCGCGGCTGCGGCCGCCAGCCCCGTGCTGTGCGCCTCCGGCGCCGCCGGCGTCGGCACGACCGCGGTCCTGCAGGCGGCACTGCACTTCGTGCAGGCAGGGAGGGAGCCCTCGTGACGCCGGCGTCACCCGGGCTTGCCAGTGGCCACCGGCTGGTCGTCAAGATCGGCTCGGCGCTGTTGGCGAGCGAGGCCACCGGCTATATTCGCCGCGACTGGCTGGCGGCGCTGGTGGCCGATGTCGCCCGCTGCCGGCAGCGCGGCCAGGAGGTGGTGCTGGTCTCGTCGGGCGCTGTCGCCGTTGGCCGCGGCCGGCTGCATCTGCCGCCCGGGCCGCTGCGGCTGGAGGAGAAGCAGGCGGCGGCGGCGACCGGCATGATCCGGCTTGCCCATGCCTATCAGGAGTTGCTGGCCGAGCACGGCATCACCGTCGCCCAGGTGCTGCTCACCCTCGACGACAGCGAGCACCGCCGCCGCTACATCAACGCCCGCAACACCCTGTCGACCCTGCTGCGGCTGGGGGCGGTGCCGCTGATCAACGAGAACGATACCGTCGCCACCAACGAGATCCGCTTCGGCGACAACGACCGCCTCGCCGCCCGGGTGGCGGCGATGATCGAGGCCGACACCCTCGTCCTGCTGTCCGACATCGACGGCCTTTACTCCGCCGATCCGCACACCGATGCCGACGCCCGCTTCGTGCCCGAGGTCCACGCCATTACCCCCGAGATCGAGGCGATGGCGGGGACGGCCCGCTCGGCGGTTGGCAGCGGCGGGATGACGACCAAGATCGTTGCCGCCCGCATCGCTCTTGCCGCCGGCTGCCGGATGGTCATCGCCCACGGCGAGGCGCCGTCACCCCTGTCCCGCATCGAGGACGGCGAGCGCTGCACCTGGTTCCTGCCGACGGCGAACCCGCAGGCGGCGCGCAAGCGGTGGATCGGTGGCAGCCTGCAGGCGGCGGGTGCCCTCGTCGTCGACGACGGCGCGGTCGCCGCCCTGAGCCGCGGCAAGAGCCTGCTGCCGGCGGGGGTGATCGCCGTCGAGGGCGAGTTCACCCGCGGCGCTCCGGTGCTCGTCCGCAGCCGCGATGGGCGCATTCTCGGGCGCGGCCTCGTCGCCTATTCCGCCACCGATGCGCGACGGATTCGCGGCCATAAAACCAGTGAAATAGAGGCTTGCCTCGGGTACCGTGGTCGGGACGAGATGATCCACAGGGATGATCTCGCTCTGGAGCGAGAGAGCACGCGATGGACACGCTGACCGCTGGCACAGTGCCCGAAACCGTCGGCGAAGACGGGCTGTGCCAGTTGATGCACCACCTCGGCACATCGGCACGGGCGGCGGCGGCGGCGCTAGCGGGAGCCTCGCCGGAAGCCAAGAGCACCGCGCTGCGCCAAGCCGCCGCAAATATCCGGGCGCGCGAGCGGGACATCCTTTCCGCCAATGCCCGCGAGCTGGAGGGTGGCCGCAGCAAGGGGCTCAGTGCGGCGCTGCTCGACCGGCTGGAGATGAACCCGTCGCGGCTGGAAGCGATGGCCCGCGGCCTGGAGGACATCGCCGAGCTTCCCGATCCCGTCGGCACCGTCATCGCCGCCTGGGACCGGCCGAACGGACTGCACATCGAGCGGGTGCGCACGCCGCTGGGCGTGGTCGGCGTCATCTACGAGTCCCGGCCGAACGTGACCGCCGATGCCGGTGGGTTGTGCCTGAAGTCGGGCAACGCCGTCATCCTGCGCTGCGGCTCTGAGAGCTTCCTCACCTCGGCGGTGATCGTCGAATGCCTGACCGCCGGGGTGATCGCGGCAGGGCTGCCCGATACCAGCATCCAGCTCGTGCCGACGACCGACCGGATCGCCGTCGGCGAGATGCTGAAGATGGTCGATACCATCGATGTGATCGTGCCGCGCGGCGGCCGCTCGCTGATCGAGCGGGTCAGCGCCGAGAGCCGGGTGCCGCTGTTCAAGCATCTGGACGGCATCTGCCATACCTACCTGCACGCGGCGGCCGACCCGGAGATGGCACGCAGGGTCGTCCTCAACGCCAAGATGCGGCGCCCCGGGATCTGCGGTGCCACCGAGACGCTGCTGGTCGATCGCGATATCGCCCCGGACTTGCTGCCGCTGGTGCTCGACGACTTGATCGCAGCCGGCTGTGAGATCCGCGGCGACGCCTACACCTGCGCGATCGATCCGCGGGTGCGGCCGGCGATGGAGCAGGATTGGGATACAGAATACCTCGACGCGATCCTGTCGGTAAGGACGGTCACGGGCCTCGACGAGGCGGTCGCCCACATCCGCGAGCATTCATCCGGCCATACCGAGGCGATCATCACCGCCGATGCCGCCGCCGCCGAAGCTTTTCTCAAGGCGCTGGACAGCGCCATCCTCATGGTCAACGCCTCGACCCAGTTCGCCGATGGCGGCGAGTTTGGCATGGGCGCGGAAATCGGCATCGCCACCGGCAAGCTGCACGCCCGTGGTCCGGTCGGCGTCGAGCAGCTCACCAGCTTCAAGTATGTCGTCCGGGGCTCCGGCCAATGCCGGTCGTGAGCGCCCCCGTGCAGGCCTGCCCCGTCACTTCCATCCGGATGTGAGCGTTGACGGCGCGCAGGATTGGTCTGCTGGGCGGCTCGTTCAATCCCGCCCATGAAGGACACCGGCACATCTCGCTGCTGGGATTGAAACGGCTGCGCCTGGACGAGGTGTGGTGGCTGGTCACCCCGCAGAACCCGCTCAAGAGCTCACGTGAGACGGCGCCGTTCGAGGAGCGGATGCGGGCGGCGGCAAGGGTTGCGCGCCACCCGCGCATCCGCATAACCGACATCGAGCGCCGCTTTGGCACCCAGCATACCGCTGATACTTTGGCTATGCTGTTGCCGAGGTTCCCCAAGTGCCGGTTTGTCTGGCTGATGGGAGCCGATAACCTTCAGCAGATCAGCGAATGGAAGGACTGGCGGCGGATCTTCCGAACGGTTCCCATTGCGGTTTTCTCCCGCCCTCCATATTCTAAAGCAGCATTGATGGCGCGCTCGGCGCGCGTCTTTGCGGATTCGCGGGCCCCCGAGCCGCTGGCGCGCCGGATCGTCACCATGCAGCCGCCGGCGTGGGTATTCATGCATACGCCGACGCACGCCGGATCGGCGACCCGGATCCGGGCGCGTAAGAAGGTGGCCACCGCCGCGCGAAAGCGCGCCAAGGTTGCTGTTGGCGAATGAACGAGAAGGAGAGGCTGACCATAGGCGCGACGACCAACCCGACGACGAGGACGCCGCCGTCCGTCGATGAAGTGCTGCAGGCGGTGCAGTCCACGCTGGACGATGACAAGGCGCTGGAAGTGGAGGTCATCCCGCTGGCCGGCAAGAGCTCCATCGCCGACTACATGGTGGTCGCGTCGGGTACCTCGAAGCGCCATGTCGGCTCCATGGCGACACACATCGCCGAAGTGGTCGAAGGCCTTGGTGCGGCGTTCGTCAATGTCGAAGGGGCGGCCCATTGCGACTGGGTGTTGATCGATGCCGGCGACGTCATCGTCCACCTGTTCCGGCCTGAAGTGCGGGAATTCTACGCGCTGGAACGCCTGTGGGGCGCCACGGCGGTTGCCGGCCCGTCACGGGCGCGGGAGCCGGCCGTCGGCAGTTGACGCCCCCTCGCTGATAACGGATCTCAGCGCGCCGACCCTGTTCTTGCTCGTGGCGATGAGCCCGGAGTTCAATGCAGGCGCGGCGAGGGGGGCAGCGGGATGCCGCTCCGGTCGGCGTGACGGCACCGCACTGCCTGCCTCCACCCGCTCCTCCACCACCTGCTGATGCTGTTGCGCCAGATGCCGGCGCTGGACGAGGTGCCGCGGGAGGAGCCGGACCGCCGGTAACGGGGCGGCAGTCCTCTCTGCGCGCTCCCGCGTCTCCTCACGCTGCCGCCGCCGAAGGTACGCCCGTCTGCTGGGGATCGCGCAAGGTATAGCCGCGGCCCCATACCGTCTCGATGTAGTGCTCGCCGCGGGTGGCCGAGGTCAGCTTCTTGCGCAGCTTGCAGATGAAAACGTCAATGATCTTCAGCTCCGGCTCGTCGAGGCCGCCATAGAGGTGGTTGAGGAACATCTCCTTGGTCAGCGTCGTCCCCTTGCGCAGGCTCAGCAGCTCGAGAATGCCGTACTCCTTGCCGGTCAGGTGCAGCGGCTTGCCGTCCACCGAGGCGGTGCGGCCGGCAAGGTTGAGCGCGAGCTTGCCGGTGCGGATTTCCGACTGGGCGTGACCTTTCGAACGGCGGACGATGGCGTGGATGCGGGCGACGAGTTCGCGCCTGTCAAACGGCTTGGTCAGATAGTCGTCGGCGCCGGAGGTCAGGCAGTGCAGCTTGTTCTCCAGTTGCGACAGCCCCGACAGGATCAGCACCGGCGTTGCGATCCGCGCGGCGCGCAGCCGGCGCAGCACCTCGCTGCCCGGCATATCCGGCAACCCCAGGTCGAGCAGGACAATGTCGTAGTCGTAAAGTTTGGCAATCTCGATCGCGTCTTCGCCGAGCTGGGCGGTGTCCACCACCATGTTTTCGGCCTGGAGCAGCAGCGCGACGCTGCGGGAAATCGTGGTGTCATCTTCGACGAGGAGAACGCGCATTGATCAATCCCCCGATTGCTATCTATACGTGCTACAAGCAAACGCAGGCATACTCATAGTCTCATTTGGGGCTATAGGCAACCATAAAGTTTATGCCCCACATACACGCTCGTAATAGAGGAAATTTCGCACCGTGGCCGCCGGCGGCGGCGGGCGTTCAGCCGCCATTAACCGCTGCCGCGGCATTCTACCCGGGTGAAACCACGCCAGGTTCCGGAACCGCCCGCGTGCTCAGTCCGTCCTCGCCCTCGCTCGCCGAACGGCTCGCCCGAGAGATCGGCGAGCTGCCGGAGAGCGTCCTGTTCGGCCGGGTTTGCGCGGTTACCGGGCTGCTGGTCGAGGCGGAAGGGCCTGCCTCGCTTCTCGCGATCGGCGATCGCTGCCGCCTCGTCGGTCGCGACGGCACCGGCATACACGCGGAGGTCGCAGGCTTCCGCGACGGCCGCTCGCTGCTGATGCCGTACGGGACGCTTGCCGGCATCGCTCCCGGTTGCCGGGCGGAGGTCGGTGGCGACGACGATGCGGTCTGGCCGGACCGGCAGTGGCTGGGCCGGGTCATCGGCCCGCTCGGCGAGCCGATCGACGGCGCCGGCCCGCTGCGCGCGGGACCGCGCCGCTATCCGCTGCGCGCCGCACCGCCGCCCGCTCATGACCGGCAGCGGATGGGCGGCAAGCTCGACCTCGGCGTGCGCGCTATCAATGCCTTCCTCACCTGTTGCCATGGCCAGCGTCTCGGCGTCTTCGCCGGTTCGGGCGTCGGCAAGTCGAGCCTGCTGTCGATGCTCGCCCGCTACACCGAGGCCGACGTCATCGTCATCGGGCTGATCGGCGAGCGTGGCCGCGAGGCGCGCGAATTCGTCGAGGACAGCCTCGGCGCCGACGGCCTCGCCCGCAGTGTCGTCGTCGTCGCCACCTCGGACCAGGCGCCGCCGCTGCGCCGCCACGCCGCCTACACGACGATGGCGGTGGCGGAGTGCTTCCGTGACCAGGGCCTCCGCGTCCTCTGCCTGATGGACAGCGTCACTCGCTTCGCCTTGGCGCAGCGGGAGATCGGGCTGGCGGCGGGCGAGCCGCCGACGACCAAGGGGTACACCCCCTCGGTGTTCGCCGAACTGCCGAGGCTGCTGGAACGCGCCGGCCCCGGAGCCGCGGGGCAGGGCAGCATCACCGGGCTGTTCACCGTGCTGGTCGACGGCGATGATCACAACGAGCCGATCGCCGATGCGGTGCGCAGCATCCTTGACGGCCACGTCGTCCTCGACCGCCACATCGCCGAACGCGGCCGCTATCCCGCCATTGATGTTCTGAAGAGCGTCTCGCGCGCACTCCCCGGTTGCAACACGCCGGACGAGAACGCGCTGATCGGGCGCGCCCGGCGGCTGCTGTCGGTATGGGAGGAGATGGCCGAGCTCATCCGCCTCGGCGCCTATCGGGCCGGGACGGATCCCGAGGTGGATGAGGCGATCCGCCTGCGTCCAGCGCTGGAGGCCTTCCTCTCCCAGGGCAAGGACGAGCGCTGCGACCTCGCCGACTCGTATGCGGCGCTGCGGGCGGCGATCGGCGGGCCGCCGCCGGCGCCCTGACCAGAAGTCGAGTGGGGATGAACGACAACCTTGCCGTGCTGATCCGGCTGCGGCGCTGGCAACTCGACGAGGAGCGGAGGCGGCTCGTCGAGCGGCTCGCCGAAGCCGATCACCGTCGCGCTGAGCTGGCGGCGGTCGAGGCCACCATCGCCAGCGAGAGGGCGGCGGCTGCCGGCAGCGCGTTCGCCGACGTGGCCCTGGCCTTCGCCGCGTATGCTGCCCGCGCCACCCGGCACCGTGTGGCTGCCGCGCAGGCGCTTGCCGACGCAGAGGCCGCCGTCGCTACGCAGCGCGGTGTGGTTGTCGAAGCGCATCGGGACTTGCGTGCCGCGACCCTGGCGGAGGAAGCTCAGGCGCAACGCGCACAGCGTGAGGCTGCCCGCTGCGAGCGCATAGCGCTGGACGAGATGGCGCTGGCGCTGCATACGCGCCGCCTCTGACGCCCCGTCGATCGCCCGCCGACCAGCCCCGGGGCGGAGCGCTTCAGCGCCGCGCGGCGGGGAGGCTGGCGGCGATCGCTTCGACGTCGACGGCGGCATCGCAGGTGGGAAAGCGGGTGAGCAATGCCGCCTGGCAGCGGATCGCCTCGCGAACGCGGGGATCGCGGCGGACTACTCCCAGCAGCCGCGGCGAAAGCTGGAGGAAAGCCTCGCAGGCGCGCAGCAACGCGCCATAAGTCTTCTCGCCGGCGCAGTGCGACGTCGCCATGTTGACCAGCACCGCCATCTCGCTGGCGGTGCGGTCGTACCGCGCCACCTTCAGAAAGGCGTAAGCGTCGGTCAGCGCCGTCGGCTCGTCGGTGGTGACGACGAAGCATCTCCCGGCCTGCGCGGCCAGCCGGCGCACCGTTGGCTCCAGCCCGGCGCCGAGATCGACGAGGACGTGGTCGTATCCCGCTGCCGTCTCCGCCAGCTCGTTGGCGAGCGCATCGATCCGTGCCGGGGGGGCCGCCGCCAGCCGGCCGCAGCCGGAACGCCCGGCGATGACATCGAAGCCTGCCTCGACCGCCAGCGCGGCGGCGGCCAGTGGCAGTTGTCCGGCGACCACCGCGCCGAGATCCTGCCGGGGCATCAGCCCGAGCTGGATATCGACGTTGGCAAGGCCGAGATCGCCGTCGAACAGCAGGATGCGGGCGCCGCGGCGGGCCAGCGCATGGGCGAGCGTGATCGCCAGGCAGGTCTTGCCGACGCCGCCCTTGCCCGAGGCGACGGCGATCATGTTGGGCACGACCCGGCGCGCGTCGCGCTGTTCCGGCAGGGGCGCAGCGGAGATCATCGGCAGTCCTTTCGCAAAGGATCGGGCCCGGACGCAGGGGCGGTGGACAGCAGCAGCCGGGCCAGCGAGCTGGCGCTGACCGGCGACGGCGGCTCGGCGGCGTGCGGGCCGATGGCGGCGCCGGCGAACGCCAGCCGGCCGGCGGCGGCGGCGGCAAGCAGGCCGCCGAGGCGGCGGCTGACATCGATGCGGGTGGCGATCAGCCGGCGGCAGCCGAGACGGGCAAAGCCTGCTGCCATCTCTGCCGCCTCGGCTGCATCGCCGCCGGCGGCGAGCACCAGCATCGGCTCCGCCTCCGCCGCCTCGATCAGCGAGGCCAGCGCGTGCATCTCGTCGCGACTGAAGGCGCAGGCGCCGGCGGTATCGATGATCACGGTACCGCCGGCGACGGCCGCAGCCGCCGCGGCCGACAGGCCGGCGGGCGCCTCGATGCGCGCCAGCGGCAAACCGAGGATGCGGGTGAAGGCTTCCAGCTGCTCGATGCCGCCGGCGCGGCGGGTATCGCACGAAGCCGCCAGCACGGCGCGGCCGCGGCGATGGGCATCGACAATCAGCTTGGCGGCGGTCAACGTCTTGCCGACACCGGGAGGCCCGACCAGCATCACCGGGCGGCCTGAGCTACGCGGCGCCAGTGGCAGGAAGGCGAGCAAGGCGTCGAGCGCCGCCGCTAGCGTCTCCTCCGGACCGGCGGCAACGGAGGCGGCGGCACGCAGCAGGTGCCCGGTCAGCGCCGCGGGGACGCCGTGCCAGGCGAGGGCGCCGCGCAGCCTGGGCCGGTCTGCTGCAGCTGCGGGAGTGGCGTCCCGGTCGCCGGCTTCAGCTTCCGGCGCGGCCGCCAATGCCTGATCGAGCGCTGCTTCGGCACCCGCCGGCGGCGGCAGCGCCGCCACCAGCCGCGCCCCGCCGCGGCCGCTCTCGGTGGAGAGAATCACCGCGTCTTCGCCCAGCTCCCGGCGCGCCTGCTGCAGCGCCTGGGCGAGGGTACGGGCGGTGTAGGTCTTCAGGCGCATCGCGGGCCGGCTCTAGGCGATCCGCCCCAGCGTCCGGATGCGCGCTTTCGGCGAGATCTCGCTCTGCGAGAGTACACCCGAATGGGGCCTTATGCGCTCGACAATTGAGCGGACGTACGGCCGGATCGCGGGACTGGTCAGCAGCACCGGCGCCTCACCCGCCTGCGCTTGCCGTTCGAACGCCGTGCGAACGGCGCCGATGAACTGCTGCAGCTTGCTCGGCGCCATCGCCAGCTGGCGGTCGTCGCCCGGGCCGGCGAGCGACTCGCTGAACGCCTGCTCCCATTCCGGCGACAGCGTCAGCAGCGGGATGAAGCCGGCCTCGCTGGTATGCATGTCGCTGATTTGCCGGCACAGGCGGGCGCGGACGTGCTCGGTGATCTGCTGGGTGCTGCGGGTATGGCCGCAGGCCTCGGCGACGCCCTCGAGGATGGAAGGCAGGTCGCGGATCGAGATGCGTTCGGCGAGCAGGTTCTGCAGCACACGCTGCACGCCGGCATAGGCGATCTGCGCCGGGATGATGTCGGCGATCAGCTTCTGCTGGTCCTTGTCCAGCTCGTCGAGCTGCCGGCGGGTGGCGGCGTAGGACAGCAGGATCGCCATGTGGTCCTTGACCACCTCGGTCAAGTGGGTGGTCACCACCGTCGCCGGATCGACGACGGTGAGCCCGCGGAACACCGCTTCCTCCCGGTGTGCCGGCGCCATCCACAGCGCCGGCAGCCCGAAGGTGGGCTCGTGGGTCGCCTCGCCGGGCAGGTCAATCGACTCGCCGCGCGGGTCCATAACCAGCAGCATCGACGGCTGGACCTCGCCGCGTCCGGCTTCGATCTCGCGGATGCGGATGACATAGGTGTTGGCGGGAAGCTGCATGTTGTCCTGGATGCGCACGCTCGGCAGCACGAAGCCGAACTCGGCGGCGAGCTGCCGGCGCAGCGCCTTCACCTGCTCGGTCAGGCGGGGGCCGTCACTGCTGCCGTTGACCAGCGCCAGCAGCGCGTAGCCCAGCTCAAGCCGCACCTCGTCCATCTGCAGCGCGGTGCTGACCGGCTCCTCCACCGGTGGTGCCGGCTCTGCGGCCGCCGCCTGCGCTGCCGCCGGAGCCTGCCGGCGCTTCCAGGTGAGCCGGGCGAGGCCGCCGCCGATGCCGGCAAGGAGAAGGAACGGCAGCATCGGGATCCCCGGCAGCATCGCCAGCAGCAGCAAAAGCCCGCCGCACATGCCGAGCACCTTGGGGTTGCCGGCGAGCTGGCCGAACAGCGCCTTCTCCGTCGGCACCGACAGGCCGGCCTTGGTGACGATGATGCCGGCGGCGGTGGAGACGATCAGCGCCGGCACCTGGGTGACGAGCCCGTCGCCGACGGTGAGCCGGGCATAGGCGTCGGCGGCGGCGGCAAAGCCCATGCCGCGCTCGCCGACGCCGATGATGATGCCGGCGATGATGTTGATGAAGGTGATCAGCAGGCCGGCGACGGCGTCACCGCGGACGAACTTCGCCGCGCCGTCCATCGAGCCGAAGAAGGTGCTCTCCTCCTCGAGGGCACGGCGGCGGGCGCGCGCTGCGTCCTCGTTGATCAGCCCGGCGGAGAGATCGGCATCGATCGCCATCTGCTTGCCCGGCATCGCATCGAGGGTGAAGCGGGCGGAGACCTCGGCGATGCGCCCGGAGCCCTTGGTGATGACCACAAAGTTCACGATCATCAGGATGGCGAAGACAATGATGCCGATGACGAAGCTGCCGCCCATGACGAAGCCGCCGAAGGCTTCGATGACGTGGCCGGCGGCGTCTCTGCCTTCGTGGCCATGCGCGAGGATCAGCCGCGTTGAGGCGAGGTTGAGGGCGAGGCGGACCATCGTCGCCAGCAGCAGCACGGTGGGGAAGGCGTTGAACTCCAGCGGCTTCTCGGCGAACAGCGCGGTCAGCAGGATCAGCACCGACAAGGTGATCGAGAACGCGAGACTGATGTCGAGCAGCCATTGCGGCAGCGGCAGGATGAGGACGACGAGGATGGCGACGACACCGGCCGCCAGCAGGACATCGCCGTGGCGACCGGCCTGGACGAGCCGGCCGCCGAACAGGCTGCCGATGTCGAGGCCGAAGGCAGGGGCGTTGGTGGTGGTCATGGCCTGATTTCCGTCACTGCCGCCGTCGGGCGTGCGAAGGCACCCAATGCGATCCTCACAGGCAGAGCAGGGGAGCGCCCGCCGGCGCGACGTTGGCGGGCGCGGGAATGGCGACGCCCTCGCCGCTGTACTGCCGCAGCTTGTTGCGCAGGGTGCGGATGGAGATGCCAAGGATCGTCGCCGCGTGGGTGCGGTTGCCGAAGCAGTGGCGCAGCGTATCGATGATCAGGTCCCGCTCGACGTCGGCGACGGTGCGGCCGACGCGGGCGCCGCCATCGTCTCCGCCGGAACCGGCACCGGCGCTGGCGCTGGCTCGCCCGCCGGTCAGCACGATCGCATCGGCCTCGATGATCGGGCCCGACGCCAGCAGCACCGCCCGGTGCAGGGTATTCTCCAGCTCGCGGCAGTTGCCGGGCCAGGGGTGGGCCTGCAGGGCGGCGAGCGCCGCCGCCGAGAGCGGGCGGACCGGCAGGGCGTTGGCGCGCGCGTACTTTGCGGCGAAGTGGCGGGCAAGGACCGGGATGTCCTTCGGCCGTTGTGTCAGCGACGGGATGGCCAGCGCGACCACGTTGAGGCGGAACCACAGGTCGGCGCGGAAGCGGCCGGCGGCCACCTCGGCTTCCAGATCGCGGTTGGACGTGGCGAGGATGCGGACGTCGACCTTGACCGACTGGCGTCCGCCGACCCTGTCGATCTCGCGCTCCTGGATGGCGCGCAGCAGCTTCGCCTGCAGGCGCGGGTCCATCTCGCTGATCTCGTCGAGCAGCAGGGTGCCGCCGTCGGCCTCCTCGAAGCGGCCGATGCGCCGGGCGACGGCGCCGGTGAAAGCGCCCTTCTCGTGGCCAAACAGCTCGCTCTCCAGCAGCGCATCGGGGATGGCGGCGCAGTTGACGGCGACGAACCGGGCGCCGGCCCGGCGGCTGCGCGCGTGGATGAAACGCGCCAGCAGCTCCTTACCGGTGCCGGACGCGCCGGTGACGAGGATGCTGGCATCGCTCGGAGCAACCCGCTCGGCCAGCGCCAGCAACTGCGCGGTACGCGGATCGGCATGGACGATGGCGTAGCTCTCGTCGCCGGCGGCGGCGAGGAGGGCGCCGAGCAGCTCGGCATCGGCGGGCAGCGGAAGGTATTCGCGCGCTCCGGCGCGGATCGCCGCGACCGCGGCGCGGGTATCGTTGGCGGCACCGCAGGCGACCACCGGGACGGCGATGCGCTCGCCGGCCAGCCGCGCCACCAGCGTGGCGACATCGAGGCGGACATCGGCGAGCACCAAGCCGGCGCCCTCGCCGGAACGCAGCAGGCGCAGCGCCTCGTCGATGCTGTCGGCGTGCAGGACGGTGGCGCCGCGGGCAATGGCGAGGCGGCTGGCTGCCGCAAGCGGACCGGCGAGGCTGCCGAGGATCAGCAGGCGCATCGGTATGTTCCCCCCTTGCTCATCGGTCGAAGGCGCGCAGCCGCCGGGCCGGCGGCAGCACGCCGTCGAGCAGCAGCTCCAGCCGGCGCGGGTTCTCGCGGCGGCTGATGGAGACGGCGCCCATCAGGAAGATCCGGCAGACCGTTTCCTCCTCGTCGGCGCGCCGCTCCAGCTTCACCGCCAGCGGCGAGCACACCATGTTGGCGAGCACGGCGCCGTAGAAGGTGGTCAGCAGCGCGACAGCCATGCTTGGCCCGATGCGCTGTGGGTCGCTGAGCTGGCCCAGCATGTGCACCAAGCCGATCAGCGTGCCGATCAGTCCCATCGCCGGCGCATAGTCGGCGGCGCGGCGTAGCACGAGCGCCGCATCGCGCAGCCGGTCGGAGGCGGCGGCGACGTCATGGCGCAGCACTGCCTCCAGCTCCGTCTCGCTGCTGCCGTCGGCAACCATGGCGAGCGCCTTGCGCAGGAATGGCGGCTGCCTGCGGAGCACGGCCTTCTGCTCGAAATGCAGGAGCCCGTAGCGTCGCGCGTCCCCGGCGAGGCGCAGCGCCGTCATCGCCGCTGCCCGTGGATCGGGAGCGCGGTCGATCAGGATGGCCGCGAGGCTCGCCAGCATCGCGGCGACCTCGCCCG
>JAEULG010000225.1 GCA_016793875.1 Rhodospirillales bacterium | reverse complement strand
CCAACCTCGGCGAGATGGGCCGGATCGCCGATCCCGGAGAGCATCAGGATGTCAATCGGCGCGGAATATTCCATGCCGATTCACACCTCGGCGTGACGTTCGACGCCCGGATCGCGGAGCTGCTCGGGCGCGCACTGGCCGCCGAGCACCCTGACCGCGGCAAGGATCGTGGGGCCGGCCTTTGCGAGCTTCCAGAGATGCGCCAGCATGTCCGGCTCGTCGTTGTCGGGGAGAAGCTGCGTGCTGACGAGCGCATTGATCGGGAAGTCCTTCGGGAACGGGCCGAGCGCAATGCCGTCCGCTCCCGCCACCGCCCAGGGCGCGAGCCAGCGCAGCAAGCCGGTGAAGGGCGCGATCGCGTCGGGAATGTAGCCGGGCGGCACCGTCAGGCAGGAGGCGGCGGAGGTGCGGTAGATATACCCCCGCACCGGCTCGGTGGTGAGCGTATCCCTGCGCCGCAGGGCAGAGTCGAGCATCATCCGGATCGAGCGGTCGAAGGCGTGAAGCCGGTTTTCCACGCAGGGCATGATCGGATCTCAGGAATCGGCGGAGGGGCAGGAGCGCGGGCCCCAGTTGTCCCGCCGCCGGCGTCGTCGCGGCGGGGTATTCTCCCGCGTCGTAGGGGGTCACCCCGGCCGGCTGGCAGAACTCCGACTTTACTCGCGCGAGCTGCCTGTCCCGACGTTGAACGGAACCACCCGTGCCGCCTCGCCGATTGAGGCAGAACCGGCAAGCGCCGCCCCCGGATCGCTGGCTGCCGTCAGCAGGCCGGCGCCGTTGCGGCTACGCCCCGGCTGTATCCGCTTCTCCAGCCGCCGCACCAGCGCGGCGAGGATGCCGCGATAAAGGTCGTCTCGCAGCACCGCATCCTCGACGCCGGCATCGATGTTCGGATTATCGTTGATCTCGACGACAAAAACGCCCCGATCGGTCTGCTTCAGATCCACACCATAAAGACCTGACCCTATGAGACTGGCAGCGCGTGTTGCCGTCTCAATGACCGGGGAGGGAGCATCGGCGATCGCCAGGGTGCGCGCTCCCCCCTCTTCCGGCTCCTCTCCCGCCATGCCATGCTTGACGATCTGCCAGTGATCGCGGGCCATGAAATACTGGCAGACGTACAGCGGCTTGCGGTCAAGGACACCCACCCGCCAGTCGAACGCCGTCGCCATGTATTCCTGGGCGATGATCAGGTCGGTATCCCTGAGCATGCCCTCGGCGACGCGGGCCGCTTCGGCGGCACCGGTGACCTTGAAAACCCCGCGGGAGAAGGAGCCGTCGGGAATCTTGAGCACCGCCGGGAAGCCGAGTTCGCGTTCGATGCGGCCGATGTTGCGCCGGTCGAGGATCAGCGTACGCGGCGTCGCGATGCCATGTGCCTGCAGCAGTTCGGCGAGATAAATCTTGTTCGTGCACTTCAGGATCGAGCGCGGATCATCGATGACCGGCATCCCCTCCGATTCAGCCTTCCGGGCGAAGCGGTAGGTATGGTTGTCGAGCGCCGTCGTCTCGCGGATCAACAGCGCGTCGAACTCGGCGAGTCGGCTGTAGTCGGCGCGGGTGATCAGCTCGACGTCGCAGCCGTGATGGGCACCGGCACGGACAAAGCGCTCGAGGGCCCGCGGATTGGATGGCGGCAGCTTTTCCTTTGGATCGTGCAGGACGGCGATGGACCACCTCGCTGCCGGTGCCGACCGCTGCCGCCGCCAGGCGCTGCGGGTGTAACGGTCGAGCGCATCGACGAACAGCGCCCGCTGGTCCGCCTGCATCTCGGCGATGCCGATCGGCTCAATGCCGTCGACCATCCAGGCGCCGTTCTTGTGGCGCAGTTCGACGCGCAGCAGCGGACAGCGAAACAGCTCGAAGATGCGGCGCGCGGCGGCGCCGAGACGAGCGTCGTCCGGCAGGCCGAAGGAGATGGTCACGGTGAGTGGCGGCTGGCTGGCGGGCGCGGCGCGGAAGGTGCGGGCGACGAGCTCGTTGACCTCGGGCAAGGCGATGCGCAGCAGCCGCTTCCAGTGCAGGTCCAGCATCACCTCGACCGACGGGATCACTTTCTGGCCGCGGGCCTCGGCGAGCAGCGAGCAGTAGTAGCCAAGGCTGAGATAGCTCATGTCGCGACACAGGTTGATGACCCGCGCCGACGCCGGCAGCTGCCGTGCCCGCTCGCCGACGAACTCCTTTGCCGGCACCACCAAGCGGTCCGCCGCGTCCCACGGAAAGTCGGCGCGCCGGTCGACGACCACCACGTGTGAGGGCATCACCCGCGGTCCCTGCCGATCACCAGCGCCGCCTGATGCTGCAGTTTGCCGTAGCGCGCCATCTTCAGGAATTCTCCTTGCAGAACAGGGATCTGCATACAATCGGTGGGGGTCTTGTCGAGGTCTTCGTCGACGTTGGGGTCGTGCAGGTAGACGTAGTTGGCATCGAAGCCGGTCACCACCACCCAGTGCGGCTGTTTTTCCCGGTCGAACCGCCACGAGCTGATCAGGACCACCGGAATGCTGCCTTCCTCGCAAGAGCGGCGCATCGCCTCGAGCGTCATCGGCCGAAACGTCACCTTGACGTCGCTCGTCGTCAGTTGTTCCCGGAAATCTTCCTGAACCAGCCGAATAACCTCGCGCTTGAGCGGACTGCGCACGGAATCGGCGAACAGCACGCCGCCCTCGCTGAGGAACAGTTCGACCGAGAAGCCGCGGCGGCGGGTGGCGAGCGCCAGGCCCTCCGGGCTGCAGCCGCCGAGACCGGACGTCATGAAGACGGTGGTGGATTCGCGCCATAGCCTGATCTCGGCGGTCTGATCGACGCGAACGCCGGGATCGAGCGCCCGCATCGCCATCAGCACAGCGGCAGGACCGCAGGTGAAGTCAAGGGTCTGCGCATAGTACGGAACCCGCATCAGGCTGGGATCGCGCCTCGGCGCCAGCGACTTCTCCATGCGGATCGCCGCCACGTCGTCCTCGTAGTAGTGCGGCTGCAGAGCGAACTTGCGGAAGCCGTGCGCCTTGTAGAAAGCCTGGACGACAGCGGCGTCAGCGCGCACCTCGAGGCGCATCCATGCCGCCCCACGCTCGCGGGCCGCCGCCTCGGCGGTGGCCAGCAGCGTCCGGCCGATACCCTCGCGTTGCCAGCGGGGGTCGACAGCGATGGAATAGAGACGCGCCAGCGAGGT
>JAEULG010000201.1 GCA_016793875.1 Rhodospirillales bacterium | reverse complement strand
GCCGGCGCCGGCTTCGGCGGCAGCGGGACCGGGAACTCGATCGACACGCGCCGGTTCTGCGGCTCGCGGACGTTGTCCTTGGTCGGCACCAGCAGGTCTTCCTGGCCGCGGCCGATGGTGGTGATGACGCCGGCGGGCACGCCCAGGCGCACCAGTTCCGCCTTCACCGCCTCGGCGCGACGCACCGACAACCGCATGTTGTAGGCGGCGGAGCCGGACGTGTCGGTGTGGCCAGTGGCGACGATGCGGGTCGAGCCGGTCTTCTTGAAGTCCTCGGCGGCCGTGGCGATGATGCGCCGCGCCTCAGGGGTCAGCGTCGCCTTGTTCCAGTCGAAGAAGACCAGGAACTTCTTCATCTCCTGCTGCATCGCCGGAGCCGGGGTCGGCGCGGCCATCGGCTTTGCCGGCATCGCCGATGGGGGGCTCGCTGGCTTGGGCGCCTGCTGGGCGTGGGCTGCCGGCGCCATCAGGGCTAACAACGAGGCTCCAATAATGAACCGTCTCATGTGACCTCCCTTTTCTCATGAGCAAATGCCGACAACGCACGGCGGCTGGTGGTCTTGGAGATGGCATGGGCCCGTTGCTCGTCGGGGAAGATGCTCATCTCTGGCCTCATGCCCAGCCGGCTGAACT
This sequence comes from Rhodospirillales bacterium, assembly GCA_016793875.1. Taxonomy (GTDB): domain Bacteria; phylum Pseudomonadota; class Alphaproteobacteria; order Rhodospirillales; family Defluviicoccaceae; genus Defluviicoccus. Next base: position 14,451 of record JAEULG010000201.1, on the reverse strand, counting down.
GATTGCGCCGGCTGTTCCGGTCGTGGCTGGAAGTTAAGTCGCTTATGGCGAGTCGGAACTATAGCGAGCGGATTTCCAGTTGGCGCTGAGCGCAACTCGCCGCCATTTGAACGGCTTTCTTTCCGTCCATTCAGAATGGGTTCAACGCCATTTGGCGAACCGGGTCAAGGGTTAACATCTCTTGCGTGTGGAAAAGTTCTCTACCGTGCGTGCGGCGCATCGTTCGGCGTGGTCATGCCGCCCGGGACATCCCCAGGGTCGCCGGGACAGCGAACGCGACCGCGCAAAGCAAAGGGCCGCCCGATGGGCGGCCCTTTATCCCGTATCGCTTCGCGTTGGCTCAGGCGGCTTGCAGGTTGACCGCCTTGGGTCCGCGGGGGTCGCGCTGGACTTCGAACTTCACGCGCTGACCCTCGGAAAGATAGCCGAGGCCCGACCGCTCGACCGCCGAGACATGAACGAAGACGTCCTTCGAGCCGTCATCAGGCGCGATGAAACCAAACCCACGGGTCGTGTTGAAGAACTTCACGGTACCGGTCTGCATGTAAGGAAGATCCTGACAGTTATGGTGTCGCGGCGGCCACGCGCCACCGCTCCTGTGAAAGCCGTCACGACCTTGCGGGAAGAAGCCCGGCGGATACCGCCCTGGGCGATCGCGGTCTGCTGATACGCACGTGCAGCCGTCACCCGCGTGATATGGCAGACGGGTGGAGGGGACGCAAGCCGTTCCGCCGGATCGGTCAAGGGGCTGCTCTCCCCCTGGGCCGGCTTCTGGGGCCAGGTCCTAGTTCCGGCGGCGGTTGCGATGGCAGATCGTCAGGTGGCAGGCTCGGCTTGAGCAGTTCGGTGATGCTGTCCTGATGGCGACGCATGCAGTCGAGTCCCGCCTGCAGCAATCGGTGCGCGTGCTCGTCGCCGCCGGCAAACCTCAAGCCCCGCTCATAAGCGGCCATGGCATCCGCCTCGCACCGCGCCAGCGTCGACAAGATGGTCTCGTCGCCGGTCACGTCGCTTGCCGCCACGGCGCTGAGGCCGGCAACCTGCGGATCGTCCGGCGCCGCCGACGGAGCACGCCCGCGGCTGGTGAGCAGTGCCGCCAGTGCGTCGGCCTGCTTCTGATGGTCGGCCTTGAAGCTTTTCAGCATCGTCCGCAGCGCGTCCACGTCCACCCCGGGCAGGGCCGCGTCGTAGCTTTCGCGAGCGTCGAGGGCGAGTCGCAGGAGGTTGTCGAGCATTTCGAGCAGGTCGCGTTCGTCACCGGTCAGCGTCACCATTGCGTTGCCTGTCGCCGTTGGGACGAGCCTGAACAACGTTGGGGGGGGCGAGGCAGTTCCGCGCGCCCCCCGCCCCCGTCCCTCTCCCGGAAACAGGGAGATGATTTTCACCGACATCGCCGCAGCCCGCTCGGAAGGGCAGGGGGATGAGCCCAACAGCGCGCGTGCAGCCACAGCAGCGGCGCATAAATAAGAGAACCGCGGCGATTCGCATCACCCCCGGTCCCGGCCGGGTAGCGCGGGATACCGGGTCTCCCGCCCCAGCCAGGTGCGACCGGCGGGGCGCCGACCGGCGGATGGGACAGCCCGATGTGGCTGGCAACGAAGAGGAAAGGTTGCGCATGCCAGCCGGCCGGGTCCCCCTTGCCGATTGCCGTTCTCTTTGTGGCGCCGGTCGTCTCTACGGCAAACCGGTGGAAGAGTGGCCGTGGGCGAGGGGCGGTCTGTCGCAGTGAACTGGCTGCACAGTCGGCCTCTGCTCCTATTAATATTGCGATGCATTCTCAAGTTGGCATGCTCAGAGCGCAACCGGCGCCTGAAGCCTGCGGCCTTGTTTGCCCTGGAATTCGCCGCTATGGTGCTGGCGTACAGGGGCTTTCATTCGTGCGCGAGGGGAGCTTTTCTTTCGCGGGTGCACAACGTTGCGACGCGCCAAGTAATGATAATAACTCCGGTTATGGCGCGGGGCTTCCAAGTATTCGGATGACTGGATTCGTTAGTACATATGCTTGACCGGGCGAACTCGGCTCCCGGTCCGTAACAATAGCGGCAGGCGACGGCTGTCGGCGCTTTCCTCGCCGCTGGGTCGGCTGCGCCTTCCGCCGTTGTGACCGAGGCGGCGCAAGATCGCCGGTGCCGACGCCGAAGAGACGAAGAAGAGGAGGAAGTTCTCGATGAGTCAGCAACCCGCAGACCTGACCCGTCCACCGGATCTGGGCAGCAAGCGGCAGACGACCCATACGCGGGTTCAGCGTCCGCTCTACCTGGACCTGCTGCCGCCGTGCAATAACGCTTGTCCGGCCGGCGAGGACATCCAGACATGGCTCGCCCACGTGACCGCGGGTCGTCTTCGCGAGGCGTGGGAGACCATCGTCAAGGACAACCCGATGCCGGCGGTGCACGGCCGGGTTTGCTACCATCCGTGCGAGAGCAACTGCAATCGCCAGCAACTCGATGGTCCGATTTCCATCCACGCCGTCGAGCGCTTCCTCGGCGATCTCGCCCTCTCCGAGAGCTGGACGCCGACGATCACGGCAAAGCCGACGGGACAGCGGATTCTCATCGTCGGTGCCGGGCCGAGCGGCCTGTCCTGCGCCCACCATCTGGCGCTGATGGGGCACACCGTCGAGATCCACGAGGCTGGCCCTATCGCCGGCGGCATGATGCACTTCGGCATCCCCTCGTACCGCCTGCCGCGCGATGTCCTTGACGGCGAGATCGCCCGCATCCAGCGGATGGGGGTCAAGATCGTCCTCAACCATAAGGTCGAGGACTTGGTCGCCGAGAAGCAGCAGGGCAATTTCGATGCGGTCTTCGTCGCTGTCGGCGCGCACATCTCGAAGAAGACCGAGATTCCCGCTCGCGATGCCGGCAAGATCCTCGATGCGGTGAGTTTCCTGAAGGACGTCGAGATGGGCAACGCTCCGAAGATGGGGCGTCGGGTTGCCATCTACGGCGGCGGCAATACGGCGATGGACGCCGCCCGCGTTGCCATGCGCCTCGGCCACGAGCCGATGATCATCTACCGCCGCGACCGGGCACACATGCCGGCCCATGAGTTCGAGGCCGACGAGGCGCTTGAAGAGGGCGTGAAGATCCACTGGCTGCGCACGATCAAGTCCATCGATCAGTCGACGGTCACCGTCGAGGTCATGGAGATCGACGACAAGGGCCGGCCACGGCCGACCGGTCAGCTGGAGACGCTGGAAGCCAACGACCTCATCCTCGCCCTCGGCCAGGACACCGATACCGCCTTCCTGCGCAAGGTGCCGGGGGTGGCGTTCCGGGACGACGGCACGGTGATCGTCACCGAGCAGATGATGACCGGCTCGCCCGGCTTGTTCGCCGGTGGCGATATGGTTCCGTCCGAGCGGACGGTGACCATCGGCGTCGGCCACGGCAAGAAAGCCGCCCGCAACATCGATGCCTTCCTGCGTGGCGAGGCCTATGCCAAGCACGGCAAGAAGGACATCGCCAACTTCGACAAGTTGCACCTGTGGTTCTACACCAATGTGGAGCAGCGGCCGCAGGCCCACGCCGAGATGCAGCGCCGGCGGACCAGCTTTGCCGAGGTGGTTCAGGGGCTGAGCGAGAAGGAAGCGAGCTTCGAGGCGAAGCGGTGCCTGTCGTGCGGCAACTGCTTCGAATGCGACGGCTGCTACGGTGCCTGTCCTGAGGACGCGATCATCAAGCTCGGCGTCGGCAAGCGCTACCAGTACAACTACGACCTGTGCACTGGCTGTGCCGTCTGCTTCGAGCAGTGCCCATGCCATGCCATCACCATGATCCCTGAACCAAGCCCGGTGAGTTAGAGGAACGGCAGGGAGTCGTCCGGCCGCTTTTCCAGCGGCCGGCAGCCGACGTGAAGAGACGAAGCGCGTGCTGAAGATGCCGGGCGCCGCGGCCCCGTGGCGTGTTGCCCGCGCCTGCGCACTGGAGCTGGAGGAAGTCCATGGCCGATAACACCAACGTCGCAACGATCGACGGTAACGAGGCTGCCGCCTACGTTGCCTACCGGGTCAACGAGGTCTGCGCGATCTATCCGATTACCCCGTCCTCGACGATGGCAGAGCTTGCCGATCAATGGGCGAGCGAGGGCAAGACCAACATCTGGGGCGGCATTCCCGACGTCGTCGAGATGCAGAGCGAGGCGGGGGCGGCCGGCACCGTCCACGGCTCGCTGCAGGGCGGGGCGCTGACCACGACGTTCACCGCGTCGCAGGGGCTCATGCTGATGATCCCCAACATGTACAAGATCGCAGGCGAGCTGACGGCATGCGTCATCCACGTCGCTGCCCGTGCCCTGGCGACGCAGGGTCTGTCGATCTTCGGCGACCACCAGGACGTGATGGCGGTGCTGCCCACCGGCTTCGCCCAGCTCTGCTCCAGCTCGGTGCAGGAAGCGCACGACATGGCGCTGATCGCCCAGGCGGCGACGCTGGAATCGCGCATTCCGTTCATCCATTTCTTCGACGGCTTCCGCACCTCGCACGAGGTCAACAAGCTGACCCTGCTGTCCGACGAGCAGATCCGGGCGATGATCGACGAGGATCTGGTGATCGCCCACCGGCGACGCGGCCTCAACCCGGACAACCCGTTCATCCGCGGCACCGCCCAGAACCCGGACGTCTACTTCCAGTCGCGGGAGACGGTTAATCCGTTCTACGCGAAGGTCCCGGGGACGGTCGAAGCGGCGATGAAAAAGTTCGGCGAGGTCAGCGGTCGCCACTACCGCCTCTTCGACTACTTCGGCGCGCCCGACGCCGAGCGGGTGATCGTGATCATGGGCTCGGGCGCCGATACGACGCGCGAAGTGGTTGAACACCTGCAGGCGAACGGCGAGAAGATCGGCGTCGTCCAGGTGCACCTGTTCCTGCCGTTCTCGGCACCCCACTTCTTTGCGGTGCTGCCGGCGACCGCCAAGTCCATCGCCGTCCTCGACCGCACCAAGGAACCGGGCAACGTCGGCGAGCCGATGTACCGGGCGGTCCTCACCACCTTCATGGAAGCGGCAGCCGACGGCTCCATGCCGACGAAGGCGATGCCGCGCATCATCGGCGGCCGCTACGGGCTGTCTTCGAAGGAATTCTCGCCTGGCATGGTCAAGGCGGTCTTCGATGAGCTGAAGAAGGACAAGCCTAAGAACCACTTCACCATCGGCATCATCGACGACGTTTTCTCGACCAGCCTGGAGTGGGATCGCGACTTCTCCACGGAAGCGGACGATGTGTTCCGCGCGCTGTTTTACGGCCTAGGGGCGGACGGTACGGTCGGTGCCAACAAGAACACCATCAAGATCATCGGCGAAAACCCGGAGTTCTACGCCCAGGGTTACTTTGTCTACGACTCGAAGAAGTCAGGCTCGCAAACCGTCAGCCATGTGCGATTCGGTCCCAGTCCGATCCGCTCGGCCTACCTAATCCACCAAGCCCATTTCGTCGGCTGCCACCAGTTCAACTTCATCAACAAGACCGATGTTCTGGAGCACGCGATGCCGGGGGCAACGCTGCTGCTGAACAGCCCCTTTGGTCCGGAAGAGGTGTGGGACAACCTGCCCCGGCCGGTGCAGCAGACGATCGTCGACAAGAAGATCAAGTTCTACTCGATCGACGCGGCGAAGGTGGCACGCGAGTCCGGCATGGGAACGCGCACCAACACCATCATGCAGACCTGTTTCTTCGCCATCTCCGGGGTGATGCCGAAGGAAGCGGCGATCGAGAAGATCAAGTATTCCATCCGCAAGACCTACGGCAAGAAGGGCGAGGAGATCGTCCGCAAGAACTTCGAGGCCGTCGATTACACCATCGCCAACCTGCACGAAGTCAAGGTGCCGGATAAGGTAACGAGCACCATCGATATGCTGGCGGTGGTGCCCCCGCAAGCGCCGGAGTTCGTGCAGAACGTCACCGCCATGATGATGGCCGGGCGCGGCGACGACCTGCCGGTCGGGGCCCTGCCGGTGGACGGAACCTATCCGAGCGGCACGACGAAGTGGGAGAAACGCAACATCTCCCAGTTCGTGCCGGTATGGGAGCCGGACATCTGCATCCAGTGCGGTAATTGCAGCTTCGTCTGCCCGCATGGCGTGATCCGCTCCAAGCTGTACGACAACAGTCTGCTGGCGAGCGCGCCGGAAGGGTTCAAGTCGGCGAAGATCGACGCTCGCGGCTTTCCCGACACCCGCTATACCCTGCAGATCTACGCCGAGGACTGCACCGGCTGCACGCTGTGCGTCGAGGTCTGCCCGGCGAAGAGCAAGGAGGAGACCGGCAAGAAGGCGATCAACATGGCCTGGAAGGACTCGTTCCTTGAGCAGGCCAAGGAGAACGTTGCCTTCTTCGAGACCCTGCCGGTCAACGACCGCTCCTACGTGGACTTCTCGACCATCCGCGGCACCCAGTTCCTCGAGCCGCTGTTCGAGTTCTCCGGCGCGTGTGCCGGATGCGGCGAGACGCCTTACGTCAAGCTGATCAGCCAGCTGTTCGGTGACCGCATGATGGTCGCCAATGCCACCGGCTGCTCGTCGATCTACGGCGGCAACCTGCCGACGACGCCGTGGACGGTGAACAGCGAGGGGCGCGGGCCGTCGTGGTCGAACTCGCTGTTCGAGGATAACGCCGAGTTCGGCCTCGGCATGCGGCTCGCAGCCGACCGTCACATGCATCTCGCCCAGAAAATGCTGACCGAGATGGCATCGGCGATCGGCGACGAACTTGTCGGGGAACTGCTCACTGCCACCCAGCGCACCGAATCGGAGATCCGCCGGCAGCGGCTCCGCGTCGCCGAGCTGAAGGGCATCCTTGCGGCGCAGAAGACGGAGGCGGCGAAGCAGTTGCTGTCGGTCGCCGATCATCTGGTCAAGCGTGCCGTATGGATCGTCGGTGGTGACGGCTGGGCCTATGACATCGGCTCTGGCGGCGTCGACCACGTGCTCGGCAGCGGCCGCAACATCAACGTGCTGGTGTTGGATACCGAGGTTTACTCGAACACCGGTGGCCAAGCGTCGAAGTCGACGCCGATCGGGGCGGTAGCGAAGTTCGCCAATGCCGGCAAGGCGGTCGGCAAGAAAGACATCGCCCTGCAGGCGATCTCCTACGGCAACGTCTACGTCGCCCGCATCGCCATGGGTGCCAACCCCCAGCAGGCGCTGCTCGCCTTCCGCGAAGCGGAAGCCTATGACGGCCCGTCGCTGGTCCTCGCCTACAGCCACTGCATCGCTCACGGCATCAACATGCAGAAGGGGCTCGATCAGCAGAGCCGGGCGGTCCACTCCGGCTACTGGCCGCTGATGCGCTACAACCCGGAACTGCGGACGGCCGACGAGAATCCGTTCACGCTGGACTCGCCGCGGCCGACGCTCAAGCTGCGCGATTACGCCGACAACGAGTTGCGCTACCGGATGTTGCGGATCACCAACCCGAAAGCGGCCGATCGGCTGATGCAGATGGCCCAGGCGGCCGTCGATCGGAAATGGAAGCTGTACGAGGAAATGGCGACTCTGGCCTGAGCACGCGCTTCGCGGCCATGCCGGGCGGCCTTGCCCGCCCGGCAGTCGCCGAGGCATAGCCGGAGACCGCGGCTGCGGCGCCGGCGCGATGGTTACGGGAGGGAACGACAATGGATATGAAAACCACCTACCTCGGGCTCCAGCTGAAGCATCCGATCGTCGCCTCGGCGTCGCCGATGTCGCGGACGCTCGATGGCATTCGCCGGCTGGAGGATGCGGGCGCTTCGGCGATCGTGATGTTCTCGCTGTTCGAGGAACAGATCCGCTACGAAAATGAAGCCCTCGACTATCTCACCGAGGCCGGCACCGAGACCTTCGCCGAGTCGCTGACCTACTTTCCCTCGGTCGAGGAATACCGGGTAGGCCCGGACTCCTACCTGGAGCTGATCCGGGCGGCCTCCGCAGCCTGCGACGTCCCGATCATCGCCAGCCTGAACGGCGTCACCAAGTCGGGGTGGACCAGTTACGCCCGCGAGATGATCGACGCCGGCGCCAAGGCCATCGAGCTCAACATCTACTACATCCCCGCCGATATCAGCGTTAGCGGCCGGGAAGTCGAACAGCGCTACATCGACGTGGTCGAGGAGGTCCGTGCCTCGATCAAGGCACCCATCGCCGTCAAGCTCAGCCCCTTCTTCAGCTCCATGGGGGAAATGGCAAACCGCCTGGTGAAGGCCGGCGCCGATGGCCTCGTCCTGTTCAACCGCTTCTACCAGCCCGATTTCGACCTCGACGAACTGGAGGTGGTGCCGGACATGGAGCTGAGCACGGCGAGCGAGATCCGTCTGCCGCTGCTGTGGATCGCCGTGCTGCACGGCCGCATCAAGGCGTCGCTGGCGGCGACCCGCGGCGTGCAGAGCGGCACGGAGGTGGTGAAGTACCTGATGGCCGGCGCCGACGCGGTGATGACCACCTCGGCGCTGCTGCGCAACGGCGTCAGCCACCTGGGTACCCTGCTGGAAGGGACCCGCATCTGGATGGAGAAGCGCGGCTATTCGTCGGTCGAGCAAATGAAGGGCTCGATGAGCCAGAAAAAGGTCGCCGACCCGACCGCCTTCGAGCGCGCCAACTACATCAAGATCCTGCAGGGCTACAAGAGCCCGTTCATCGCTGCGCCGATGCGCCCGGTTGACGTCGATTCCTTCTACGAGGAATCGCCCCTGCGCCGGTAGTCGTGCAGCCGGAGCGCCGCCTCCTCGTGGCGTCGCTCCGGCTTGCAGCGTCGTCCGGCAGCTTGGCGCGCCGCGACCCGGTGGGCTATGACCCTCAGTAGTCGCGGAACATCTGCTGGATCTGCATCGGGTCGGACGTTTTCATCAGCGCCAGCTTCAACAGCACCCGCGCCTTGCCCGGCTTCAGCTCCTCGGCGGCAACGAAGCCCAGCTCGTCGTCGTTGACCTCGGCGTTGCGGGTGACGGCGCCGCTCGGCAGCCGCGTGCTGCGGACGACGACAACGCCTTGCTTGCGCGCGTCGGTAAGGGCCTGCAAGGCTTCCGCGGTCATGTTGCCGTTGCCGACGCCAGCGACGACAATGCCCTTGGCGCCGGCTTTCACCGCCGCGTCGATCAGTTCGCGGCCCATGTTGGCGTAGGCATAGACGATGTCCACCTTCGGCAGGGTATCGGTGCCGGCGACCGAGAAGCCGCTGGCGGTGGTATGCTTGCCCGTCGGCACCTCGAACAGCTCAGCGCTGCCCTCCTCGACCCGGCCGATCGGGCCGCGGTCGAGCGCCTTGAACGTATCAACCTGGGTGGTGTTGGTCTTGTAGACGTCGCGGGCCGCAAAGACTTGGTCATTCAGCACGACCAGCACGCCGCGACCCTTGGCATCGGGATCGGCGGCGACGGTGACGGCGTCGTAGAGGTTGCCGGGACCATCGGCGCTGATCGCGGTCGCCGGCCGCATCGAACCCACCAGCACCACAGGCTTGTCGCTGTTGACGACCAGGTCGAGGAAGTACGAGGTCTCTTCCATGGTGTCGGTGCCGTGGGTGATGACGACGGCATCTACGTCCTTGCCGGCCAGCAGCTCGTTCACCCGCTTGGCGAGCTTGAGCCAGACGGCATCGTTCATGTCCTGGCTGCCGATTTTCACCAGCTGCTCGCCGGAGATGTCGGCGATGTCCTTGAGCTGAGGCACGCCCGCAATCAGCGTCTCGATGTTGAAGGCGCCGGCGGTGTAGCCCGGTCCCTGCGGGCTGGTCTGCGCCCCGGCGATGGTACCGCCGGTTGCGACGATGGCGACATGCGGCTTGGCCAGCGCCGCCGTTGCGGTTACCGCCAGCAGGACGGCGGAGGCCAGCACCGCGCCGGCCTGCCGCGAGATCACTCTTCCGGACGTCAACGTCTGCATCGGCTTCACCCTTCCTATCCTATGCGTCGACGCTGGCCCGGCTCGGCATCGTCATGCTCTCCGGCCGCAGGATTTGCGCTACCTGAGCTTCCGTGAGTAGCTTCTCCTCGAGGACGATGTCGACGACGCTGCGGTTCGTTTCCAGCGCGATCTTCGCCACCCGGCTGCACACCTCGTAGCCGAGGATCGGGTTCAGCGCGGTGACGATGCCGATGCTGTTGATGGCGAGGCTGCGGCACCGCTCGCGATCGGCGGTGATGCCCTTGATGCACCGTTCGCTGAGCGTATCGAGGGCGGCGGTCAGGCTGCGCATCGACTGGAGGATGCAGAAAGCGATGGTCGGCTCGAAGGCGTTGAGCTGAAGCTGTCCAGCCTCCGCGGCGAGGGTGACGGTCAGATCGTTGCCGATGACGAGGAAGGCGACCTGGTTGACCACCTCCGGGATCACCGGGTTGACCTTGCCTGGCATGATCGATGAGCCCGCCTGCCGCGCCGGCAGCCGGATCTCGCCGAAGCCGGTGCGGGGACCGCTCGACAGCAGCCGGAGATCGTTGCAGATCTTAGAGAGCTTGACGGCGACCCGCTTCAGGACGCCGGAGAACATGACGAACGCCCCCATATCGGAGGTCGCCTCGATCAGGTTGCTGGCCAGAACCATGTCATGGCCGCAAATCCGCGTCAGTTCTTCAACCGCAAGTGCGGCGTAGCGGGGATCGGTGTTGATGCCGGTGCCGATCGCGGTCGCCCCAAGGTTGATCTCGCGGAATAAGCCGACGATCTCGCGCACCCGGGAGATGTCCTCGCGGACGGTGGCGTGGAACGCGTCGAACTCCTGGCCGAGGGTCATCGGTACCGCGTCTTGAAGCTGGGTGCGGCCCATCTTGAGCACGTCGCCGAATTCCACCGCCTTGTCCTTCAGCACGTAGGCAAAGTTCTCCAGCGCCGCCACCAGCGCGCGGTGGGCGAGGATGATGGCGAGGCGGACGGCGGTGGGGTAGGCGTCGTTGGTCGACTGCGACATGTTGACGTCGTTGTTGGGATGCAGCGCATCGTAATCGCCCTTGTTCCGTCCCAGGATCTCCAGGGCGATGTTGGCGATCACCTCGTTGGCGTTCATGTTGGTCGAGGTGCCGGCGCCGCCCTGGACCGCATCGACGACGAACTGGTCGGCGAAGCGGCCGGCGATGACGGCAGCGCAGGCTTCCCCGATCGCTGCTTCCTTTTCCGGTGCGAGGAAACCCAGCTTGCGGTTGGCGCGGGCCGCCGCCTTCTTCACCATCGCCAGTGCTTGCAGCAACTCGGGAAAGTGGCCGATCGGCACCCCCGTGATCGGGAAGTTCTCGACCGCCCGCTTGGTATGGATGCCCCAGTAGGCGCTGGCGGGGATGTCATCTTCGCCCAGCAAGTCATGCTCGCGCCGGGTTTCGACGGCCTTCAGCGGGATGCTGTCGGTCCTGGTGATGGTGACGGTCTCGGTCATGCCGGTCACTCCTTACGAATCTGCCCGTTGCCCCCTGTGGTCGCGGTGGCGCGCCTTCATTCCGGCAAGCCGAGGGTGTGGAAGATCTCGGTCAGCTGCGGGCTCATCGGGATGCCAAGACGCTCGCCCGACGGCAGCGGCCGCAGGAACCAGGCGTTGTAGGTCCACACCAGCTCGCGCGACTTGGCGAGGCGCCGGAAGGTCCGTTCGACGATCGCCGCGAAGTCCGGGTCATCCTTGCGGAACATCAGGCCGTAGGGCTCGTACGAGAGAAGATCGCCGACCACCTTGTAATCCTTCTGGGTTCCGCTTTTCGCGATGAGGCCATAGAGCAGGACATCGTCGGTGGCGAACGCTTCTGCCTTTCCCTCGCGGAACGCGGCGAATGACTGGTCGTGATCCGCGGTGGTGATCAGCTTGATGTCCAGGCCCTGCTTTTCGGACAGCGAGCGTACCGCCGCTTCGTTGGTGGTTCCGGTGGTGACGACGACCGTCTTGCCGCGCAGGTCGCGCAGCGAGCGGATGGAAGCGGAGCGCTCGACCATCAGGCGGGTGCCGGCGACGAAGATGATCGGTGAGAACGCCACTTCCCGGCGGCGGGCGAGGGTATTGGTGGAAGAGCCGCACTCAAGGTCGATCTCGCCCGCCGTCAGCTTCGGAATGCGGCCGGCGGGGGTGACTGGCCGCAGGACGATGTTGATCTGGTCGCTGCCGAGTTCGTCTGCGATCTCGTTGACGATCTCCCGGCAGAGATCGAGCGAATAGCCTATCGGCTGTCCGGCCGGCCCGAGGAAGGAGAACGGCAGCGCGTTTTCCCGGTAACCGAGGGTGATCGTGCCGGTGCGCGCCACCTTCGCGAGGGTCCCGGTCAGTTCCTTGAACGCAGGAAAGAACACACCCCCTTCCTGTTGGGCGGCGGCGGGCGATGAGGCAGCGAGCAGCAGGACGACGGCGGCGCCAACGATCGGGATCAGCTGCAGCAGCGGTTGCCACGCCGGCGCACGGCGTGGGGGACAATCCGGGATGGGGTGGGGCGAGCGGTCCATGGATGCAGCTCCGCTCAGGACGTCGCGATTGCCGGGTCGACTCCGCCCTCCCGTTCGTCCTCGATCAATTCCTTCATCGCCTCGGTCTGGTCACCCTCCCATTTGGCGATGACCGCCGTCGCGAGGCTGTTGCCGATCACGTTGGTCGCCGAGCGGCCCATGTCGAAGAATTGGTCGACCCCGAACAGCAGCAGCACGCCCGCTTCCGGAATGTTAAACTGCGGCAGCGTGGCGGCGACGACGACCAGCGCCGACCGCGGTACCCCGGCGATGCCCTTGCTGGTCACCATCAGCACCAGCAGCAGCACCATTTGCTGGCCGATGGCAAGCTCGACGCCGTACGCCTGGGCGAGAAACAGCGTCGCGAAGGTGGCGTACATCATCGAGCCGTCGAGGTTGAACGAATAGCCCATGGGCAGCACGAAGCCGACGATCTTCTTGCTGATCGGATAGCTCTCGAGCTGCTCCACCAGCCGCGGAAAGGCGGCTTCGCTGCTGGCGGTGCTGAACGCCAGCAGGAACGGATCGCGCACCAGCTTGAGCAGCCGGATCATGCCGGCGCCGAGGAAGAGGAGGCCGATCAGGAACAGCACCAGCCACAGGATGCCGAGCGAGAGGTAGTACTCGGCGAGCAGGGTGCCGTAGGTCACCAGCACGCCGATCCCTTGTGTGGTGATGATGGCGGTGATGGCGGCGAAGACGGCGATGGGAGCGAACAGCATCACGTAATTGGTGACGCGCAGGATGACGTGGCCGAGCTTTTCGATCGCCTTGATCAGCGGCTCGGTCCCCGGCACCCCCAGCAAGGCTATGCCGAAAAAGACCGAGAAGACGACGATCTGCAAAATCTCGTTGTCCGCCATCGCCTCGAAGAAACTCTTCGGCACCAGGTGGGTGACGAAGTCCTTGAGGGACAGCGAGGAGGTTTTCAGGTTGGTGGCGGTGCCGGCATCCGGCAGTGGCAGATTGAGCCCGGCGCCTGGTGCCAGCAGGTTGACCATCACCATCCCGATCAGCAACGAGATCAGTGAGGCACAGATGAACCAGCCCAGCGCCTTGGCACCGATTCGTCCCAGCGCGTCCGGCGTTCCCATCTTGGCGATGCCGGCGACCAGGGTGCAGAACACCAGCGGGCCGATGATCATCTTGATCAGTCGCAGGAAGATATCGGACAGCAGCGAAATGTACCCGGCGACCCGGGTGGCGGTCTGTTGATCGGGAAGGAGGGTATTGAGCGCGTAACCGCAAGCGATACCAAGAATGAGGCCGGCCATGATGTACATGGTCAGTTTCTGCGAGCGCATCGACTCCCTCCTCCGCCCACCATTAGACCCGAGGAAGACCTTCGTGCCGCGCTCCAACGCGCACTGCCAACCCACCGCTACCGGCGCCAGCGGGCGGCTGTACAAGTAAACCGAGGACGATGGTACTTCCGGAGCGTGCTTTTGTTGCTTGCCCTTTAAGGCCGAATCCTACGCATTCGCAAGCCGGATGGCTAGGGCTGAATGCCCGTACGGCGAAAATTGCGGTGTTCGTCGTCAACCAGCCTGCCGCTCCAACGATCGCCAGCCGAGACAGGGAAGGTGGATCTATCGGCGGTGGGCGCCCGCGGCCAAAGCGCGCGGGTCCTCGGCCTTCTGATCTGGGAGATCGTGCAGCTTTGCCTCATCCGGAACACCAGAGTGCCATTGGGACACGAGCGCGGATGCCCGGTGAAACGGAATGTTACTGTTTCCGGGAAGGAGGCGAGGGTGCCCGGATTGGAATTGATGATGACGCCGGTCATGTCGAAGAGGGAAAACCCGACGTTCGACCGCAGCGCGTCTTCAATCTGCGGGGGCTTGGGCGAAAGACGGCGAAAGACGGCACCACACCGAACCGGCGGCTGGTGCCGGTGGCTGTGCGCTCGTTGGCTGCTGCGCTACCGCGGGATAGGCGATTGGAGCGGAAGAAGAGAAGAAAGGCCGACGAGGCAATGACCGGCGGGACGACGATCGTCCCCTACATCCGCGTCAGCCGGACGACGGGGCGGCCGGAAGCATCGAGCAGCGTCAGCGTTGAGGCGTCGAGTGT
>JAEULG010000197.1 GCA_016793875.1 Rhodospirillales bacterium | reverse complement strand
TTCATGCTGCTCGATCCAGATACGAGCATCGTATCGCTGCAGGAGAATCTCACATTTCTACGTAAGGTCGCGGAGATGGGCGGTGTCCCAATCTCGTTCGCCAAGACGATGCCGCTCGCTGGTACACCGATCGAGCAGCGCCTGCGCAGAGAAGGCCGACTGACCGGCACCTCCGTGCGCCCCGACTATGAAATGGCCGATCCCCGCATAGATCAGCTCGCCGTTTTTCTGACGCTCCACTTCAGCTTCCGCAACTCCAGCCCGCGCGGCTTGGTCGAACGGCTGCGAGCGGCGGCGTTTGACCGGGTATTAGCCAGCCGTTTCGAGCATGGCGCGTGGATTGCCGACTACGGCGACGCAATCTCTGGGCTAATTGATCGCTCGAACGCGGTGGCATTGAATACGCTGGAGCATCTGGTCGAGCGCGTCGCGCAGTTGCCAGCCGCGCCACAGAGCGTTCCTTCGATTTGGTTTGAGTTGACCAAGCTGATGCAGCCGGAGCACCGGGCCGAGGCGGCAATAAACGCCGATTTGAAGCGCACGCTTTTCCGCTACAGTCCGGCGCTTGGCGCAGCATTCGACCAGGAAGATGCCGCTTCGATCGAGGATGCCTGCGTGTATTACTGATGGTTGCCCGCAAATCGACGATCTGGAAAATCGCGTCACTCGCTTGATTGTCGCCCGCAACCGCGTTCCGACCCCTTCGGCAGCCGCCTCCGCTGCGTAGCCGGAGGCGGCCGAACCTGCTCCACCAGCGAACGCGCGCCGGAATCAGTGCATTCCACCGGCGGCGGCGAAGATGCGGGCCTTGCGGGCGCGCACGTAGACCGGCTGGCCGACGTGCAGGTCAAGCGCGTGCAGCTGAGCCCGCCCGATCTCCGCCTCGAGGAAGGTGCCGTCGTCATCGAACGACAGCTCGATCTTGGCGACCGGTCCCGCCGCCATCAGGTAGCGGACCACCGCCGGACGGCCGGCCATCACCGCGCCGTTGAAGATCTCGATGTCGTGCGGGCGGACGTAGGCGATGGCCTTGCCGTCACCGTTGAAACCTTCCGCCGGCACGGCGATCTCGCCGCCGCAGACCGCCACCTTGCCCTCGGCAACGGTGCAGTCGAAGCGATTGACGTGGCCGAGGAACTCATAGGCGAACGAGGTTGCCGGGTGGTCGTAGACCTCCTGCGGCGTTCCCACCTGCTCGATCACTGCGTTGTTCATGAGCACGACCCGGTCGGCCAGCTCCAGCGCCTCCTCCTGGTCGTGGGTGACGAACAGACTGGTGAGTTCCATCTCGTCGTGCAGTTCGCGCAGCCAGCGGCGCAGCTCCTTGCGGACCTTGGCGTCGAGGGCGCCGAAGGGCTCGTCCAGCAGCAGCACCGCCGGCTCGATCGCCAGCGCGCGTGCCAGCGCGACGCGCTGCCGCTGGCCGCCGGAAAGCTGCGACGGGTAACGCTTGGCGAACGGGTCGAGCTGCACCAGCGACAGCAGGCTCATCACCCGCTCGTGGATCTCCTTCTCCCGAGGCCGCTGTTTGCGCGGCTTGACCCGCATGCCAAAGGCGACGTTCTCGAAGACGCTCATATGGCGGAACAGCGCGTAGTGCTGGAAGACAAAACCGACCCGCCGCTGCCGCAGGCTGCGGCCGGTCAGATCCTGTCCACCGAACAGTACCCGCCCGGATGTCGGCCGCTCCATGCCGGCGATGATGCGCAGCAGCGTCGTCTTGCCGGAGCCGGACGGACCCAGCAGCGCCACCAGTTCGCCCGGATGGACGGTCAGGTTGACATTGTTGAGCGCGGTGAATGTGCCGAAGCGTTTCGATACGTTATCGATCTCGATATCCATCGGTGTCCCTCACCCTACGGCAGAGGCGCCGCCGAAGCGCCATTCGACCATCTTTTTCAGCACCAGCGTAACCAGCGCCAGCATCGCCAGCAGCGACGCTACGGCAAAGGCCGCAACGAAATTGTACTCGTTGTACAGTATCTCTACGTATAACGGCATCGTGTTGGTCTCACCGCGGATATGGCCCGAGACCACCGAGACCGCCCCGAACTCGCCCATGGCGCGAGCGTTGCACAACAGCACGCCGTAAAGCAGGCCCCATTTGATGTTGGGCAGCGTCACCTTGAGAAACGTGCGCAGGCCGCCGGCCCCCAAAGAGAGTGCCGCCTCTTCTTCCTCGTTGCCCTGCTCTTCCATCAGCGGGATGAGCTCGCGGGCGACGAACGGGAAGGTGACGAAGATCGTCGCCAGCACCAAGCCAGGAACGGCGAAGATGATCTGCACACCCTGATCGACGAACCATTGGCCGAACCAGCCGTGCACCCCAAACACCAACACATAGATAAAGCCTGCAACCACCGGTGACACCGAAAACGGCAGATCGATGAAGGTCACCAGCAGGCTCTTTCCGACGAACTCGAACTTGGCGATCACCCACGAGGCGATGACACCGAAGACCGTGTTCAGCGGCACGGCAATCGCCGCGACCAGCAGAGTCAAGCGGATCGCCGCCAGCACGTCCGGATCGTTGAACGAGGCGAAATAGGCGCCGATCCCCTGGCGCAGCGCCTCAGCGAAAACCGCGGCGAGCGGCAGCAGAACGATCAGGGTGAGGAAGCCCACGGCGAGCACGATCAGCAGCAGGCGGAGCCACAGCGGCTCGCTCGCGGCGATTCGGCTCTTCGAGGTGGCACCACCGGCCATCGGTTGTTCTCCCTTGCTGCCTTAGGTGCCGCGGCGCTTGTTCCAGCGCTGCAACCAGTTGATGACGAAGAGCATGATAAAGCCGGCAAGCAGCACGACCGTGGCGATCGCGGTGGCGCCGGCGTAGTCGAACTGCTCCAGCTTGATGATGATCAGCAGCGGCGCGATCTCCGAGACCATCGGCAGGTTGCCAGCGATGAAGATCACCGAGCCGTACTCGCCAAGCCCGCGGGCGAAGGCGAGCGCGAAGCCGGTGAGGATTGCCGGCAGGATGGTCGGCACGATCACCTTCAGCAGGGTTTGGATGCGACCGGCACCCAGGCTCGCCGCTGCCTCCTCGACCTCCTTGTCCAGGTCCTGCAGCACCGGCTCGACGGTGCGGACGACGAAGGGGATCCCTTCGAACATCAGCGCGACGATGATGCCGACCGGCGTGAACGCAATCTGGATACCGAGCTGGGCGAGCGGCGCGCCGAGCCAGCCGTTCTGGGCGTAGATCGCCGCCAGCGCGATGCCGGCGACGGCCGTCGGCAACGCGAACGGCAGATCGACGCAGGCATCGAGCAGGCGCTTGCCCGGGAACTGGTAGCGGACCAGCACCCAGGCGATGATCAGGCCGACGACCGAGACGATCGCCGCCGCGACGATCGCCGTCCCGAAGCTGAGCCGGTAGGCCGCTAGCGCCCGGGGCGTAAAGGCAGCTTCGATGAAGCCGGTAAAGCCCATCCCCGAGGCCTTGGCGATCAGTGCGGCCAGCGGCAGCAGAACCACCAAGCTCAAATAGAAGAGCGTCAGCCCGAGCGTCAGCCCGAAGCCGGGCAGAATCGTCTCTTTGCGCAGTGAACCGCGGGTGGTGGGCTTGACGGCTAGCGTCGTCGCTGCGGTTGTCATAGGCTCCTACCGTGTCGGTGCGTAGATCTGGTCGAACACCCCGCCGTCGGCGAAGAACTTTGCCTGCGCCGCTCCCCAGCCGCCGAAGGTCCCATCGACGGTGATCATCTCCAGCTTCGGGAACCGCGCGAGGTCGACCGGATCGGCGTACTGCGGGTTCGACGGCCGATAGAAGTGCTTGGCGGCGATCCGCTGGCCCTCAGCCCCATAGAGGGCTTCCAGGTAGGCCTGCGCCACCTGCCGGTTGCCGTCCCTGTCGACGTTGCGGTCGACCAGCGCGACCGGCGGTTCGGCAAGGATGCTGAGCGACGGAACGACGATCTCCAGCTCGTCGCCGGCAAATTCCTGCTTGGCGAGGAACGCCTCGTTTTCCCAGGTGATCAGCACGTCGCCCAGTTTGCGCTGAACGAAGCTGGTGGTCGAGCCACGGGCGCCGGTGTCGAGCACCGGGACGTTCTTGAACAGCGCCACGATGAACTCCTTGGTCTTCGCTTCATCACCGCCGTTCTGCTTCAGCGCATAGCCCCACGCCGCCAGGAAATTCCAACGGGCGCCGCCTGAGGTCTTGGGGTTGGGGGTGATCACCGAGATCCCGGGCTTCACCAGGTCCGCCCAGTCCTTGATCGCCTTGGGATTTCCCTTGCGCACGAGGAAGACGATCGTCGAGGTGTAGGGCGAGCTGTTGTTGGGCAGCCGCTTCTGCCAGTCGGCGGGCAGCAGGCCGCCAACCTTGGCGATCTCGTCGATATCGTAGGCAAGCGCCAGGGTCACGACGTCGGCGGCGAGACCGTCGATGACCGTGCGCGCCTGCTTGCCCGAACCGCCATGCGACATCCGAACCGTCAGCTTCTCGCCGGTCTTCTCTTCCCACGCTTTGGCGAAGGCGGGGTTGAACTCCTGGTACAGCTCCCGGGTCGGATCGTAAGACACGTTGAGCATCGAGCGATCGGCTGCCGAGGCCGGGTGGACTGCACCGGCGATCGCCAGTGCGAGAACCATGGGAAGGGCGGCAAAGAGACTGCGGATCATCTTTATCCTCTTTTACGTCGTTTCGCTGTTAATACCCATGTTAATTGGTTGACTTAGGAAACAGGCAAAAAAAAGTCGGGGTTCAGGTCGCCGTGCAAAAAAGGCGCGAAGGCGGCGTCAGGTTCCGGTGTGTCGCACCGGCCGCCCTCCTGGATTCCCTCTCCGCCCGCGGCGCGCGCGTCTGCTCCATGGTGGATGTCCCAAACTTCCCAATGGCGGTTCTACCGCCTTCTTCCTGACCAGCGTATTGAACCGCCGAACTTCTGCCCGGCATCAGCCCGGGATCAGGTCTTCGCCGGTTACCAAGCCGGCGATCACGCCATCTTCCGCCGCCGCCGCCGTCGCGTCGGCGATGGTGGTATTGTCGACGATCTCCGCCATCGCGTCACGGACCCGGCGCATCACAGCGCGGACGGGGCAGATTTCCTCGTCATCGCAATCGAGGCACCGCCGGTAGCCAGTCAGACTGGCGCAGGGCAACGGCGCCAATGGCCCATCCAGAATGCGGATCACCTCGCCGATGGTAATTTCCGAAGGCGCCTTGGCCAGGGCATATCCTCCCTGCTTGCCGCGCTGGCTGAACACCAGCCCATGCCGCTTCAGATCCAGCAGAATGAGCTCCAGAAATTTTCGCGGCGCCTGCTCCCTCTCGGCGATCTCCGACACCAGCATCAATTGCCCTTCGGGATGTTTTGCAAGCTGACAAAGTGCCTTCAGTGCGTATTTTGCCTTCTGCGACAACATAATCCGATTCTCGATCGAGTTGATTGCCTTCTATGCCAATGGCGCTGGCGCCGTCAATAACCGAAATGGGCGCTTTGCGACGATATCGCAAAGCGAGGCCGGCGGCTCCGGCACACGCGCCGGTCGATCTTGGCCGGCATGCCGCCGGTCCGTCCGGCCGCCGCACCGCCGCCGTGGGGAGGTGGGTTCCCCTCCAGGTCAACACGGCCGGCCCTGCGGGCCCGGCCATGTCCGCACCAGCGAAGCTGCTGATGCGGCACCATTGTTCCGCAGGCCTCGCAGACACCAGGGCGCCCATTCGCGGTCCCGTCGGCATCGTGGCGCGTCCCGGCGGAACCGGGTGAGCAGCCGGCTTCGTCCGATGACAGGTGCGCCGCACACTCCCCGCCAGGATGATGCGTGAAGGGCCCCGTGGATCCACGCAACACCCCGCCCGCTGCAGCATCGAGGCAACAGTTCGACCGTCATCCAGGCAGACTTCATCCGAGGAGGCGTGCCTGTCATGCGTCAAGGGCAATGAACAGGCTTGCCCACGGCGGCAGATGGGCGGTGCCATCCCCCACCCTGGCGCGTCGGTCCGGAGCGTCCAGCATCCCCCCGCTGCTCTCCAACCGAATCTCCCGCGGCTGCCCGCCAAGGTTGAAGACACAGAGCAGCCACTGCGCTCCCGTCCGCCGCTCGAAGACGAGCAGCGGCGGCGGGGCGTCGCGGAAGCGGATGGCGCCACGGATCAGCGCCGGATGCTGCCGGCGCCAGGCGAGGAAAAGGCGGGTGAAGGCCAGCACAGAATCGGGGTCGGCCTCCTGGCAGGCCACCGCCAGCGGCAGGTGACGGAGATCGACCGGCAGCCACGGCTCGACCGGTTCCGGACAGAAGCCGGCATTGCGCCCCGCCGCCACCCACGGCAGCGGCGTGCGCGCGCCGTCGCGGCCGCGGTGCCGTGGCCAGAAGGCGATGCCTTCCGGATCGACCAGCCGCTCGAAGGGGACATCCGCCTGCGGCAACCCCAACTCCTCGCCCTGGTAGAGGAAGACGGTGCCACGCAGGCTGCACAGCAGTGCGATCAGAAGCTTGGCGAAGGCCGGATCGGCCTCGTCAGCCCCAGCCGGCGCCGCCCAGCGCGACGGCGCACGGACCACGTCATGGTTGGAGAAGGCCCACGACGGCCACGACGCCGGCGCGCGCTGCGCGATGGTCTCGACGGCGCCGCGCACGACGCCAGCGCCGAAGGCCTCGTTCAGCAGCACGAAGCTGTAGGCGGTGTGGTAGCGGTCGGGACCGTCGGTGTAAGCGATCATCGTTGCGATCGGGTCTTCCGACGACGCCAGTTCGGCCACCGCCATGCGTCCGGGGTAGGCGTCGAGCACCGCCCGCAGCCGCGCCACCACCGCAAGCGTCTCCGGTCGGCCGCGGTTGTACAGCAGCCGCTGCATGCGGTAGGGCCGGTCGCCCACCGGCCCCGGCTTCGGCGGGTTATCGGTGAGGCGCGGATCGTGGCAGAAGAGATTGGCGACATCGATGCGGAAGCCGTCGACACCGCGGTCGAGCCAGAACCGCGCCACCTGGAGCACCGCCGCCTGCACTGCCGGCTGGTGCAGGTCGAGGTCCGGCTGCTCCGGCAGGAAATTGTGCAGGTAGTACTGCCGGCGGCGTGAATCCCAGGTCCAGGCCGGACCGCCGAACACCGCCAGCCAGTTGTTCGGCGGCGTCCCGTCCGGCTTCGGGTCGGCCCAGACGTACCAGTCCGCCTTAGCGTTATCACGGCTCTGCCGGCTCTCGGCGAACCAGGGGTGTTGGTCAGAGGAGTGAGAATAGACCTGGTCGATGATCACCTTCAGGCCCAGGGCGTGCGCCCGGGCAACCAGCGCATCGAAGTCGGCGAGCGTCCCGAACAGCGGGTCGACGGCACAGTAGTCGGCCACGTCGTAGCCGAAGTCCTTCATCGGCGAGAGGAAGAAGGGCGACAGCCAGATGCCGTCGACGCCGAGCGAGGCGACGTGATCGAGGTGGGCGGTGATGCCGCGCAGGTCCCCTACCCCGTCGCCGTCGGCATCGGCAAAGCTGCGCGGGTAGATCTGGTAGATCACCGCCCCGCGCCACCATTCCGGCTGCGTCGACGACGGCCCCGGGCGGCCGGTCTCCTCGCCGGCATGTTCGCAGGTGCGCTCCACTGCGCCACCCCTGCCGCCGGGGTGGCGCTCGCTCTCCCGACCGTTCATTTAGAGCTCCGTGGCATACCGGCGTGACCTGCCTTTCACCACCGCCGTTATCTCGAGCGCAGCGAAGCAATCCAGGTGCCGCGACCAGGTCATTGCCATGGATAATCCGCCCGCTGCCGCGGCACCGCGACGCCGGAGCAGCGGGGTGGAGCGCTGGCAGGCGGCGGCTACATGATGCCCAGCATCCGCGGCAGCCACAGCGACAGCGGCGGCCAGTAGGTGACGATCACCAGGAACACCAGCATCGTTGCCAACCACGGCCAGACCGCCACCGTCAGCTCGGTGATACCCATCTTGGTGATGCCGCTGGCGACGAACAGATTGAGGCCCACCGGCGGATGGCACATCCCCACTTCCATGTTGACGGTGATCAGGATGCCGAAGTGGATCGGATCGACGCCCAGCTTGGTGGCGATGGGGAACAGCAGCGGCGCCATGATCAGCGTGATCGACGACGGCTCCATGACGTTGCCGGCCAGCAGCAGCAAGATGTTCACGCCGAACAGGAAGAGGATGACGCTGAGGTTCTGATCGATCATCCACTGCGCCATCGCCTGCGGAATGTTCTCGTTGGTCATCAGGAACGAGAACAGGATGGCGTTGGCGATGATGAACAGCAGCATCGCGCTCATGTTGGCGGAGTCGAGAAGGACCTTCGGTACCTGCCGCAACGTCATGTCCTTGTAGATGAACACCGCGACGATGAAGGCATAGACGGCGCTCATCGCCGCCGCCTCTGTCGGCGTGAACAGTCCGGCATAGATGCCGCCGATGACGATGATGATCAGCAGCAGCCCCCAGATGCTCTCCGAGAAGGTTTTCAGCACCGTGGCAAAGCTCGCTCGCGGCATCCGCGGATAATTACCGCGCCACGCCCGGTACCAGGTCATCCCCGCCAGCATCGACGCCAGCACGATGCCGGGAATGACACCGGCGATGAACAGCGTCCCGATCGAGGTATTGGTCGCCACCGCGTACATGACCATGACGATCGACGGCGGGATCAGGATGCCGAGGGCGCCTGAGGTGGTGATGACGCCCGCGCCGAAGCGCTTCGGATAGCCGAACTTGACCATGGCCGGCAGCAGGATGGCGCCGATGGCGACCACCGTCGCCGGACTCGATCCGGACACTGCCGCGAACAGCGCGCAGGCGAGAACACCCGCGACACCGAGCCCGCCATGGACGTGGCCGACACAGGCGGTGGCGAAGTTGATCATCCGCCGTGCGACGCCACCGTGGGTGAGGAAGTTGCCGGCCAGGATGAAGAACGGGATCGCCATGATCTCGAACTTCTCGATGCCGGTGAACAGCTTCTGCGCCACGATGACGGTGGGAACGTCAGTGAAAACGTAGAGAAATGCCAGCACCGTCAGTCCGAGCGATACCGCAACCGGCATCCCCGTCAGCATCAACAGGACGAGAAAGCCGAAAAGAAAAAATGCGGTCACTCCTTCCCTCCCATCCGAATGTTCTTGTCGGCGTCGATGGCAGCAATCATCGGGTCAGTATCGAGATCGATACCTTCCACGTGCCCGTGATCAACGCGCATCACATGGCCTGTTTTGATGTATAGATAGCAGGACTGCAGGAAGCGGAAGCACATCAGGAACGAGCCGAGCGGGATGCACAGGTAGACGATCCACATCGGCCACTCCAGGTCAGCCGATACCTGGTCCGTGCTCATCAGCTTGCTGACGAATATTGTTCCGTATATCCCGACGAGGCCGGTGAACAAGGCACCAGCAAGCATCGAAAAGATGATCATGCGGTACCGCCACGTCGGATTGACGGCATTGACCAGGACATCGACGCCGACGTGGATGCCGGTGCGGACACCGTAGGCGGCACCGAACTTCGCCATCCAGATGAACATGAAGATGCACAGCTCCTGCGCCCATCCCATGTTGATCCGTAGCATGAAGTCCTGGATGACGGGAATTCCGGAAGTATATCGATGAACAACGGCAGCAAAAATCACCAGTGTCGCCGCCGCCATGAGGAAAGCTATCAGCCATTCCTCCAGACGATCGAGAATACGCAGTACCATCGCCCCTGCCTCGACAAAGTGGCTCGCTCGATGGCACGCCCGCCAGGTCCAGCAGGCGCGCCTCTATTGTTAGTTTATAATGGCCACTTCTACTTCATACCTTGGACGATGCTGCCCGCCTCCTTGCGAATGCTGGCGATAAGCTCGGCGCCGATACGGCTCTGCATCTCTTCGTAGACTGGCTCCATCGCCTTGCACAGGGCGGCCCGCTCTTCCGTGCTCGGCTGGTAGAAATCGGTCTTGCCGCTGGCTTTCATTGCTTCGAGGGCGCTGTCGTTGTCCTTGGCGGCGATGTCGTTGTTGTAGGTTGTCGCCTCCGTCATTGCCTTTTCCAGACCGGTGCGGACGTCCGCCGGCAGCTTCTCCCAGAAGTCTTTATTTACGATGACGGCGTAGCCGAGGTATCCGTGGTCGGAGAGGGTCGCATTCTTCTGCACCTCAAACATTTTCTGAGTATACATGTTGGACGGAGGATTCTCGGTGCCGTCGACGACGCCCGTCTGCAATGCCTGGTAGACCTCGGAGAAAGGCATTACTTGCGGGATGGCACGCAGCGCCCGCATCTGGGCTTCCAGGACTTTCGACGACTGCACCCGCATCTTCAGGCCCTTGAAGTCGTCAACGGTCTTTAGCGGCCGGTTGGCGCTGAAAATCTTGAAGCCGTTATCCCAGTAGGCAAGGCCGATGATGCCCTTCGATTCCAGCCGTTTCAGCAGTCCTTTGCCGATGTCTCCCTGGGTGATCCGGTGCAATCCCTGGTAATCAGGGAACAGGCAAGGCAGGTCGAATGCCTCGAACTCCTTCGCTCCGAGCGGGCCGAACTTGGCCAGCGACGGCGCCAGCATCTGCACGGAGCCAAGTTGCAGTGCCTCCAGCTCTTCCTTATCCTTGTAGAGCTGGCTGTTTGGGTAAATTTCGATGCGGACCTTGTTGTTGGTGTATTGCTCGGCGAGCTGCTTGAACTTTACAGCCGCCTGCCCTTTTGGCGTGTCGATGGCGACGACGTGGCTGAACTTGATGACGATGGGGTCGGCCCGACTTGCGGCCGTGGCTGTCAGGATCAAGGCACAGGCAGCCAGTACACGCAATAGTGGCATGATTTCGTTTCTCCCAAGGTTACATGGCGTCGCTCTCCTGGCTGGAGATTTCAATGACGCCACAGCTTTGTATAAGACAAGTTTGGAAAGCGGCTCGTCAAGTCGCATCGGTGATTTATCGGGATTTTCCGGGAGTTCTGGCGATAAGTGCTGGCCAGGCAGGTCACGCCGATATCTTGATCCTAAACCGGTTTTCTTACTCATAGGCCGGTGGTGCGATTAATTCTTCCCTATTGAGGGCAATATAGGAGTGTGACGCAGTGTCATTCCACTTCGCACCTTCCCTCTTGTCCGCGCACCGGCAGGGGCAGGCAGGGCGATGCTGGTGGTGATCCAGGGTCAGCCGTTCCTGCGCGAGCAAGACCCTTCCGGCAGGCGGGTCGGGAGGCGGCGACGCCTGCTGGCCGCCCGCAGTCTAGCCTTCGCCGGCGATGCGGTCGGGGTGGTGGTCATGCTGACGCTTGCCCTTGCCGGCGCACGCAGGAAGGGTCCGCGGATCGCTTCGTGACCCCAAAAAGCCTGACAACACTGACGACGGGAGCGTGAGCTCAAGTTCGCCGCCATCCCCGCCGACGGCATCGGCAAGGAAGTCATCTCCGCTGGCCTCGAGGTCCTCGACGCTCTGGCCGAGTGCGACGGCGGCTTTAGAGCCGGTCCACAAACTTGTTGAATCGGAAGAATCGGTTGTGATTCAAGGGGTCTCCGTGAAGGAGGCCGAGCATGTGGAACCCCGAGAGTCGCGCCCGTCATTGTCGAGTCGGCCTGCGCTACCCGAGCGACCTGAGCGATGCGGAATGGGCGGTCATCGCCCCGCAGATCCCACCGGGGCGACGGGGGGGACGGCGGCGCAGCGTCGATCTGCGCGCCGTGCTCAACGGCATGCTCTACGTCCTGGAAACCGGTTGCCAGTGGCGATACCTGCCGGGAGACCTGCCGCCGCGCAGCACGTGCCACAGCTATCTGCAGCTGTGGGCCTGGGACGGAACCCTGGAGCGCATCCATCACGAGCTCTATCGGCGCGTCCGCGAGCAGCAGGGCCGGGAAGCCAGCCCGACCGCCGCCGTCATCGACAGCCAGAGCGTCCGCGCGGCGGAAAAAGGGGGCCTGCATCGGACCCGGTCGGCTACGATGCAGGCAAGAAGATCAAAGGCGTCAAGTACCATATCCTCGTCGACACGCTCGGGCTGCTGCTGAGCGTGGTGGTTCACCACGCCGGTATCCAGGACCGCGACGGGGCCGCCCTGGTGCTCGACAAGAAGACCAGGGCGCTCTTCCCGTTCATCCGCGTCATCTTCGCCGACGGCGGCTACCAGGGCCCTGTTGCGGCGACCGCGGTGGCCAAAACCGGCGACTGGCAGCTCAGCATCGTCAAACGCTCCGATCAGGCCAAGGGCTTCGTCGTGCTGCCAAAACGCTGGCTGGTCGAGCGTACGCTCGCATGGCTGACCCGCTGCCGGCGCCTCGTCCGCCACTACGAGCTCTCCCTCCAAACCTCCGTCGCCTTCATCCGTCTCGCCATGATCCGACTCATGCTGCGCAGGCTGGCCCGGCAATAATCTTTCAAGACGGACTCTAAGAACACCCCGTCGTTGAGCCGCACGTCACGCACTTCAGGCAGGTGCCGTTGCGGACCAGGGTGAAGTTGCCGCAGTCGTCGCAGGAGTCGCCCTCGTAGCCCTTCAGCCGGGCCGCTTGGGCGTGGTCGTGAGCATGGGTGGGCGCCCCGTCGAGGGCGGCGGCGCCTTCGAACAGCACCGTCGTCTCGCTGGCGGCGTAGGTGACGGTGCCGGCCTCGCCGCGCGTTCCCCCCACCGCCGCCGGCGCCACCGCCGGGGCGGCCGGCTCGCGGACGCCCTG
>JAEULG010000188.1 GCA_016793875.1 Rhodospirillales bacterium | reverse complement strand
TACCTCAACGGCGACGTCATCCGTGTCGATGGCGCGCTGCGCATGCAGGGCTAGCAATTCCGTACAAGCTGCCCGTCCGGACTGCTCCCTTCTCCGCCGCCAGCGGGGAAGGGACGCCGCGGCCAGAACCGCAGGCCGGCGCGGCGGCCGTTGGCGCGGCCGGGAGGCGGGCTGATTGCGGACCGGCACCAAGACCAGCGGTGACTGCGGGGCACCCGTTCCCGGACGCTCAGGCGGCCTGTCAATGCGCTGAGCTTCGGTAGCAGTTCCGGTACAGCATCTTCACGCGCGCCGGTTCGCCGTTGTATCGCCCACCGCACTCGCGGTCCCCGCGGCGCGGCGGGTCAGTCCGCCGGCGCTGACGGTCGGCGCAGCTCCCTTTCGTGGATGCGGAACCATTGCAGGCCGGTGAGGGCCGGGCCGTTGACGATGCGGCCCTGATCCATCCAATGCCACACCTCGTCCGGTGTGGCGACGATGACGCGGATATCCTCGTGCTCTTCGTCGAGGCCGTGCACGCTGCCGGTCGGCGGTGCCGCGACGAGGCCGTAGTAGAGGCCGACGGTTTCGGTTGATCCGCCCGGCGTGGTCAGGATTGGGCCGATCGGCCGCAGTTCGCGGATCGTACAGCCGGCCTCCTCGACCGCCTCGCGCCGGATCACCGCGTCCGGCGTCTCCTCGGTATCGATGATGCCGGCGACGATCTCGATCAGCCACGGCGAGAACGCGCCCTGCAGGTGCGGCTCGCGCAGCGCCAGATAGGCTCCCACCCGGAATTGCTCGATCAGCACCAGCACGTCCTTATCGGGATCGTAGAGGACCGCCGCCACCGCGTGCCCTCGCTCGAAGACTTCTCGCTCCATCGGCGGTCCCCAGCCGCCGGCATAGAGCCGGTGCCGTAGCCGGTAGCGGTCGAGCCGGAAATAGCCGACGTAGCCCGGCTCGACGTCCACCACCTCGACGCCATCGGCGGGGGGGGTGGCGATGGCGGCGGCCTGCGTCATCGCGAGGGCCTGCCTGCCGGGCCCGCGGATGGTGGCGGGGGAGGGGCGGGCGTCACTGCCGGCTTGGTGGCGAGGATGTCGCGGATCTCGGTGAGCAGCACGACGTCCGGCGGCGGCCCCGCCGGCTTGTCTTCCGTCCCGGTCAGCTTGCGCAGCCGGTTGACCTGCTTGACCAGCAGGAAGACGGCGAAGGCGACGATGGTGAAATTGATTATGGTGTTGATGAAGCTGCCGTAGGCGATGACCGGTGCGCCGGCGGCCCGCGCCGCTGCCAGCGAAGCGAAGTCGCCGCCGGAGAGATTGATGAAAAGATCGCTGAAGTCCACCTGACCGAGCAGAAGGCCGATCGGCGGCATGATCACGTCATCGACCAGGGACGAGACGATTCGTCCGAAGGCGGCGCCGATGATCAGACCGACGGCGAGATCGACGACATTGCCTTTGACCGCAAACTCGCGGAATTCCTTCAGAAAGTTGCCCATGTTGTGGCTCCGTGGCGAGGCGCGACTGGCGCATGGACAGGCAGGACGCAAGACGCATACGCCGATGCGGCGAAACCCGTCAACCACGCGATCCAGCGGGAAGTTCCACTGAGCCGGCCACGGGGCGCTGCCAGCCCTTAATGGGCCGCATCCGCTGTTGGGCTGGCGCCGGAAGTAGGATAGTGTCCGCCGCCGACGAGCGGCGTGCCCGGCCCCCTGTCGTGGCCCGGGCTGGAGCTGGTGGCACCTCTGGCTGGGGATTAGAAAGACGATGCTGCGCGTGCTCTCGGCATGGATGCTGGCCTTCTGTGTGCTGCTGGCGGTGGCGGCGGACGGCGTGGCGGCGGACCGGACGATCAAGGTCTACAACTGGTCGGATTACATCGACGAAAGCGTTCTGACCGAGTTCACGGCCAAGACCGGCATCAAGGTCGTCTACGATGTGTACGACTCCAACGATATCCTTGAGACGAAGCTGCTCGCCGGCAATATCGGCTACGATCTGGTGTTCCCCAGCGGCAATTTTCTTGCCCGGCAGATCCAGGCAGGCATCTTCCAGCCGCTCGACCGCGACAAGCTGACCAACTGGAAGAACCTCGACCCGGCGCTGATGCAGCGTCTGGAAAAGTACGACCCGGGCAACAAGTACGGCGTTCCCTACCTTTGGGGCACCACCGGCATCGCCTTCAACGCCGAGATGATCAAGAAGCGGATGCCGGATGCGCCGGTCGATTCGTGGCGGATGATCTTCGATCCCGAGGTTCTCAAGCACTTCGCCGACTGCGGCGTCTACATCCTTGATGCCGGCGACGAGGTGATCCCGGCGGTGCTGAAGTTCCTTGGCGAGGATCCGGACAGCAAGGATCCGGCGGTGATCGCCAAGGCCGAACCGGTGTTGATGGCGATCCGGCCCTACGTCCGCAAGTTCCACTCGTCGGAGAACATCAACGCTCTGGCCAACGGCGATATCTGCCTTGCGCTGATGTGGTCAGGCGACGCCAAGATCGCCGCCGAGCGGGCCCGCGAGGCCGGCAAGAACTTCACCGTCGAGTACCGAATCCCGCGCGAGGGCGCGCAGATGTGGTTCGATATGATGGCGATGCCGAAGGGCGCTCCCAATCCCGCCGACGCCACTACCTTCATCAACTACCTGCTGGAGCCGCAGGTCATCGCCAAGTCGACCAACTTCGTCACCTATGCCAACCCCAATCCGGCCTCGAAGCCGTATATCGACAAGGCGATCCTCGACGATCCGACCATCTATCCGCCGTCGGAGGTGATGGAGAAGCTGTATCTGGTCACTCCCTACGACCAGAAGGTGCAGCGGGTCATCACCCGCGTCTGGCAAAAGGTGAAAACCGGCAAGTAGCCCATCGGCAGCAGCGGGAGTCGCCATGCGGGAGCACGCAGGCAGCAGCGGCGGTCTGCGATGCCGCCGGTGAACGGGCTCCGGCCGTCCGAGGTGCGCCTGCCGGCCGAGCCGTGGCGCGATCCCAAGGCCGTGCCCTTCATCAAGATCCGCGACGTCGTCAAGAAGTTCGACAACTTCGTTGCCGTCGACGACGTCTGGCTGGACATCTATCGCGGCGAGTTCTTCGCCCTGCTGGGGCCGTCCGGGTGCGGCAAGACGACGCTGCTGCGCATGCTCGCCGGCTTCGAGGAGCCCACCTCCGGGACCATCATCATCGACGGCGTCGATATGGCCGAGGTGCCGCCCTACCGGCGGCCGGTCAACATGATGTTCCAGAGCTACGCGCTGTTCCCGCACATGACGGTGGAGCAGAACGTCGCCTTCGGCCTGAGGCAGGAGCGTCTGCCGCGCGGCGAGATCGCACGGCGGGTCGAGGAGATGCTCGCCCTGGTGCAGATGACCGATTTCGCCCGGCGCAAGCCGCACCAGCTTTCCGGCGGTCAGAAGCAGCGCGTGGCGCTGGCGCGGGCGGTCGTCAAGAAGCCGAAGGTGCTGCTGCTGGACGAGCCGCTGGGGGCGCTCGACCGCAAGCTGCGCGAGCAGACCCAGTTCGAACTGGTGAACATTCAGGAGAGCCTGGGCCTTACCTTCGTCATCGTCACCCACGATCAGGACGAGGCGATGACCGTCTCTACCCGCATCGCCATCATGGACCGTGGCCGCACCGTCCAGGTCGGCACACCCGGCGAAATCTACGAGTATCCGAACTCGCTCTACGTCGCCGAATTCCTCGGCGAGGCCAATGTCTTCGAGGGCCGGGTGATCGAGGCCGGCAAGGACCACGTCGTCGTCCACTCCGAAGAGAGCGGCTGCGACATCCTAGCGGACCGCGGCATCGATGCGGTGGAAGGGCAGGAGGTCTACGCCATCGTCCGCCCGGAGAAGATCGAAATCTCCAAGCAGCAGCCGGCGAACACCAAAGTCAACAGCATCAGCGGCGAGGTCTACGACATCGGCTATCTCGGCAGCCTGTCCGTCTACCATGTGCGGCTGCCCTCGGGCGCCAAGGTCAAGGTGACCGCAGCCAACCGGTCCCGGCTGGTGGAGCGCCCGATCACCTGGGAGGACCGGGTCTGGCTGTTCTGGCCGTCGTCGGCCAGCGTCGTGCTGCTGTCA
>JAEULG010000187.1 GCA_016793875.1 Rhodospirillales bacterium | reverse complement strand
GGCCTGGTCCGGCGGCTGTGGAGCATGATGGCAGGTGTCATCGTCGGCACCATCACCGGATCGGGCGTGCTGGCCGGCAATTCGGCCGGCATCGCCACCGCCGGCCTCGGCGCCGCGCTGATCCTCTACGGGCTCGTCAGCCTCTCGGGCGTCCGGTTCACCACGCCATCGCGGCACGAGGCTTGGCTGTCGCCGCTGATCGGCGCCGCGACGGGTCTGGTGACGGGAGCGACCGGCGTCTTCGTCATCCCGGCGGTGCCCTATCTGCAGTCGCTTGGCCTCGAGAAGGACGACCTGATCCAGGCGCTGGGACTGTCGTTCACCGTCTCGACGGTGGCGCTCGCCGCCGGCCTGCTGCGCGTCGAGGCGTTCCAACCGGGCCTTGCCGGTCTTTCTTTGCTGGCGTTAATTCCGGCGCTGGCGGGAATGTTCGTCGGACAGTGGATTCGCTCCCGCATCAGCGCCGAAACCTTCCGATCCGTCTTCTTCGTCGGGCTGCTGACGCTCGGCGGCTATCTGCTCATCCGGGCTCTGCTGTAGGCGGCCTATTAGGATTATTAGTTAGGGATGGCCTGCCCCTCTCTGCGCCGTCCGGTAGGATGGCGCCTTGAAGGAAGGAGGAGACGGGCCAACCGCCGCGGCTGATCCGGACGACTGGGGATCCTATGGGATGGCCGGCGCTGTCATCACTGGGACCGGGTCTGGTCCATACCTGTTTGGCCCAATCGTGCCGCGCAGGAATCCCAGTTCGATCAGCAGCCAGATGCTGCCGATGATCGGGATCAGGCCGATCAGCAGGAACCAGCCGGAGCGGTTGCGATCGTGGCAGCGCTTGATCCCAACCGCCAATGACGGCCAACTGGCAGCGATCAGAAATACAAAAGAGAAAAATGGAGCCTGCTCTGGCCCGTAACTTTCCAACAATCCTAAAATAATCATAATAACTGTATAAGGTATGTAGAACCGCATCCAGTAGTCATATCGACCAGTGCGGCCATCAAACGATAACAAAAACCTTTTCCAGTCGAAAGCGCTGCTCATCAATACCTCCTGAGGCAGTTAACAACTTCGATTGCACCGTCCTTCTGTCGCAACTACGATCAATGCCACTACTTGGCAATGGTAATCGGAATGCCGACGCGGCTGACGTCGGTCATCGTCACCTGGAACAGCTCGTAGAGCACCAGGAAAACCGCTCGGTCCCAGCGGCTCTCGCCAAGGGTGTAGTAGCGCCCGCCATAGCGGATCCAGCCGTCGGCGCGGCCCGGTTGCTCGTCGACGACGCGGATCGCCAGCGTCTGCGGCGGATTGACGATGATCCGATCGCCCTGCGGCGTGAGCGCATCCGGCGCCACCAGCGGCTCGGGAAAGCGCTCGATGCCCTTGGCGACGAAGTCCAGCATGGCGAACAGGCTGCGCAGCTTGAGCGCGGCGAAGACCGGATAGTCGCCGCCGGGCCGGTCGGCGCGAATGTCGATCAGCACGAAGTTATCCGGCCGGGACGCTGCGATCGCGTCCAGCCGGCGGCGCTCGCTGTCGTCCAGCGTCAGCGGATCGTAGTTGCTGAGCAGGACGCGGCCGCGCACCGCCCGGCTCAGCGTATAGGTGCCGTCGCGGTTCTGCGTCCAGGCAAGGCTGTTGCTGTTGGCGGTGACGATATCGGAGGTACTCGGCTGCGTCTTGACCTGGGTAAGCACCGGCTGGCTGTAGGCCAGCTCGCCGAGCTGCAGCCGGCCGGTCTGCTGCAGCGCCGATAGGTGCAGGACGATGCGGCGGAACTCGGCGAAATCCTCCGGCGCGGTCGCCCGGTTGTAGACGAACTGCCGGCTGCGCCCGTCCGCATCCAGGAACTCGATGCCGTCGCCCATCAGCCGCGACAGCTGCTCGAAGCGCACTCCCTGGAACATGAAGAAGGCGAGGACGTCCTCGCCGACCGGGGTGAGGATGCGCTGGGTGAACTCCTGGCCGCTCACCGGCACGATGCTGAAGGTGGGATTCTCGGCGGCGCGCGAATTGAGGCTCAGCGTCAGCACGTCGGTGCCGGCACCCTCGAACACCGAGCCGGAGACGCCGGCGGAGGTCTCGAAGTTGAAGGTCGCGGCGATGCTGGAGGTGACGGTGAAGTGTGGCGGCCGGTCGTCGCTGAGGCGGGCGATGTTCAGCAGCAGGATCTGCTGGGTCAGCGCGCTGACCGTCTCATCGTAGCCGAGCACCGATTCCCGCAGCGCCGGCGGCCCGACGCAGGCGGCGAGCCCGATCACCGATGCCAGCGCGATCGCCACCCGCCCGCGCATCCCGGCCCCCCCGTTCCTGAGTGCGTACCGCCGCCGCATCCGGCACAGGGCGACGCGCGATCTCTGCGCAGCATACCCCGCCGGAGCCAGCCGCAGCAAACACGGCGCCAGAGCTCTGGTAGTGTCTCAAACTGAGACACTACCAGAGCGGCTGCCGGTTTGACTCTCACGCACCACCCGCTATAGTCGCCGCCTCACTCCCGGGAACGCGGGCGTGCGCGGATGCGTGCGTCCCGCCCTTGAAGAGGGCCTACCGGGACAACAAACCGCCAAACCACGGAAATCTGGGATCCATGACCAAGCGCATCGAAGCGAAATACAAGATCAACCGGCGCCTCGGCGTCAACCTGTGGGGACGACCCAAGAGCCCGATCAACACCAAGGACTACGGCCCCGGCGCGCACGGCCAGCGGCGCAAGAAGCCGACCGACTACGGCCTGCAGCTGATGGCGAAGCAGAAGCTGAAGGGTTACTACGGCAACATCAGCGAGAAGCAGTTCCATCGCTACTACGAGGAGGCGATCCGCCGCCGTGGCGACACCTCGGAGAACCTGATCGGGCTGCTGGAGCGCCGGCTGGATGCGGCGGTCTATCGCTTGAAGTTCGTGCCGACGGTGTTCGCCGCCCGCCAGTTCATCAGCCACGGCCACATCAAGGTCAACGGCCGGCGGGTGACCATCGCCTCGTACCTGATCAACGAGGGCGATGTCATCGAGGTCAAGGACAAGTCGCGCGAGCTGATCATCGTGCTGGAGGCAGTACAGTTGCCGGAGCGCGATGTTCCCGAGTACTACGCGCTGGAGCCGAGCCGCATGCGCGGCACCTTCCTGCGCACCCCCAAGCTGCAGGATGTGCCCTACCCGGT
The DNA here is from genome assembly GCA_016793875.1 of Rhodospirillales bacterium. GTDB lineage: Bacteria > Pseudomonadota > Alphaproteobacteria > Rhodospirillales > Defluviicoccaceae > Defluviicoccus. Next base: position 4,860 of record JAEULG010000187.1, on the reverse strand, counting down.
GCAGATGGAGCCGAACCTGGTGATCGAGTACTACTCGCGCTGACGCCGTCTGCGACCCTGTGCCGGAATGGCCGGGCTAAACCCCGGCCTACCCCTACGCCCTGTCCCCCCCGGTGGGCCTCGCTTCGCTCAGCGCCACCCTATGGAGCTACGCTGTGCGTAGCGTGCTGCTGATCGAAAGCGAAGCGCACCACGTTTCTTTATCAGCGGCGGGCGGCGTCCCAGGCCTCGACCTCCTCGAGGGTCAGCACGCCATCATGATTGGTGTCGGCCTCGTCGAACTGGATCACGCGGTAGGTGACGAACTCGTTGAGGGTGAGCTTGCCGTCGCCGTTCTTGTCGGCCTTCTTGAAGGCCGGCTCGTCCACCGTCTCGATGGCGGCGATTTCCTCGATGGTGACCACGCCGTCCTTGTTCTTGTCGGCAAAGTAGAAGACCTCGACCATCCGCCGCTGGTATTCGGCCCGGTCAATCTTGCCGTCCTTGTTGAGGTCGGCTGTGGCAAACTTGGATTCTATGTCCTGGGCCGAGGCCGGCAGGGCGGCCGCCAGGCCGAGCAGGCAGGCGAGGGCGAGCAGCGAGATGCGACGCATGGGTGTCCGTCCTTATCCGAGCCGGGGGAATCAGCTGACGATCTGCCACGAGCCGTCAGGCTGCCGGCAGGCGGTCCCGTAGCTCTTCTGCGGCTTGCCGCCGATCGTCACCGTCTGCTCGAACTCGCGGCAATACTGGCCGGATGCCGACTGGTAGGTGCGGACGGGGGTCACCGTGCCGGAGTTGCCGCTGTCGGGATTGTTCCAGGCGGTGGTCGTGCCGGAGGGTTTGCTCTCCAGCGCCTGCTGCGTCGTTGCCGCGGCGGTGCGCTTGTCCTGGCTGTCGAGCACACTGCCGGTGGCACCGCCCAGCAGGCCGCCGAGCAGAACACCGGCGGCGATGCCGGTAGCCCCGCCACCCGCTGCCGCGCCGAGCAGGCCACCACCGGCGGCGCCGAGCGCGGCACCGATGCCTGTCTTTGGACCGAAGTCCGACCCGCCATCGCCGCCTTGCTGGCAGCCGGTCCCGGTGGCCAGCGCCGCCACCAGGACGACCGGCAGGGCCACAGCCCTTCCTGCTCTCATCAACATGCCCGATGCCCCTGCAATGACCCGAAGTTGCGCCCGACGGTAGGCGATTCGCTTCGCAGTCTCAAGCGTCCTGCCCGGCAACGCCCGCGCCGGATGCTCGGATCCGGATGCCTCAGCGGGCGTACTCGACGCCCTTTTCCTCGAAGAGCTGCTGCAGCTCGCCCGAGGTATACATCTCGCGGATGATGTCGCAGCCGCCGACGAACTCGCCGGCGACATAGAGCTGCGGGATCGTCGGCCAGTTGGTGAACTGCTTGATGCCCTCGCGCAGCCCGGGGTCGGACAGCACGTCGATGCCCTTGAACTTGACGCCCATGTTGCTCAGCGCCTGCACCACCGCTGCGGAGAAGCCGCACTGCGGGAACATCGGCGTGCCCTTCATGAACAGCACCACCGGCGTCTCGGTGATCTCCTGGCGGATGCGGGTGAAGACGGGGTTGTCGGTCATCTGGAAAATCCTCCTCGAAACCTAGAGTTCGGCGCCGGGCGCGGCGGTGGTCAGCGACAGCGCGTGCAGCGCCGTCCCCATCCGTCCCTGCAGGGCGGCGTAGACCATCTGGTGCTGCTGCACCCGGCTCTTGCCGGCGAAGGCGCTGGAGACGACCTGGGCGGCGTAGTGATCGCCGTCGCCGCGCAGGTCGGCGATCGTCACCTCTGCGTCCGGCAGGCACTCCTTGATCAGCCGGGTGATTTCCGCCGCATCCATTGCCATCTGTCCGGGTCTCCTTCGTCGCCGATCAGCCCGCCATGAAGCCCGGCAGCCAGCGCTCGTGCGCCGATCGCAGCTCGGCAAGGGATATGGCGTGCGCCGGGGCGACGGTCAATCGAGCGCCGCCGACGCTGCCGATGCGCTCGACCCGTACCCCCGCAGTACGCGCCTCGGCTTCCAGCGCCGCCGCTTCCGCTGCGACGACCGCAACCACCCAGCGCCCCTGCCCCTCGCCGAACAGCCAGGCGTGCGGCAGCGCGTCGGCCGGCGGGTTCAGCGCAACACCGATGTCGCCGGCCAGCGCCATCTCGGTGACGCAGACCAGAAGGCCTCCGTCACCGACGTCATGGCAGGTGCGGATCCGCGCCTCGCCGATCAGCCGGCGCAGCAGCGCGCCGGTCCGACGGTGGTCGGCAAGGTCCACCGGCGGCGGCGCGCCGTCCTTGCGGCCTTCGATCTCGCGCAGGTAGAGCGACTGGCCGAGCCAGCCGTCGGTCCCCGCATCGCCGCCCAGCAGCAGCAGCGCGCCTTCGTCCGGTTTCAGCGCGATCGTTGCCATACGGTCGACGTCTGCCAGCAGTCCCACCCCGCCGATCGTCGGCGTCGGCGGAATGGCGGTGCCGTTGGTCTCGTTGTAGAGCGAGACGTTGCCGGAGACGACGGGGAAGTCGAGGGCGGCACAGGCGTCCGCCATCCCCTCGATGCACCCGGCGAACTGGCCCATGATCTCCGGCTTTTCCGGGTTCCCGAAGTTGAGGCAGTTGGTGATCGCCAGCGGCTGTGCTCCCACCGCGACGAGATTGCGCCATGCCTCGGCCACCGCCTGCCGGCCGCCCTCGCGCGGGTCGGCGAGGCAGTAGCGGGGGGTACAGTCGGAGGTAACGGCCAGCCCCTTGCGCGTGCCAAGCAGCCGCAGCACCCCGGCATCGCCGCCCGGACGCTGCACCGTCTGCGCCATCACCATGTGGTCGTACTGCTCCCAGATCCAGCGCTTGCTGGCGAGATCGGGACAGCCGAGCAGCCGCTCCAGGGCGGCGAGAGGGTCGTTGGGCGGGGTCAGCGTCGCTGCATCCACCACCGCCTGCGGCGGCGTCGGCGTGTGCTGCCGGTCGTAGTTGGGAGCCGCCGCCACCAGCGGGGCAACCGGCACGTCCACCACCACCGCGCCGTTGCGGCTCACCACCATGTGGCGGCTGTCGGTGATGCGACCGACGACGGCGAAGTCCAGCTCCCACTTCTCGAAGACGGCGCGCGCCTGCTCCTCGCGGCCCGGCCGCAGCACCATCAGCATCCGCTCCTGGCTCTCCGAGAGCAGGATCTCGTAGGCGGTCATGGCGGTCTCGCGCATCGGCACGCGATCGAGGTCGAGTTCGACGCCGACGTCGCCCTTCGAGGCCATCTCGAACGACGACGAGGTGAGTCCCGCCGCGCCCATGTCCTGGATGGCAATGATGGCGTCGGTCGCCATCAGTTCCAGGCAGGCCTCGATCAGCAGCTTCTCGGTGAACGGATCGCCGATCTGCACCGTCGGTCGCTTCGCCTCGGTCTCCTCGCTGAACTCAGCCGACGCCATGGTGGCGCCATGGATGCCGTCGCGCCCGGTCTTCGAGCCGACGTAGACGATCGGGTTTCCCGGCCCGGCGGCGGCGGAATAGAAGATGCGGTCGGCCGGCGCCACGCCGACGGTCATCGCGTTGACCAGGATATTGCCGTCGTAGCCGCCATCGAAAGTGCACTCGCCGGCGATGGTCGGCACACCGACGCAGTTGCCGTAGCCGCCGATGCCGCCAACGACGCCGGCGACCAGATGCCGGGTCTTCGGGTGTTCAGGGGAGCCGAAGCGCAGCGAATTCAGGTTGGCGATCGGCCGTGCGCCCATGGTGAAGACGTCGCGCAGGATACCGCCCACCCCCGTCGCCGCGCCCTGGTAGGGCTCGATGTAGGAGGGGTGGTTGTGGCTCTCCATCTTGAAGATGACCGCCTGGCCGTCGCCGATGTCGATGACGCCGGCATTCTCCCCCGGCCCGCAGATCACCCACGGCGCCGTCGTCGGCAGCCGGCTCAGCCAGCGCTTCGAGGACTTGTAGGAGCAGTGCTCGCTCCACATCACCGAGAACACGCCAAGCTCGGTGAAGCTGGGCTCCCGCCCCAGCACCTTAAGGATGCGCTGGTACTCCTCCGGGCTGATCCCGTGCTGGGCAACGATCTCGGCGGTGATTTCGGTCATGGGGTGCGGCGGACGGGCAAGGGCGGGGCAGCGGCCTTCATACCAGACGCGGTGGGCTTGGCAAGCCGGTCCATGATCTTGCTGGAAATTAGCCTGTTTGGGTAAATCAGCTGGCCAATTATCGTTCAGCGTGCGAAAATTGCCCGGAGATCGAAAGCTTGCCCCCGGAGCAAGGCCATGCGACTGCCAAATAGCATTGACCAGCCGTTCTTTGCCTACGGCCTGTTCCGGCTCGGGCAATTGGCTTTCTTCCAACTGCGAGATTTGGTTACCAGTGTCAGTGATCCCGTTGAGGTCTCTGGGACTCTGCTCTTGCGGGACGGTCTCCCGATCATCATTCCGTCCGGTAGCGGCCGTGTCGCAGGCTCGCTTCTTACGTTCACGCCTGAACTTTCGGAGGAGGCATACCGCCGCGTATCGGCAATGGAGCCGGACAAGCACTACCGTTGGGAAGAGGTTGAAGTCGAAGGCAAATCTGCAAACCTCCTAATTGGTCGGTCGCCAAGAAGAGGCAGCGTAGTCTGTGAGGAGAGAGAGTGGAACGGCTGGAACGATCCACTGTTTACGGCCGCCATTGACGTCGTAGAGGAAGCTCTCCGGTCACAACACTTTGACTGTGGCTTATCCCGTTGTCCCAGGGTGATCTAAATATGGTATCCTGCCAAGGATGAGCCGCCGGGAGGTGGCTATGGCGGGACAGCGGATGGCCAGGGCGCGATCACTCACACAATTCGAAGCAGCGTTTCCCGACGAGGCGGCCTGCGCGGCACTCTTGTTCGAACGGCGCTGGCCGGGCGGCT
>JAEULG010000166.1 GCA_016793875.1 Rhodospirillales bacterium | reverse complement strand
GCGCTCCACCGGCGTGCCCGCGAGCGTGTCCCCTATCCCGTCGTAGCGCTGGTCGGTTACACCAATGCCGGCAAGTCCACGCTGTTCAACCGCCTGACACATGCGGCGGTGACGGCACAGGACATGCTGTTCGCCACGCTCGACCCGACGATGCGGGCGCTGGCGCTGCCGTCCGGGCGCCGGGTCATCCTCTCCGATACCGTCGGCTTCATCTCCGACCTGCCGCATGAGTTGGTCGAGGCGTTCCGGGCGACGCTGGAGGAGGTAATTGCCGCCGATCTGATTATTCATGTGCGCGATGTCTCGCACCCAGAAGCGCGGGCGCAGAAGGCCGACGTTGAGGCGGTCTTGCGCACCCTGGGGTTGACCGAGACGATCGAGACGAACGGCATTATCGAGGCACTGAACAAGTGCGACCTGTTGGCCGAGGATGATTTCGACACCCTTGCCAATCGCTCGGCGCGGGCAGCAGGGGACTTGGTACCGGTCTCGGCCCGCACCGGAGCGGGCTGCGATGACCTGATCGCCGCCATCGACGCCCGGCTCGCCGTCGGCATGCCGGTGGTCGAGGTCCGGGTCGCCGCCGCGGACGGCGCCGGCCTTGCTTGGCTCTATCGGCACGGCGAGGTGCTTGCCCGCAGTGACGATGCTTCCGGCAGCCGTCTGACCGTCCGGCTCTCCGCTGGCGATGCCGCGCGTTTCGGACGGCGCTCGGATGACGGCGAGACCGGGACGCAAGGGGTGGACGTAGCGCGATAAGCCTATTGCCGATTGCCCTGGACGGGCCATCAGCGGCGCAGGTTGCAAGCCACCTGGGTCATCTCGTCGAGGGTCCGGAAGGCCGTCGCCGAGGAGTTATACGCCTTCTGGGTAATGATCATTCGGCCGAACTCGTCTTCCAGATCGACATTGGACTGCTCCAGCGTTCCGCCGGCGATGGCGCCGCGGCCGCCGTCTCCGGCGCCGGCAAGTATTGCCGCTCCCGACTGCGGCGTCTGCGCATAGACATCGCCGGACAGCCGGCCGAGCCCGTCGGGGTTGTTGAAGTCGGCGATGGCGAGGCGGTAGAGGGGGCGGCTGCTGCCGATATCGAACAGGCCGACGACGGTGCCGTCGTCATCGAAGCGCAGACCGGTCAGCGCCGCCGCAGGAGTGCCGTTGCGCTCGTAGCCGTATGCGCTCAGCCCGGCATCGAAATGGGTGAAGCCGGAAACATCGAGGGTGAACGCCGCGCTCGTCTCGTCGCCGGGGGCAGCGGTGCCGGCGAAATTCAGCTTCATCGCAATCGACGAGGGCGAGGCAATTTTGCCGTCGCTGCCGAAGGTGAGGCTGGCGGCGGGCGAGCCGTTGGCGGAGAGCGTCCATAGCAGTGGCGAAGTCGCCGACGGGGCGAAAGAAAGGGTGACCGGCTGTTGCCGGCCGCCGGAATCGAAGACGTCGATGTCGTAGGTTTCTGCCCCGCCGGCGGCGGCGCCGGCCGGCAGGTTGAGCGCTAGGCGGGCGGCGGTCGTCGGCTTTCCGGGGACGGTAAAGGCATCGGGATCGACACGCATTGCCGCCGGCGCGGCCGTGGTATCGACGCTGCCGCCGTTCACTACCGGCCAGCCCTGCAGGAAGTAGCCGTTCTTGTCGACGAGGTATCCCTGGGAAGCATTGGGTTGCCCCGTCGCTCCTCCGACGGCTTCGGCCAGCCGGCCGTCGCGGCCGTAAACGGTATCGCCACTGCCGTCGATGGCGGTGTTCATCACCAGAAAGCCGCGGCCCTGAATTGCCACGTCGAGCGCCCGGCCGGTGAGCGTGGCCTCGCCCGCCTCCGAGATGCGGGAGAGGTCGTAGGCGCGGACGCCGCCGAGGTCGGACTCCGCGGATCCCGGCGCCGCCCCGGCGGCGGCTGAACGGAAACTGATGCTGTTGCTCAGCAGCGAGGCGAAGCCGGTCTCGCTGCGCTTGTAGCCGCCGGTGGTGGCGTTGGCGATGTTGGCACTGATCACCTCGAGCGCGTGGCTCTGGCTCGACATGCCGAGAACGGAAGGCTGAAAAAACCCGAGGACCATGGTGACGCTCCTGCGGGGGTACGGCACCACTCCCCGCGTCGGGCTCTTCCACGCAAGCGCTGGACCATCCCCGGAGGCGCGCCGAACCTGCTGTTTTCGCTAACGGAAAGTCAGGTGCAGTGGCGGCCGGGCCCGGCAGCTTCTGCCGGGCGGCCGATTCCTGCCGGGCGGCCGACGTTCCAAGCCTTCACAGCACCGAGGACAGGCCTCGTCCAGCGCATTATCCGCTGTCCATTTCGCCATACGGTGGGGTAGGTTTCGCCCCGCATCGTCGCACATTCCGCTGCGGTGCAGCTCAAGGCCGAAGGGCAGGAGGACTTGGTCGTGAAGACACCGGCTTTGCCTGTAATGGTCGCCGCAGCGGCGATAGCATTGATGCCTGGTATCGCGCTCGCCCATACCGGCGTCGGCGATACCAGCGGCTTTTCACACGGCTTCGTCCATCCGCTGACCGGCATCGATCATCTCCTCGCGATGATGATGGTCGGCGTCTTCGCGTGGCAGCTTGGCGGTCGCGCGCTGTGGCTGGTGCCCCTCACCTTTGTTATGGTAATGGCAATCGGTGGCGCGTTTGGCGTCGCCGGCGTCAGCATTCCCTTCGTCGAAACGGGCATCGCACTCTCGGTGATCGTGCTGGGAGCTGCAGTCGCCTTCCGCTTGTCCATGCCGGTGGCGATCGCCGTTGCCCTGGTTGGTCTCTTTGCCGTCTTTCACGGCCACGCCCATGGTGAGGAAATGCCGGAGAACGCCGCTGGCCTCGCCTATGGGCTCGGCTTCATGCTGGCAACGGCCGCCCTGCACTTGGCCGGCATCGGCCTCGGCTTCCTGATCGGCCGGATCGCCGATGAACGGGGGCCGGCGGTCGTTCGCATCACGGGTGGGGTGGCTGCAGTGGCCGGTCTTGCCCTCCTCGGCGGGCTGATCTGACGGCAAGCGCCGGGCCGGTGGCGGTGCACGATGCAGCCCTTAGCCTGACCGAAGGCCCCGGCTCTCGACCAGATAGGCGGGCAGAGGGAGCCGACGGCGCGCCGTTGAGGCACGCGGCTACAGCGTCCCGGCAGGCGGCAGAGTCGATGCGCCCCGCATTGGCGGGATCGATGGCCGGCCGCCGTTATCCGGTCTCGCCATTGCTTCTGCTGCCGGATCAGACGCGCAACTGAACCGGTTCTGCGCGATGATGAGGGCACCCAATCCTGCTCCGCCGGTGCCAGATCGCTCCGGCCTTGCCGCGGCGGGCGAGGCCCGCCCGCTCGGCCTCGCGTCGATCTGCGCGCTGGCGGTCGTGGTCGGGGTTGTTACCGGCGGCGGTGCGGTGGTTTTCCGCGCCTTGATCAGCTTCATCCACAATCTCCTGTTTTTCGGCCAGCTTTCGTTTGCCTACGACGCCAACGTGTTCACGCCGCCAGCGCCGTGGGGGGCGTTCGTGATCCTTGTGCCAGTGATCGGCTCGCTGGGGGTCACGTTCATCGTCAACACCTTCGCTCCTGAGGCGAAGGGGCACGGCGTCCCGGAGGTGATGGACGCGATCTACTACCGGCGCGGCATCATCCGGCCGGTCGTCGCCGTCGCCAAGTCGCTCGCCTCGGCGCTGGCGATCGGCAGCGGCTCGGCGGTGGGACGGGAAGGCCCGATCATCCAGATCGGCTCGGCACTGGGATCGTCGTTCGGCCAGTTCATCGCGATGCCGGCGGCGCAGCGGATCAATCTCGTCGCCGCGGGTGCCGGCGCCGGCATCGCGGCGACGTTCAATACGCCTATCGGCGGCGTGATGTTCGCCATCGAACTGCTCATGCCCGAGGTGAGCGCCAGCACCTTCCTGCCGGTGGCGCTCGCAACCGGCACCGCGACGTTCATCGGCTGGCTTGCCTTCGGCGAGCAGCCTGCATTCATCCTGCCGACACATCTCGCGGCGTTGCCTGAGACCTTCGAAACCGCGCTGATCCTGATTCTTTATGGGTTGCTTGGCGCCGTCGCCGGCATCGCCGCGGCGTTGTTCGTGCACAGCCTCCACTTCGCCGAGGATGTCTTCCGCCGGATTCCCGGCAGCTATTTCCGTCACGCCCTCGGGATGCTGCTTGTCGGCGTGATGATCTATCTGCTGCTGATCACCGCCGGGCAGTACTTCGTTGACGGCGTCGGCTACGCGACGATTACGGCAACGCTGGACGGGCGACTGACCGGCGGCTGGTTGCTGCTGCTGCTCTTCGCCTGCAAGCTGGTCGCAACGTCGCTCAGCCTTGGCTCCGGCTCCTCCGGCGGCATCTTCTCGCCCTCCCTTTACATGGGAGCCACGCTCGGCGCCGCGTTCGCGACCCTCGTCATCGCCGTCGTCCCCGGCTTGCCGGTCAGCGTTCCCGCCTTCGCGATTGTCGGGATGGGGGCGATGGTCGGTGGTGGCACTGGCGCCGCGATGACCGCGGTCACCATGGTCTTCGAGATGACGCGGGACTACAGCATCGTCCTGCCGATGATCGTTGCTGTCGCGGTGAGCCTCGGCACCCGGCGTCTGGTCTCACGGCAGAACATTTACACCGCGAAGCTGGTTGGCCGCGGCCATGCCATGCCCCGTGGCCTGCATGCCAACCTCTTCCTGGTGCGGAGCGCCCGGGACGTAATGCTTTCCGACGTCGCCGTCCTCGACGAGGCGACGCCGTTCGCCGAGTTCGCGCTGATCTCGGAGAGTGTCCATGGCCTGCGCCACGTGGTGGTCACCCGGCACAACCGGGTTGCCGGCGTGCTCCGCGTTAATGTCGATATGCGCCGGACGCTCGGCGCCGTCGCCGCCGAAGTCAGCCTCGGCGAACTGGCAAGCCACCGGTTCACCATCGTCCGCGAGAACGCCGCCATGTTCGACGTGATTGCCCGGATGCGGCGCAAGGGAGCGACCATGGCACTCGTCATCCCGCGGGTCGGATCGCCGGCATCCGCGCGCATCCTGGGCGTGATCAGCAAGGAGCACATCGCCGACAGCGTCGCCGACAGCGTCGGCCTCTATCCCCAATAACAGGCGCCCTGGGCCAGAGCGGCAGGGGCGGAAGCGAGTTATCGCATCGCCCGTGCCGCAGTGGTTCGCAATCCGCTCAGCGCATGACCACCAGCGACATGTCGTCGAGACGGGTTACGCCGGAGAGACCGTTGACCCGGACCTTCAGGGTGTGCGCGCCGGCCTGCGGCAGGGTGACGACGCCGATCAGCGCCGCGCTCACCCAGCCGTCCAGAGTGAAGGGCGAGCCGGTCGAGGTGCCATTGCCGGAGCAGAACGCGTTGTCGCCGTTCGATGGCGGGATGATGATCTCGCCGGTGGGACCCGCCGGATCGACGACTAGATCGATGTCCACGTACTTGCTCGGGCTGCCCTCAACCGCGCACTCAGCGTTGAACATGACGATGACCTTGGTGTTCGCCGCCGAAGTAGAGAACCCGACGGTGGTGCCACCGGCCGCCCCGCCGTTCCAGTCGACGAGGTAGGTGGCGCCGCCATAGACGCTGGCATCGGTCCTGGTTCTCGTGGCCAGGATCTCACCGCGCGCATCAGAGGCGATCATCGTTCCAGGGACGGTGGCGAAGGAAGCGAGGGCGAGAAGGGCGAGCTTGCGGCGGTTCATGGAGGGATCCTCCTTTCGGGTGACCGGCGGCGGTGCCCTCGGGTCGGGACCACCGGGCGACAGCGACTCATTCTCAATTGTAGCATAACACGGCCATTCCGCACCCAGACGGTTGTAATCGACGGAGATGACAGAGGCGTATTCTCCCATCGGCGCCGGCGCGCGGCAGCGGGGGCGGGGGAGCAGGGCCAAGCGAAAGGGGGCGTTAAGGCTTTCTAGACGACGCTGATGCAGGATGACGGCGGGTTCCCATTTCCCGCTCAGGGCGAACCAACATGCGACCGTTCCCCGTCGATCCTGCCGCACGCTTGCAGGCGCTGCGGCGAAAGCCGTCCTGCCGCTCCCACGGCACCGGAAGCTTCGCAGAAAATCTCGCCGCCGCGGACCCGGCCGACGTCGGCGAGGGACCACCGGCCGTTCCGTCGGCAACGCTGCTGGCGCTGCTCGATGTCCAGGAAGTGGAAAGCAACGGGAGCGCCGGGCGCCGCCGTGCCGCGGTGTGCCGGGGGGACGTTCTCCTCAGCCAGCTCGAGGGCCTGCGCGCGGAGCTTCTCGAAGGCCGCATCGGAGCACCGCGCCTGCAGGCGCTGGCGGCGGCACTGCGCGAAGAGCGGATGGTGAGCGATGATGCTGGCGTCGAGGTCGTACTGGCCGAGATCGAGCTGCGCGTCGAGGTGGAGATGGCGAAGCTGGCGGTCGCGCCGGCCGTCGGTTCCCCGAAGCTCGCCGACGTTCAGGGTTTTCGTTGAGAAAATCAATGAGTTGCCGATCCGCAAGCGGGGATTTGCGCTTGCGGCGATGCGTCAGGGAACTTATATTCCGCGCCAAAATGGGAACCGGGCACCTCTTGTCGACAACGATGATCGCCGAACTGCCGCCGGGTTACCGGCCGTCCGAAGACGAGCCGTTCATGAGTCCGCGCATGCTGGAATACTTCCGGCTAAAGCTGTTGCGGTGGCGCGAAGAACTGCTGCAGGAAGCCAACGAGGCCTTACATGCGCTGCAGGACGGCGGCTTCACCGAGGCCGACATCGCCGATCGTGCCTCGGCGGAGACCAACCGTGCACTGGAACTGCGGACGCGCGACCGGGCACGCAAGCTGATCGCCAAGATCGACGAGGCGTTGGTGCGCATCGAGATCCGCACCTACGGTTTCTGCGAGGACACACACGAGCCGATCAGCATCTCGCGCCTCGACGCCCGGCCGATAGCGACCCTCAGCCTCGAGGCGCAGGAGCGGCACGAGCGGATGGAGAAGACTCACCGCGACGAGTAGCGGCCGGCGTCGGCTTCGTCAGTTGCTCCCGGCGACGCGTGCCGTCTGGCCGAACAGAATGCTGCGGCTGGCGTCGTTGACGACCGGTGCATCCGAAATCGCTTGGCCTTTCTCGTAGGCACGAACGGTCGCCGGCCGGGCGCGGATCGCCTCGAACCAGCGGTGCAGGTCGGGGAAGCCGGCGAGGTCCTGCTGCTGGCGTTTCCACGGCACGATCCACGGGTAGCAGGCCATGTCGGCGATGCTGTAATCGTTCCCGGCGATGAAGGCGCGGCCGCGCAGGCGGCGGTCCAGTACGCCGTAGAGGCGGTTGGTTTCGCTGACGTAGCGGTCGATGGCGTAGGGCAGCTTTTCCGGCGCATACTGGACGAAGTGGTGGTTCTGCCCGGCCATCGGGCCGAGGCCGCCCACCTGCCAGAACAGCCATTCAAGCACCGTCTTGCGTCCTCGCGTCTCCGTCGGCAGAAAGCGGCCGATCTTGTCGGCGAGGTAGACGAGGATGGCGCCGGACTCGAATACCGGGATCGATTCGCCGCCATCGGCCGGGGCGTGATCGACGATCGCCGGCATCCGGTTGTTGGGCGAGATCGCCAGGAACTCCGGACGGAATTGCTCACCGGCACCGATGTTGACCGGCACGATGCGGTAGTCGAGAGCGGCTTCCTCCAGGAACATCGTGATCTTGTGGCCATTGGGCGTCGGCCAGAAATGCAGGTCGATCATCTCTTGCTCCCCGGATGTATTGGCTGGAGATGGTCAGCAGGTCGGCGGAAAGGAAGGGGTGCCGCTCGCCGACCCGCGGTCAGCTGCCGGCCTCGCCCGCCACCAGCGTGCACAGCCCCCGAGCCAGGCGCGCCGTCTGCCAGTCGATGCGGCCGTTGACGCGCTCGGGGCGGAAGTGGCGCTGGAACGCCTTCAGTGTCGCGAACAGGCTCGTCGTCTCGTAGCCGATCTCCGCCAGCAGTGCCCGGATCGCCTCCTCGTCGAGAACGCATTCGTCGGCCTCGGCCGGCCACAGGCCGATTCCGGCACGCGCCAGTGCCGGCCAGTCAAACAACTCGCCCGGGTCCATCTTGCGGCGCGGCGCGACGTCGGCGTGGCCGACGACGTTGCGTGCCGGGATCGGCCAGCGGCCAAGGATGCCCCGAGCCACATCCACCAGCGCCGCCATCTGTGGGCGGGGGAAGGGGCGGTAGCCGAACTCGTGGCCGGGGTTGGCCAGCTCGACGCCGATGGAGTGGGCGTTGATGTCGGTGGCGCCTCGCCAGAACGAGACCCCGGCGTGCCAGGCTCGCCGCTCCTCGTCGACGAGCCGGAAGACGGCGCCCTCTTCGTCGATCAGATAGTGGGCGCTGACCTTGGCGTTCGGATCGGTCAGCCGGGCGAGGGCGGCGGCGGCGGTCTCCATGCCGGTGTAGTGCAGCACCAGCATGTCGACGGCGCTGTCGGCGGGGCGCTCGTCGCAGTTGGGAGAGGTGAGTTCGGTGATCATGCCCGTCGTGCCCCGGAGGAGTGTTCGTCAGGAAGGCAGCGGCGGCTCAGGCAGGCGCGGCCGCAGGAACTGGATCATCGCCACACCAAGCAGCGTGATGCCGCCGCCGATGAGCACGGAGGCGGTCAGCGGCTCATCCAGCAGCGGCACTGCCAACCCTACCGCCAGCACCGGCGAAAGCAGTGTCATCGGTACGATGCTGTTCATCGGATGCTTGCCGATCAGATGGTACCACAGGCCATAGGCGACGATGGAAGCGCCCACCGCCATGTAGACGATGGCCCCCCAGGCATGCCAATCGGCCGCCTGCAAGGCAGCCAGCTGGCCCTGTTCGGTCAGCAGGCTGGCAAGGAGGAGTTGCGGGCAGGCGAGGAGCGCCACCCAGGCGTTGAGGGTGAATGGGTTCACCGGGCCCAGCCGCTTGATCAGCACGTTGGCCACGGCCCAGGAGAAGGCGGCGCCCACCACCATCAGGAAGTGCGGCCGCGACGGCGGGTGGCTCGGCTCTCCCGCCAGCAGGTAGATGCCGGCGAACGCCACGACCATCCCGGAGAGCTGCCAGATGCCCAGCTTCTCCCGGTAGAACACCAGCGCCAGCAGGGCGCTGAACGGCACGGTGAGCTGGATGGCGATCGCGGCGGGACCCGCGCCGACGCTGCGCAGGCCCGAGAACATCAGGCCAAAGTGCAATCCGCCCAGCACCACCGCGAGGGCGAGGACAAGAGGCCAGCGCCCGGGCAACGGCCGCAGGAAGGGAATCAGCAGGGCGGAAACGAGGGCGAAGCGCACCGCCATCATCAGCAGCGGCGGCAGCTGCATCACGCCGACCTTACCGACGATGAAGTTGAGCGCCCAGATCAGCACGACGGCGATGGCCGCACCCCAGTCGGCGACGGACAGGCCGCGGCGGCGCGCAGCCCGGGAAACGGCTGGCATTGCCCCTACTTGAGACCGCGTTCGCGGCCGATCTGGTCGTAGGCGGCGTTGATCGCTGCCATCTTCTGTGTCGCGGTCTCGATGAAATGGCTGGACGCGCCGCGGGCGATCTGGGTGTCGGGGTGGTGTTCGCGGATGAGCTGGCGGTAGGCGCGCTTCACCTCGGCGTCGCTGGCTTCCTGGTCGAGGCCGAGCACCGCATAGGGATTGGCGTGGTGGGCGGATCGCACCGAGCCCCGGCGGATGCGCTCGAAGGCCACCGGCTCCAGGCCAAACAGATCGCTGGTGCGCCGCAGGAACGCGAGCTCCGCCGGCGTGACGCTGCCGTCCGCCCGGGCGATGTGGAACAGGCCGGACAGCATGTCCTCCAGCATCGGCCGCTCCGAGCGTAACAGCTGGCCGAGCTGCCGCGCGTAGGGCTCGAAGCCGTCGGCATCCTTCTTGGCGGCATCAAAGATGCGGGCGACGTTGCCGCGCTCGCCGGGGGGGATGCGGAACACCTCCTTGAAGGCGTCGATCTCCCGTCGGTTGACGGCGCCGTCCACCTTGGCGACCTTGGCGCCGAGGACGATGATGGCGATGCTGATCGCCATCTGCCGCGCTGCCTCGCCCATCCCGGCGAAGCCAGCCGTGCCGCCCGGCCGCTCCCCGGCAGGGGTGAACTGGCCCATGACGCTGTCGTGCATCTTGTCGTAGGCGTGACCGGCGGCGGCGCCGAACATGGCCCCTATCGGGCCGCCCATGGCAAACCCGGCAACGCTGCCGAAGACCTTGCCCCACATGGTGGCTACCTCCCGCGCCCCGCGAAAGACGCCGCTTCACCCTACGCTCCGCGGCGGCCCGCGCAAGGCGCGCCACGGACGACCCTGCCCTGCGTCGGTCGCAGGCCAGGCTGCCGCTCTATGAGGCCGTGGCGGCGGCGGCGTGCTGGTGCAGGGCGCTACGCAATTGCTGTTCCTGTTCGTTCGACAGCGATGTCTTAAGCACGGTGCCCTCGTACTTGGAAAAGTCCGGCAGCACCCGATCGAACGTCACCTTGCGCAGCAGCACGAACAGCGCCGATGTATCCGGGCAGATCTGCTCGCCCATCTGCTTGATGAAGTCGTCGTTGATGCCGTAATCGACGAGGCTGCCCGACAGCGCGCCGGCACCGGCGCCGGCGGCGGCACCGATCAGCAGGCCGGCCAGCGGGTTCAGGAACAGGATGCCGACCAGCGTTCCCCACAGGGCACCCCAGGTGCCGCCGGAAACGGCGCCGGTGGTGACCAGGTTAACCGCCTGGTGAAGCTGCAGCTTGCCGTCCGGATCGCGGGTGACGATGCAGGAATCGGCCAGTTCGACGAGGTATTCTTTCTGCATGCCGTGCAGGTCGGTGAGCACCTGCTGGGCGGTGTCGCGGCCCTTGAACGCAATGCAAATCAACTCACTCATTGTTTAGTCCCCTCTGGCCCATTTTCTGTTTCGATGCATTGGTGCGGGCGTCGCCCCGCCTCCACGATATCGCGCGCGCCGACGTGCGGCACAAGCCCCGGCTGCGCCGCGCGTCGGAACGGCCTGCCCATCGCGGCGCCGCTTCCTCGCGATGCCGTGGGGGTGCCGGTGACCGAAGCGAACCGCGCCGTCGTCCGGAATGCCGTCGTGAGCGCGGTCGGAGATAAGCTGATGAAGTCACATTGTCTCTGGAAGTACTAACGGCGTACCCAACTCAGAACCATGGGGTCCCCGTTGAACGCAGGAAATGCCCCATCAATCCACGCCATGACGGTCGAGTTGGAGGGGTCAGCTGCATGCGGCTTTGATCACAGTGAGCGCGTCGGCGGCTTGCTCCGCGGTTTTTCCTGAAATGGGATTAGCCGCGATGGTTGAAGCGCACGTCTGTTGTTTAATTCTTGCCAGAGCTAGGGCTTGATCATTGGCGATTATTTTAGCTTCTTGTTCACTATTGTTGGCAATTTTACCAAAAAGTTCGCCGATGGCGCCGAAGTAGGCCGCTATGATGTCGGCAGGAATTGCCGATGCAGCCACGACTTCTCCCTCGACAGTTTGTTCAAATGAGGTCAACACACCCTCCGAAAGCGTCATCTTTGAGTCATTATTTGCGAACAGCGTGCGATCTATTGGCATAAAATTGATATCTGACCAATCAGGAGAGAAGGCAATAAAGTAGTTGTCCTCTTTTGTTCCATTTTTTACGTGCACGAGATAAGGAAGGTCGCGCTTATAAAATATACCGGCGTAGGATTCGCCAGTAGCGAATTTTCCAATGCGATTGGCGCCATGGGCGTTGCCAGTGTTCTTTGGGGTGGGGAAATCAATCTCCCCATCAAGAAGCGTGACTGAAATATCGACACCGCACAAATTGTACTTTTTCTCGCCTTGCTGCGGCGGGGATATCAAGGCAATATAAGATGCTTGCTTGTGGCAGTCTTGGGTCTGATTTTCGGAGGTGTCGCTGACGGCGGCGGCCCCGATTGCCGTTGCATAGCCTGCGGCGCGTGCTATATTTCTCGCAATGTCTCCTACTCCACTCGTGACATCAGAATTCAAAGACTGGAGCAATCCGGAAGGCTTAATTTCAATTTTTGCATGGTTTTTACCCATGAAATTGTCGCGGTATTTTAATACAAATTGTCTTCCCAGGTCAGGATATGCAGTGCCAGTCTCTATCGATGGAATTTTATTTGACTGTTCGTCGATGGTGACCTTG
>JAEULG010000142.1 GCA_016793875.1 Rhodospirillales bacterium | reverse complement strand
CTAGCTGCTGACCGGTGCCGGCACCCTGCCGTAGGCGTCCTGGAAGCGGATGATGTCGTCTTCGCCGAGGTAGGGGCCGGACTGCACCTCGATCATCCGCAGCGGGATCTTGCCGGGGTTCTCCAGGCAGTGGTTGGTGGCGTGCGGGATGTAGGTGGACTGGTTCTCGGTGACGTAGAAGTGGTCCTCGCCGCGGGTCACCTTGGCGGTGCCGGAGACGACGACCCAGTGCTCGGCGCGATGGTGGTGCATCTGCTCGCTGAGCTTCTGCCCCGGCGCGACGACGATCTCCTTGACCTGGAAGCGCGGGCCGTTCTGGATGCTGCGGTACCAGCCCCAGGGGCGGAACACCTGGCTGTGGACGTAATGCTCCGTCCGCCCCGCCTTCTCGACGGTGGCGACGATCTGCTTGACCTCCTGCGCCCGCTCGCGCGGCACCACCAGCACGACGTCGTCGGTGGCGACGATGACGAGGTCGTCGACGCCGATGGCGGCGACGAGGTTGCCGTCACCGCGCACATAGCAGTTGCGGGCATCCTGCACCATGACGTCGCCGACCAGGGCGTTGCCGTCGGTATCCTTGTTGGTGATCTCCCACAGCGCCGACCACGAGCCGACGTCGCTCCAGCCCATCTCGGCGGCGACGACGGCGCCCTTGTCGGTGTGCTCCATCACCGCGTAGTCGATCGAAATCGACGGGGCGGCGACGAAGGGCGCCCGCGCCAGCCGCAGGAAGTCGAGATCGAGGGTGGCCCGGGCGACCGCCTCGCGGCAGCAGCGCAGCATCTCCGGCTGCAGCCGCTCGACCTCCTCCAGCAGCGTCTGCGCCGGCAGCACGAACATGCCGCTGTTCCAGGCGTAGTCGCCGGAGGCGACGTAGGCTTCCGCCGTCCGCGGATCCGGCTTTTCGACGAAGCGCTCGATGCGCCAGCAGCCCTCGATCCCCGGCCACGGCGCGCCCTTGCGGATATAGCCGTAGCCGGTTTCCGGCCGGCTCGGCGGTATGCCGAAGGTGACCAGCGCTCCTGCCGTGGCGGCATCCACCGCCGCCCGGAACACGGCCTCGAACTTCGTCAGATCGCCGACGACGTGGTCTGACGGCAGCAGCGCGATGATGCCGTCCGGATCGTCCTCAAGCACCAGCAGCGCCGCCGCCGTCGCCGCCGGCGCGGTGTTGCGGCCCTCCGGTTCAAGGACGATGGCGCGCGGCGTCAACCCCAGGGTGCGCACCTGCTCGGCGATCAGGAAGCGGTGCTCCTCGTTGCCGACGACGATCGGCGCGGCAAACCCCTCGCCGCTCACCCGGCGCACCGTTTCCTGCAGCATGCTGCGCTCGCAGACCAGCGGCAGCAGCTGTTTCGGCCGCAGCGCCCGTGACAGCGGCCACAGACGCGTCCCCGCGCCGCCCGAAAGGATGACCGGGTGGACGATCCGTCGCACTTTATCTGTACTCCTCGCAAGACCCGGATGACGGCGCCGTTGCCGGGCGCGGCTCCCGTCTGATCGCCAGCTCAGGGATCAGTAGGACGGTAGCGCCGCGTCGGCAATGGCGAGTCTTAATCCTAGTGCCGCGTCATGGCAAAGTTGGACGACACGTAGGAATCGAGCTGGGCCAGACAGTCCTCGATCGAGTGCCGGCTGGTATCGATGCGCATCTCGGGCTGGATCGGCGCCTCGTAGGGGGCGGAAATGCCGGTAAACTCGTGGATCTCGCCCTTGCGCGCCTTCTTGTAGAGACCCTTCGGATCACGCTGCTCGCAGGTGCTGACGTCGGCGTCGATGTGCACCTCGTGGAACACCTCCGGATCCATCGCCCGCACCCGGTCGCGGTCGGCGCGGTACGGCGAGATGAACGCGGTGAGCACGAGGAAGCCGGCGCGGGCAAACAGGCCGGCAGCATGGCCGACGCGACGGATGTTCTCGACGCGGTCCTGCGGTGAGAAACCGAGGTCGGAGCACAGGCCGTGACGGACGTTATCACCGTCCAGCACGTAGACGAGGTAGCCCTTGCGGAACAGGTGCTGCTCCAGAGAAAACGCCAGCGTCGACTTGCCGGCACCGGACAGACCGGTCATCCACAGGATGCCGCCCTTGTGGCCGTTGGCCTGCCACCGCTCCTCGATCGGCACGCGGTGCTCGACCATGAAGATGTTGGTGGACTTGATCCCCTGCCGGCGCTGGTCGGCATAGCCGTCCATGTTGATAAGGCCGCCGCCGACGATGTCGTAGTTCTCCACCAGGACGAAGCGGCCGGTGTACATGTTCTGATCGAACGGATCGAGGGCCAGCGTCCGCCGCGAGCGGAACACCACCTCGGCGATGGCGTGCCGTTCCACGTGCGTCTGCTCGGAGGAGGCGAGATCCTGGGTGTCGATCACTCGCTCGATCTTCTCCACCTCGACCTGAAACTCGCCGGTGCACAGCTTCATCTTCAGCCGGGTTCCGGGGGTCAGCGGCTGCTGACCGAGCCAGAAGATGCGGCCGCGAAAGACGTTGCTCAGCATCGGCGGATTGGCTTCGAGGCTGGCGATCTCGCCGCGCTCGACGAAGATCTGCTCATCGAGGGTAACGCCGATCGACTGCCCGGCACGGGTCGCGAGGATCGGTTCCTTGATGTTCCAGCCCTCGATGCTGGCGATCTTCGCCCGCTTGTTGGACGGGGAGAACAGCAGGGTGTCGCCCTTGCGCAGGTAGCCGCTCTCGATGCGGCCGGCGATGATGCGGCGGTCGTCGAACTTGTACACGTCCTGCACCGGCATGCGCAGCGGCAGCTCCAGCGAGGTTACCGGCGGCTGCAGCGAGTCCAGCGCCCCGGTGAGCGTCGGGCCGGTATACCACGGCATGTGCTGCCGGTCGGCGGCAGCGATGTTGTCGCCGTCGCGCGCGACCACCGGGATCATGATGGTGTGCTGCAGGTCGATACCGAGGTCGGCGAGATACGCGCGGACCTCTCCCGCCACCTCCTGGAAGCGCGCCTCGGCATAACCGACGGTGTCCATCTTGTTGATGCACACGACGATCTGATGGATGCCGAGCAGGTGCAGCAGGTAGGCATGGCGGCGCGTCTGCTCCTGCATGCCGTCCTTGGCGTCGACGACGAGGACGGCGGCATCGGCCTGGGCGGCGCCGGTAATCATGTTCTTGACGAACTCGCGGTGCCCCGGCGCGTCGATCAGGACGTAGTGCCGCGCATCGGTATGGAAGAAGATCTGCGAGATGTCGATGGTGATGCCCTGGTCGCGCTCCGCCTGCAGGGCGTCGAGCAGAAAGGCCCACTCGAACGGCATGCCGCGCTTTTCGCTCATCGCGCGCACCGCCTCGATCCGTCCCTCAGGCAGCGAACCGGTGTCGTAGAACAGGCGCCCGACCAGCGTCGACTTGCCGTGATCGACGTGGCCGACGATCACGATCTTCAGCGGCAGGGTCGTCTGGATAGCCGACTCGGAAGTCTTGCTCATGCTCGAGGTGTCCATGTTCTTCTACCCCCTCCCCGCCTACATGTAGCCTTCGGCGCGAAGACGCTCGAAAGAGTCTTCTGCCTCGTGGTCCATGGCGCGGCCCGCCCGCTCGGCGATCTTGGTGTGCATCAGCTCGTGGATGATGGCATCGATGGTGTCGGCGTGCGAATCGATGGGGAAGGTGATGTCCTTGTCGCCGAGAGAACGATAGCGCTTGCCGTTCTTGGCGAAGTAGAGCGAGATCAGCGGGATGTTCTCGCGCTTGGTGTAGCGCCAGATGTCAAGTTCGGTCCAGTGCAGCAGCGGATGGACCCGCAGATGGGTGCCGGGGGCGAAGTCGGTATTGAACTGGTCCCAGAACTCCGGCGGCTGGTCGCGGAAGTTCCAGGTGTTGTGCTCGCCGCGCGGGCTGAACACCCGTTCCTTGGCCCGGGTGCCTTCCTCGTCGCGGCGGATGCCGGCAATCAGACCATCGAAGCCCTCGCGCGCCAGCATTGTCTTCAGCCCGGCGGTCTTGCGGGCGGCCGACCGTGCCGCCGGCGGCAGCGTCGGGTCCATTTCCTCAACCGGGGGGCACTTGCCGATGATACAGTCCAGTTTCCATTCCTTGATCACCCGATCGCGGAATTCATAGACCTCCGGGAATTTCTTTTCCGTGTCGATGTTGACCAACGGAAACGGCACGTGGCCGAAGAATGCCTTGCGGGCGCACCAGACAAGTACATTGGAATCCTTGCCGATCGACCACAGCATACCGAGCTTGTCTATCTTGTTGAACGCCTCACGCAGGATGTATATCGTCCTGCTCTCCAGAACGTCGAGGTGATCCATGGATCCTTCCGCTCGTCATTGAGAATGAATGCCGGGGTCGCGCGGCCGCATTCAAATACCAGAAACCCGATTAGAAAGTCTAGCTTTCGCACTGCAGCACGTCGGCACCTGTGGCCCTGCAAACACCACGGCGCGTTGTGCAGAAACCTTT
>JAEULG010000139.1 GCA_016793875.1 Rhodospirillales bacterium | reverse complement strand
CAGCGAGGCCTCGGCCGGCCGGAGGACGCGGTACGGACTCGCCCGCTCTGCCGGGTTATCCCCCACCACCCCGACGCACCGGGTCACTCCGCAGCTTCCTCCTCCGCCCGTGCCGCCGCCTCCGCCTCGCGCTCGGTCTTCTCCCGGCTCCTCTCGACCATGCGGACGCACCAGATGGAGATCTCGTAGAGCAGAATCGTCGGGATGGCGAGGCTGACCTGGCTGAACACGTCGGGCGGCGTCAGCACGGCTGCGAAGATGAAGGCGAAGACGATGGCATAGCGGCGCTTCTCGCGCATCGTCTGCGAGGTCAGCAGCCCGGCGCGGGCGAGCAGGCTCATCGCCACCGGCATCTGGAAGCACAGGCCGAAGGCGAAGATCAGCTGCATGACTAGCGAGAGGTATTCGTCGACCTTGGCGTCGAGCTGGATCGGCAGCCCCTGCTCGCTGGTCATCTCGAAGCCGAGGAAGAAGTGCCAGGCCATCGGGAAGACGACGTAGTACGCCAGCGCCCCGCCAGCGAAGAACAGCACCGGCGTCGCGATAAGAAACGGCAGGAACGCCCGCCGCTCGTCCCGGTAAAGGCCGGGGGCGACGAACTTCCAGATCTGGGTTGCGATCAGCGGGAAGGCGAGGAAGATCGCCGCGAAGAACGCTACCTTGACGTAGGTGAAGAACGCCTCGTGCAACGCGGTGAAGATCATCCGGCGGTCGCCACCCTTCTCGTGCAGTGCGTCGGCGAGCGGCTTGACCAGGAACTGATAGATCTGCGGCGAGAAGTGGTAGCAGATCAGGAACAGGACGACGACGCCGAGGATGCACCAGATCAGCCGGCGGCGCAGCTCGATCAGGTGGTCCATTAGCGGCATGCGGCTGGAGTCGATGTCCTCGTCGTCGGTCATGCTCATCTGATCTGCCGGTATCGAGAGGGTCTTTTGCCGGCGGACGCTCCCGCCTGAGGTCGGAAAACGGCTGCCCTTAAGGCCGCAGCGGCCGGTCGTCCGCCCAACTTCGAGTGGCGGCCGGAGGCGGTGGCGCGTCCGCCGCCGTCGCCTCCTTCGCCTCCGCCTCGCCGTCGGCGATACCGGAGTTCCCTGCCGGATCCGGCAGCGGCGGCATCGCGTCGTCGGGCGGCGGCGGCGATGGGTCGTCAGCCGAGTGGCGGGGACCGGTCGCTCGCGATCCGCCCTCCATCGCCTCCTTAATCCGCCGGTTGTACTCGGCGGGGTCGAAGTCGCTGCTCAGCTTGCCGGTCGGATCAGCGGCGTTACGCAACTCCTCGCCCAGATCGTAGCGCGCGGCATGCTCGATACGCTCCTTGATGTCGTCGAGCTCCGCTTCGCGCGCCATCTCGGCGAGCCCGTTCTGGAACTCGCGGCTCATCGCCCGCGCTTTCTGCAGGTAGCGGGCGCCGGTGCGCAGCACCTTCGGCAGGTCCTTCGGGCCGACCACCACCAGGGTGACGACGCCGATCAGAAACAGCTCCTGCCAGCCGATGTCGAACATGGCAACGCCTTAGGGCGCGACGGCCGCGGCTCTGGTCAGGGCCGGGTGGCGCGGTCGCGATCGCCCGCCGTCTCGCGCACGTCGTCGCGCCCGCCGCTGCGGGGTGGCTCCGGCGGCAGCGACCGCGGCTCGCGGCGCGCTTCCGGATCGTCGAATTGCTCATCCTCGCGCATGCTGTTCTTGAACGATTTCAGCCCTTTGCCGAAATCGCCCATAAGCTGCGAAACCTTGCCCCGACCTCCGAAGAGAATCAGGACGACCACCAGCACGATGAGCCAGTGCCAGATGCTGAAAGAACCCATCGGAGTTTCCCGTCCAGTATACCCTCGGCCCTCGGATCGCGGCGGATGATGGCAAAAAGGATGCACCACCGCAACGTGCGCAGCCGATCAATCATGGTTCATCGGATTATATGGGGCGGCGAGCGCCGGAACGGGCGGCCCGACGGCAGATCGCCGGGTAAAGCCTCAGGCGCCGTCCGGATCCAGCGGTTCAGCCGCCGGCGGGATCTCCTCTGCGCCGCCGCCATCCGGCTGCAGGACACGGATCGCCGGGCGGGCATCGAGCAGGCCGGCGGCGCGCAGTTCGTCCAGGTTTGGCAACTCACGGGTCGTCGCGAGCCCGAAGTGGCGCAGAAAGGCGTCAGTGGTCATCCAGGTCGCCGGCCGCCCCGGGGTTTCCCGGCGGCCGCGCGGCTCGATCCAGCCGTACTCGAACAGGGCATCGAGGGTTCCCTTGCTGAGCTGGACGCCGCGAATCTCCTCGATCTCGCCACGGGTAACCGGCTGGTGATAGGCGATCACCGCCAACGTCTCGATCGCCGCCCGCGACAGCTTCTTCTCGATGCGCCGCTCGCGCCCCAGCATCGGCGCGAGATCGGCGGCGGTGACGAACGACCAGCCGCTGCCGGCCCGCATCAGCTGCACGCCGCGGGGGGCGTATTCGCGCTCCAGGCGGGTCAGCAGCGCCGGGATGTCGGCCCCGGGGGGGAGCCGGTCGGCGAGGTCGCGCTCCGCCAGCGGCTCCGCCGAGGCAAACAGCATCGCCTCCACCAGCCGCACCAGCGCCGGGTCTTCGGTCAACTCCCTGGTCATGGACGCTCACCCTCGCCACTGACGGGTTTCAGATAGATCGGCCCGAAAGGCTGATTTTGGCGCAGCACGATGATGCCCTGCCGCGCCAGCTCCAGCACCGCGCCGAAGGTGGCAGCCAGCGACGAGCAGGCGGCCAGCGAGCCTTCGCGCACACCGGCGAGGGTCCCCTCCGGCAGGTAGCGGGCGAGACTTTCCCAGCCAGGGGCCTGGCCGAGGCTCTGCAGGATGCGCGACAGCGCCGCCTCGATGCTGTCCAGCTTCACCGGCTCGCTCAGCGCCAGCGGCGCCTCGCCGCGGCGGCGGCGCAGGTGGCGGCCATAGGCCTGCAGCAGGCTGCCGAGGTCGGCCTTGACGACAACACTGATGCGCTCCGGGATCGCCTCGGGTCGTCCTCGCGCCCAGAAGTCGCGGCCGAACTGCGGGCGTACCATCAGTCCCTTGCCGGCCTCGCGCATGGCATCCATTCGGCGGAGCTGGAAGGCCAGCGCTGCCGCCATCGCATCGCTCGACGGCTCGTCGGGAGCGGGCGGCTCGGGCAGCAGCAGCCGCGACTTCAGCTCGGCCAGCCACGCCGCCATCACCAGATATTCGGCCGCCAGCTCCAGGCTGGCCCTGCGGGCCGCCGCCACATAGGCGAGGTACTGGTCGGCCAGGGCAACGATGGAGATGCGGCGCAGATCGACCTTCTGAGCACGCGCCAGCGTAAGCAGCAGGTCGAGCGGCCCTTCCCAGCCATCCACATCGACGACGAAGGCGTCGGAGCGCAGTGAGTCGGCGGCGAGGTCGTCGGCAACGCCATCGTCCTCGGCGACCGCGCGCAGCGGCACCGCGCTCATGACAGGCCCACCAGCGAGAAGATCAACTGCACCACCCAGGTCGTCGGGCCGACGACCAGCCACTGCATCACGCCGAGATCGACGCCGAGGCCATGGCCTAGCATCGGCAGCACGAACACCACCGCAAGGATGATCAGGAAGCCGTAGGGCTCGAGCCGGCTGAGCGGCACGGCGATCGCGCGGGGCAGCAGGCCGACGGCAACGCGACCGCCGTCGAGCGGCGGCAGCGGAAGCATGTTGAACACCGCCAGCAGCACGTTGAGCCAGACGGCATTCAGAAAATTGAAGCCAAGCCATTCCAGCGCCGGTCCGGGCAGCGCCGGGATCAGCGCCAGCCCAACAGCCGCGCAGACGGCCATGGCAATGTTGATCCCCGGCCCGGCGGCGGCAACCAGCACCATGTCGCGGCGGGGTCGGTTCAGCCGCCGGAAGTCGACCGGCACCGGCTTGGCGAAGCCGAACATCAGCCGGCCGCCGGACGCCAGCAGCAGCATTGCCGGCAGGATCACCGTGCCGAAAGGATCGACGTGGCGCAGCGGATTGAAGGTCACCCGCCCCAGCCGCTTGGCGGTATCGTCACCCAGGTGCCAAGCAACGAAGCCGTGCGCCGCCTCGTGCAGGGTGATCGCGGTCAGCGCCGGCAGGATCCAGGTGGAGATCTGATAAGCGAGCCCGCCCATGTCGTCCATCAGGCGGTTACCGGTCCGTTCAGCAGTGCGGCCAGCCGCCGGCCGGCCGCCGCCCGGTCGATCGCCGCCGGCCGCTGCAGCAGCGCGCGGGCGCGCGCCAGCCTTGCGGCACCGGCCGCAGACAGCGGCGCGCACGCCGCGGCCACGTCGCGCATCTCGGCAAGATCGCCGTTACAGTGGAGAACGACATCGCAGCCGGCCCCCAGCGCCGCCCGGGCACGTTCGCCGGGAGCGCCGGCGAGGGCGCGCATGCACAGATCATCGGAGATCAACAGCCCGTCGAAGCCGATCCGCCCGCGGACGACGTCGCGAATAACGGTGGCCGACGTCGTCGCCGGAGCGGCGGGATCGAATGCGGCGTAGACAACGTGGGCGGTCATCGCCAGCGGCATGTCCGCCAGCGCCGAGAAAGGGGCAAAGTCGTCCCGCTGCAAGGCATCCGCCGGCGCATCGACCACCGGCAGCGCCGCGTGGCTGTCAAGAGTAGCGCGGCCATGGCCGGGAATGTGCTTGATCACCGGCAATACCCCGCCGGCCAGCAGGCCCTCGCAGGTCGCCCGCGCCAGCTTCGCTACGCGTTCCGGGCTACCGCCGAAGGCACGATCACCGATGATGTCGTGCCCCTCGGGAACGCGCACGTCGAGCACCGGGGCGCAGTCGACGTCGATGCCGAGCGGCTGGAGATCGGCGGCCAGAAGCCGGCCGTTCAGCCACGCCGCCTCGATCGCCGCGGCCGCGTCGCGCTCGTGCAGCGTGCCGAAGCGCCCGGCCGGCGGCGCGGCGCGCCATTGCGGTGCTTTCAGCCGCTGCACCCGTCCGCCTTCCTGGTCGATGAGCACCGGCACATCGGCGCGGCGGACGCACCGCCGCAACTCGCCAGTCAGCGCCGCGATCTGCTCCGGGCTGTCGCAATTGCGGGCAAAGAGAATGAAGCCCAGCGGGTTGGCGGCAGCGAAGAATGACCGTTCCGCCGAATCCAGGAACGGGCCGGCGAGTCCGAAGATCACCGCCCGCGGCTGGCTGCCCACGTCCGGAAGTCCCTTATGTCAAGTGGCGGGACGGATGATGATGCACGCCGTGCCCCGTCCGGAGAGCTGGCTGCACAGGGAGCGTGCCTTCGCCTCGCTGGCCAGCGGCCCCGCCCGCAGACGGTAGAACGTGCCTTTGTCGCCCAGTTCGGCGCGCGCCAGGTTCGGCGACAGGGGACCGAGCAGGTCGGGATTCCGCGCTTTCAGCTTCGCCCAGGCGTCCTTGACCTCGTCGGCGTCGCGGCCGGCAAGCAATTGGACCTGGAACTTGCCGCTGCTAGCAGCTTTAGCCGGCGCCTTCTCGGCCGTCGCCACCTTGGCCGCATCCGGCTTCACCACGGTTGCCGACTTCCCAGCGCTCGCCACCTTCGCCGGCGCCGCCGCCGGCTTCTGGACCGCCGGCTTCCCCGGCTTGGCTGGTGCCGGGGCTGCCGTGACCGGATTTGCCGGCGAAGGCGTCACCGGGGCTACCTCAGCCGGACTCGCTGGCGCCGGCTCAGCGTGCACCGTTCGCGGCACCGGCGCTGGCTCCAACGGCGCCAGCGGCTCAAGCGCGGAAACGGTCGGAGGCTCGGCGGGCGGCACCGCCGAGCGCGACTGGGGCGGCGCCAGCGGCTGTTCCGGCTCCGGCAGCAACCGCTCCACCGGCGGCTTGCCGCCGGGCGATCCGTGCATCCGTTCATAGACCAGCAGGTCGCGGCCAGAAACCGCGGGCGCAGCCGACTGATCCGGGGAAACTTTCAGCGGCTGATCCCCGCCCTTGATCAGCGGCGCATCCCCGTCGAGGCGGGCCACCTTGCGGCTGGAGCCGGAAAATGTGGTGGCAATGATGATCAGCGCCAGCAGCGAGGCCGCGGCGATCCCTCCCCACAGCACCATGCGCTTGCGCAGCAGCGCGCTGAGCGGAGAGCCGGGCTGGGCCGTAACAGCAGGACGATCGGGAATCTCGATGCTGTCGAACCGCGTCTGCGTCGCCTGCATCATCGGAGTTCCTCCACCGGTTCGACGCCGATGACGGCAAGGCCGGACGCGACGACGATCTGCGTTGCGCGCACCAGTGCCAGACGCGCCGCAGTAAGTTGAAGATCATCGAGATGGATGAAGCGCAACTGCGCGTTCTCCTTTCCCCTGGTCCACAGGCCATGGAAAGCCTGTGCCACTTCCTGCAAGTAGAAGGCAATCCGGTGCGGCTCGTGCACTAACGCAGCACTTTCCACCAGACGCGGCCAAGCGGCCAACTGCTTGATCAGATCAATCTCGCCGGAGTCGGTCAAGCAGCCAAGTGAAGCACCTGCCAGTACCTCATCTGAGACAGTTTTGCCGCCCAGTTCTGCCAGCGCATGGCGCATTACCGAGGAGCACCGTGCATGCGCGTACTGGACGTAAAAGACCGGGTTATCGCGGGTCTGTTCGGTCACCTTCTGGAAGTCGAAATCGAGCGGCGCGTCGTTTTTGCGGGTCAACATGATGAAGCGGAAGACGTCCCGGCCGACCCGGTCGACGACCTCGCGCAAGGTCACGAAGGTGCCGGCGCGCTTCGACATGCGCACCGGTTCGCCACCGTCGAGAAGGTTGACGAGCTGGCACAGCTTGACGTCGAGGGCACCGCAACCCTCTGTAATTGCTTGTACAGCCGCCTGCATTCGCTTGACGTAGCCGCCGTGATCAGCACCCCAGACGTCGATCATGACCGGGAAGCCGCGACGGAACTTGTCCAGGTGATAGGCGATGTCGGCGGCGAAATAGGTCCAGCTTCCGTCCGACTTCTGCAGCGGCCGGTCAGTCTCATCGCCGTAGCCGGTGGCCCGGAACAGCACCTGCGGACGGGGTTCCCAGTCGTCGGGAAGCTTGCCCTTGGGGGGCTCCAGCACTCCCTCGTAGATCAGCCCGCGATCCTCCAGAAGGTGCAAAGCGGCGTCCACGCCGCCCTGCTCGACCAGTGCCCGTTCCGAGGCGATAACGTCAAAGTGGATGCCCAGTGCCGCCAGATCGTCGCGAATCAACCGCATCATCGATTCGATGGCGAAGCCGCGGAAGGCCGGCAGCCACTGCTCCTCGGGGGCGGCAAGCCACCGCTCGCCATCCTGCTGCCACAGCGCCTCGGCCACCGGCACCAAGTAGTCGCCGCCGTACTGAACGGTGCCTTCGGCCTGCGCCCGGGCGAACGCGTCGGCCGGCTCGGCACCGGCGGCGATCAGCCAGCGCAGCCGCAGCGAGCGGGCAAGGGCGTCTACCTGGCCACCGGCGTCGTTGACGTAGTACTCGCGAGTCACCGCGAAGCCGGCCTTGCGCAGCAGCCCGGCGAGGGCATCGCCGACCACGGCGCCCCGTCCGTGGCCGACGTGCAGCGGCCCGGTCGGGTTGGCGGAGACATACTCGACGTTGATCGGCTGCCTGGCCCCCAGCACCGAATCGCCGTAGGCAGCGCCGGCCTTCAGGATGTCGACTAGCCGCGCGTGCCAGAACTCTGGTGTCAGCCGCAGGTTGATGAAACCCGGGCCGGCCACCTCGGCGGTGGCGACGCCTTCAACGGCGAGCAGCCGCTGCGCCAGCAGCACCGCGAGTTCGCGCGGCTTGCGGCGCGCCGCTCCCGCCAGCACCATCGCCGCATTGCAGGCGAGATCGCCGTGCGACGGATCGCGCGGCGGCTCGACGCCGATGCGCGCGGTATCGAGCCCCGCCGGCAGCTTTCCGGTGAGCGCCAGCCCGGTGACCTCGGCGATGATCCTGTCGCGGAACCAGGAGAAGACGTTCATGAGGTGCGCGATTGCACGTCGAACAGCCGGCGGTACTCGTCGCCAGCGAAGCGGTCGGTCATGCCGGCGACGTAGTCGGTGACGACACGCGCGGTGCGCAGCGTCGCGGCGCCATCGGTGCGCCGCCGCCACTCGGTCGGCAGGCACTCGGGCTCTGCAACGAAAAGCTGAAACAGATCTTTCACCAGACGGCGGGCCTTGCTGGTCATGCGGTTGAGCTTGTAGTGCCGGTACATTCGTTCCCGCAAGAAGGCCTTCAGCGACCGATCGTTCTGCTGCATCGCTGCAGAAAAAGCGGCAATCGGATGGCCAGCTTGGCGGACATCGTCGGCACAGACGGGGGCCAAATCGGCGATGCGGCGGCGGGTCTCGGCGATCAGATCGTCGACCATCAGGCCGATCAGACGGCGCACCGATTCGTGGATCAGCCGCGAGGTTTCGATGCCGGGATAGCGGACGCGGACGCTCGCGAACATCTCGCCGACCAGCGGCACTTCGGCGAGATCGTCGATGCCGAACAGCCCGGCCCGTAGGCCGTCGTCGATGTCGTGGTTGTTGTAGGCGATGTCATCGGCCAGCGAGGCGACCTGGGCCTCGGCACCGGCATGGCCTGCCAGCTCCAGGTCGTGCATGCAGATGTACTCCGCGATCGCCGCCGGCAGCGGCCGGGCGGGACCGCCGGCGAGCGGACCGTTATGCTTGACGACGCCTTCCAGCGTCTCCCAGGTGAGGTTGAGGCCGTCGAACTCAGCGTAGCGCTGCTCCAGCGCGGTGACGATGCGCAGGCTCTGGGCGTTGTGGTCGAAGCCTCCCCACGGCGCCATCATTTCCTTCAGCGCATCCTCGCCGGCGTGGCCGAACGGCGGGTGGCCGAGGTCGTGCGCAAGCGCCAGTGCCTCGGCTAGATCCTCGTTCAGCCGCAGCACCCGGCAGACCGATCGGGCGATCTGGGAGACCTCCAGGCTGTGGGTGAGCCGGGTGCGGAAGAAATCCCCCTCGTGGTTGACGAACACCTGCGTCTTGTATTCGAGGCGGCGGAACGCTGCGGAATGGATGATCCGGTCGCGATCGCGCTGGAAGCAGGAACGGACGGCGCTTTCCGGCTCCCGGTGCAGACGGCCCCGGCTCTTCGCGGGATTGCACGCCCAGGGCGCGAAAGACTCGGGGTTCGCCATCCGCCGAGGGTACAGAATGGCGCTCCGCGGCCGCAACGGCCGTTTTCGCCAAGCGTGACCGGGACTCCGATACCCTCGCCCACCACCGCTGCCGCGGGCCCCGCCTTCTGCCGCTAGGGTGAGAAAAAACGCATTCTTTCCCCCTGTGGGAAAGGGCGCGAGCGCAAGCTAGCGCGTGAGGGGACGGCATTGGCACACCGCCTGCTTTGACTCGCCCGCATCAGCAGCTAAATTAGCAGGGCACGCGACCAGCGGTTGCCCGCGAACCTGAAAAAGGAGTGTGCTATGGCCCCCGATGGGACCCACCTTGCCAGTGATGACCTGATGATTTCCGCAAGCGCCGCCCGGCGGATCGCCAAGCTTATCGCTGCCGAAGGCGGCGCGGACGGCATGCGTCTGCGGGTTTCCGTCTCCGGTGGCGGCTGCTCCGGCTTCCAGTACGGGTTCTCCATCGACGACGAGCGTCGCGACGACGACCGCGAGTTCGCCCGCGACGGCGTCGGCGTGCTGATCGATGAAACCTCTCTGGAACTGCTGAAGGGCTCTGAGCTCGACTATGTCGAAGACCTGATCGGCTCCTATTTCGTCGTCAAGAACCCGAACGCCACGTCCACCTGCGGCTGCGGCTCATCGTTTTCGATCTGAGCTTAGCCCTGCCCACGCCTGTCACGCGCTTTTTCCAGAAGGGAGGATATGCCCGTGAAGATCATCCGGATCGCCGCCCTCGCCAGTGCGGCGCCCGCCCTGCTTGCCGGGGGTCTGCTGCTGGCCGCCTGCGACGAGAAAGGTTCAGCCGAAAAGGCGGGGCAAGAGGCTGGCAAGAAGGTTGATCAGGCCATCGAGCAGACCAAGCAAAGCATGGAAAAGGCCAAGGAGGGGGCTGCCAAGCTGCTCGACAACGCCAGCGACAACGCCAAGGAGGCAGCGGAGCAGGTGCGCCAGGGCTCCCGCGACATGGTCGAAGAAGCCGAGCGCAAGATCGACGAGGCGACCAAGCCGGCGGAAAAGCAGTAGGGCGATATCCCGTCGGTGCTGAAGGTCGCCACCTGGAACGTCAACTCGATCAAGGCACGGCTGGCGCACCTGCTGTTGTGGCTGCGCGAGACGGCGCCCGACGTCGTGCTGCTGCAGGAGATCAAGGTGACCGACGAGGCTTTCCCGGGCCTCGAGATCGGTGATCTCGGCTACAACGCCGTCAGCGTCGGCCAGCGCGCCTACAACGGTGTCGCGGTGATCTCGAAGCAGCCGATCGAGGTGCTGGCATGGGCGCTGCCCGGCGATGTGGCAGACACCCAAGCCCGCTACCTGGAAACCTTCACGTGTGGCCTGCGCCTCGCCTGCCTCTACGCGCCCAACGGCAATCCCATCGGCACTGGCAAGTTCGACTACAAGCTCGGCTGGCTCGAGCGGCTGCGCCGGCACACCGTGGATTTACTGGCCTGCGAGGACGCGTTCATCCTCGGCGGCGACTGGAACGTCGCCCCGAGCGATGAGGACGTCTACGATCCGTTCGACCTGCGCCTCGATGCGCTGTGCCAGCCGGAGACCCGCGCCGCCTACCGCCGTATCCTCAACATGGGGCTGACCGACGCGGTCGCGGCACTGTCGCCGACACCGCACCGGTACACTTGGTGGGACTATCGGGCGGGAGGGTTCGACGGTGACCGCGGCATGCGCATCGACCACCTGCTGCTATCGCCGCAGGCCGCAGATCGTCTTGTTGCAGCCGACATCGACCGCACGCCGCGTGGCTGGCTCCGCCCCTCCGACCACGCTCCGGTGCATTGCACCCTGCTCGCCACCTGAAATCCACCAATCGCCAGCCGCGCAGCGGAGGGAGGGTGTGAAGGGGAGCCCGATGATCGCCGCCCTCGGGTCGAAGCCGCGGACGACGAAGCTGGCGGCGGGGCACAAGATCTATCCCTATCTGTTGCGCGACCTGGTGATCGACCCGCCGAACCAGGTGTGGGCGGCGGACATCACCTACCGGCATTCTGCGTCGACGCCCTCGACGAGGCGCTGCGCGCTTCGGCCGGCCGGAAATCTTCAGGCTCGCAGTTCACCAGCATCGCCTTCACCGGCCGCTTGGCTGGCGCCGGGATCCGCCGTCTGCGGCGACGGCAACCTCCTGACCCAGATGCTCGCCAATCTGGTCGAGAACGCCATCCGCCAAACATCGGCGGACACCACGTTTGCGTATCTCTGGCGACGACGACGGAGGGACCGCAGCTGACGGTGGCCGATACCGGCCCCGGGACCCCAGCCGAAAGCGCGTCAGGTCCTCCGACGCTTTTTATCGGCTCGAACCCAGCCGCATCACCTCTGGCAGCGGCCTCGGCCTGACCCTGGTCGTCGCAGTGGCCGATCTCCATGGCGCCACCGTTACCCTCGCCGGCAGCGTCCCCGGCCTCCGCGTCATGGTTGCGTTCCAAAGTGACAAACCAGCTTCCTGATCGCGTTGCAGCCTGCTTGGCGGACGACCGGTCGGGCGGTGGCGCCGTTTCGACGATAATGCGAACGGGTATGACCGGCGCTTGCATCGGTTGCCGCACCTTCCTATAATGCGCCACGAGCGGGGCATTCGCATAAATCCGCATCGCCAATGCAATATTGGCAAGTCTCGGTAGTCGTTCGAAGAAGCGGTATCCGAGGCAGGGCAGGCACGAGAGATACTCCAAACCTTCATTGTTCGGGGCAATCCTTGTCCCGGCTCGTTCGTGTACAGGGGAGTGGGCTGTATGTCGCTGCACAGCTTCAATCAGACGCTGACAGTTACTGGCACCATTGTGGCTGTCGATTACGACAAGCCGTCGTTCTCGGTCGAGGCGCGAAGCGGCGATCTTTTCGAGGCCGTCGTCGGACCGGAGACGTATTATTCGGTGGTCACCAACCTCGACGGCCTCGACCGCAACCGGGTAGCGGAGCCCCAGGTCAGCGGCGTCAGCGGCCCCGTCTATAATTTGCACAAATATGCGGTGCAGGGCCGGCCGGTATCCATCATCGGCATCTACCAGCAGAACGACGGCGCCGAGCGCTTCGAGGCGCGCAGCGTCTACCTGCTGCACTCCGATCCGACCCGCTACATGTTCGAGGAGACGCATTGGTGGCCGACGCAGGTCACCCAGATGGCCGACCGCATCCTCGACCACCTGTTCGATGCCAAGCGCAGCTACACCATCGACGATTTCTCCGAATTCTACCGGACCAATCTGAACATCCTCGGGCAGCCGGTGGACGATACCGTGCAGGAATGCGCGGTGCTGTCGCGGCTCCTGTACGATCTGGCCTCCGCCTACATGATGACCGGTGCCGAGCGCTACCTGATGGCGGCGCGGGCTGCGGCCAACTATCTGCGGGAGGCGTTCCGCAGCCTCAGCCATGACGGCCGCTATTGTTTCTGGGCCTATGGGCGACGCCGCATCATGCAGGGCGAGCGCGGCGAATCGCTGCTGTTCGCCTCGCACGGCCCCGATGACCAGGGCACGATTCCGCTCTACGAGCAGATCTACGCCCTTGCCGGCCTGACCCAGTTCTACCGCATCACCCTCGACTGGGAGGTGCTGGAGGACATCCGGCGGACGATCAACAGCTTCCAGGACTTCTTCTGGGATCCGCCGTCAGCGACCGCGAAGGGCTTCGCCGGCACCGGCGGCTACTATTCGCACCTCGATCCGGCAACCATGCGCCCGGACACGGTCACGCCGGACGAGAACCGTTCCCGCAAGAACTGGAATTCCGTCGGCGACCACATTCCCGCCTACCTCGTCAACCTCATCCTGTCGATCGAGCCGCTGCCGCTCGGCGGTATCCGCCACGAGTTCGCCAAGCTGCTCGAGACCTGCCACGGCATTATCGAGGAGACCTCCTCGCTGATCTGCGAGAAGTTCCCCGATCCCAACTCCGACTTTGTGAACGAACGGTTCCACGCCGACTGGACGCCCGACCACAGCTACCGCTGGCAGCAGAACCGCGCCGTCGTTGGCCATGACCTGAAGATCGCCTGGAACATGACCCGCTGCGCCTACTACTTCCAGACGCGCGCAAAGCGGCTGAGGGACCAGGGCAAGGCGCAGGAGGCTGCCGGCTACGACCAACGCTCCAACCGGTGCCTGGAAGTGGCGCAACGACTCGCCGACCGGATGGGCGAGGTCGGCCTCGACAAGATTCGCGGCGGCATCTTCGACTGCGTCGAACGCCAACCTTCCGGCGGCATGCCGACCCAGTTCGCCTGGGGCGCCACCAAGGACTTCTGGCAGCAGGAACAGGGCATCCTTGCCTACCTGATTCTCTACGGGGCGACCAGCAACTCCCACTACCTGCGCCTCGCCCGCGAATCCTCGGCCTTCTGGAACCTGTTCTTCCTCGACCGCGAGCGGCAGGGCTACTACTTCCGCACGACCGAGAATGGCCTGCCGATCCTGGAAGGCCAGTACGGCATGAAGAGCAGCCATGCCATCGGCTACCACGCCTTCGAGCTGTCCTATCTTGCCCACCTCTACACCCGCGCCCATGTTTCCGCCGGCGGCGGCAGCGACAATTCTTTCTGTCTCTACTTCAAGATCTGCAGCATCGAGCAGCAGAAGTCGATCAACGTCCTGCCCGACTTCATGCCACCGGGGCGGGTGACAATCACCTCCGTGCGCGCCAATGGCGTCGACATGACCGAGGATTTGGATCCAGCCAATCTCGTCGAGTACCAGATCCCGACCGATGCGATGACGCCCGATCCGGCCAGCGGGGCGGTCGAGCTCGTCGTCGAGTTCCGCGCCAATCCCGTTCAGTCGTAAGACACGGCGCGCAGAGGAGGCTCGGATGCCTGACCAGTCGCTTGCAGGCAAGAAGGTGGCTGTGCTCGTCGAAGCACAGTACATCCCCGGCGAAATCAAGATCTACCAGGAGCGTTTTGCCTCCTACGGCGCCACCGTCGATCTGGTGTCGCGCCTGTGGAATCAGTCATCGCAGCGCTTTTACAGCACCTTCGAGCCGGGTGTCGTCGACCCGGTGGAATGGCTGGAGGTCAGCAAGGACATCGACGGACCGAACGCGGTCAGCCCGGACGACTACGATGCGGTGATTGCTGCTGCCAACTACACCACCGTCCGCCTGCGCTACTCGGAACGGGAGATCACCACCGGCAACGCCGCTGAGGTGGCGCGCAATGCCCCGGCGGCGCGGTTCTTCCGGCGGGCAATGGAGAACCCGAAGGTCATCGTCGGCGCACCCTGCCACGCGCTGTGGCTGCTGACGCCGTCGCCCGACCTGCTGGCCGGCCGCAAGGTGCTGTGCAACCCGGTGGTGCTCGCCGACGTCATCAACGCCGGCGCCATCTACACGCCGTTCCCGCCCGGGACACCGGGGCCGCAGCAGGTGATGGTCGATCGCGATCTCGTCACCAACACCGGCTGGCACGCCTCGGAGGCGCTGGTCGATGCCATCCGCGACCAGATGCTGAACCCGCCGCCGGCATTGCAGACCGACCCGCCGCCGGCGGTGCCGGTGACCCCCGGCAAGCGCCGCATCCTGGTCATGCTGTCGGAATGGGGCTACTGGGGCGAGGAACTGGTCGGGCCGCTCGGCGAATTCGACCGGGTCGGCTACGAGGTGGACTTCTGCACCCCCACCGGCCGGCGGCCCAACGCCATCCCGGTGAGCTGGGACCCCAGCTTCTTCGATCCGCCGCTACAGCGGCCGGTGACCTCGGAGAGCATGGCGGCCCGCGTCATCGAGATGGACGATCCGTCGACACAGCAGGGCAAGCGGCTCGATAATCCGATCAGCCTCGCCGACTGGTTCCCCCAGCGGCCGTACTTCGCAGCCCCGACCTTCGTTCGCGGTCTCGAGGCCTACAACCGCCTGCTGGTTGATGCCGAGCGCGGCATCGAGAAGTACGATGCGGTGCTGATCGTCGGCGGCTCCGGCCCGATTGTCGATCTCGTCAACAATCAGCGGGTGCACGATCTGATCCTGGCCTTCTTGCGAGCCGGCAAGCCGATCGGCGCCGAGTGCTACGGCGTCGCCTGCCTTGCCTTCGCCCGCGATATGAATATGCGCGAGAGCATCATCCGCGGCAAGCACGTGACCGGCCACTGCCTGGAGTACGACTACCAGGACGGCACTGCCTTCGTCGAAGCGCGCGGACAGTTCCTGAACTTCAACATGGGTCCACCACCCTACGCGCTGGAGTTCATTCTGCGCGATGCAACGGCGCCGGGCGGCGCCTACCACGGTAACTTCGGCCACCCGACCAGCGTCATCGTCGATTACCCCTTTATCACCGGCCGTTCGACGCCCGACAGCATCCTGACGGGTCAGAAGATGATCGAAGTGCTGGACGGTAATCCGCCGCTGCGCCGCTGGGGTTGGTAGCTGCGCTGGTAAAATAGCGACCCTGAGAAAGCGGGCGGAATTCCCGGTCCGCCCGCTACTGAAGGAGCGTCACATGCCGACAGCGAGGGGGCA
Source organism: Rhodospirillales bacterium (assembly GCA_016793875.1). GTDB lineage: Bacteria > Pseudomonadota > Alphaproteobacteria > Rhodospirillales > Defluviicoccaceae > Defluviicoccus. The sequence continues at coordinate 3,354 of JAEULG010000139.1, read as the reverse complement.
TCGCAAGCTGCTGGAGCAGCTTCGGGCCGATGGCATTACTCATATCTTCGGCAATCCCGGCAGCAGCGAGGAAGGCCTGCTGGACGAGATCAGCCGCTTTCCTGACATCCAGTACATCCTCGGCCTGCAGGAAGCGGCCCTCATCCTGATTGCCAATGGCTACGCCCTGGCGACGCAGAAGCCGACGATCGTCCAGCTTCACTGCAGCGTCGGCACCGGCAACGCGCTGGGCAGCCTCTACCACGTCTTCCGCAAGCAACGCTCGCCGCTGGTGGTGATCACCGGCGAGGCCGGCGCCGCCTTCGATGCGCTCGACGCGCACATGGCGCTCGACCTCGTCACGTTCGCCCGGCCGGTGACCAAGTACGCCAACCGCGCCATTCATTCCGGCAGCCTGCTGCGGCTGCTGCGCCGTTGCATCAAGATGGCGGCGACGCCGCCGGTCGGCCCCACCTTCCTGTCGGTGCCGCAGGACATCCTCGACCAGGACAACGACGAGCCGGTAATCCCGACGGTCATCCCCGACGCCTGCGTTGCCCCGGAGCCGGCGGCGATCGCCCGCGCCGCCGAGATGCTGGCCGGCGCGACCAACCCCGTCATCATCATGGGCGACGGCGTCTCCCACGCCCACGCCCAGGCGGAGCTGACTCAGGTGGCCGAGGCGCTCGGCGCCGGCGTCTGGGGGGCGATGGCCTCCGAAGTCTGCATCCCGTGGACCCATCCGCTGTATCGCGGTCTGACCGGCCATATGTTCGGCACGGGCAGCGCCAGGACGGTTGCCGACGCCGATGCCGTGCTCGTCGTCGGCACCTACGTCTTCCCCGACGTCTTCCCTTCGCTGGCGAGCCCCTTCCGCGCCGATGCCAAGGTCATCCACATCGACCAGAGCGCCTACGACATCGCCAAGAACCACCCGATTACCCTCGGCGTCCTCGCCGATCCGAAGCCGACGCTGCGGCTGATCGCCGAGCGGCTGGCGGCGGTCATGACCGACGCGCAGAAGGCGGCGGCGCGCGAGCGGGCCGAGCGCATCGGGGCCGAGAAGGAAAGCGCCCAGGCGGCGGCGGTGCAGGCCGATCTCGCCAGCCGCGAGACGTCGCCGCTGCATATGTCGGCGTTTGCCGAGGAGCTGGCAAAGCACCTGCCGCCGGACGTGATCCTGTTCGACGAGGCGATCACCAACTCCGGCGCGCTCACCCGCTACCTGCCGCCGAGCCTGCCCGGACACCTGTTCCAGACGCCCGGCGGGACCCTGGGCATCGGCCTTCCCGGCGCGATCGGCGCCAAGCTGGCGCATCCCGACCGGACGGTCGTCGGCCTCGGCGGCGACGGCGGCGCGGTGTTCACCATCCCGGCGCTGTGGACTGCGGCGCACCATCGCATCGGCGCCAAGTTCATCGTCTGCAACAACCGCAGCTATCGCATCCTCAAGGACAACCTCGTCGTCTACTGGCGCGACCAGAACATCACCGGCGCCGAGTTTCCGCCGTCCTTCGACATCCACGGCCCGGAGATCGACTACGTTTCGCTGGCGAAGGGGCTGGGGGTGCCGGGCGTGCGAGTGAGTCAGCCGGGCGAGATGGCCGGCGCCATCCGCGCCATGCTGGAGCACGATGGGCCGTTCCTGATCGACCTGATCCTCGAAGACAGCGTGCGGCGCTAGGCCGCGACCCGGACAACAGGGAGGATCGCATGGCTGCGCCTCTGAACAATGCCTTCTCCATCGGCCGCGAGTGGAACATCGACCTCGACCAGCGGGCGACGGTCAGCAACGCGACCCTGCGCTACACCGTGCTCGGCGAGGGGGAGCCGGTGCTGTTCATCCACGGCACCAGCATCTCCGACAGCCTGATCACGCCGCTGCGGTTCTATCCGCCGCTGTTCGACGACTACAAGCTCATCACCTACTACCGCGCCGGCTACAACGGCAGCACGCTGGACAAAAACGCGCTGAGCATCGAGGAAGGCGCGGAGCACGTCCGCGAGCTGCTCGATCACCTCGGCATCGCCAAGGCGCACATCGTCGCCTTCTCCTTTGGCGGCGTCATCGCCTTCCAATTCCTGCTCTCCCATCCCGAGCGCGCCCATTCGGCGGTGCTGCTGGAGCCGTATCTGCCGCGCGAGGAGCAGGCCGGTGTGCAGGCCAACATCGATGCGTTCAACCGCGCCTTCGAGCTCTATCAGCGCGGCGAGAAGCTGGCGGCGGCGCAGCTCTACATGGCGCTGGTCTGCGGGCCGACCTTCCTCGGCTGCGTCGATATGACCAACCCGCTCGACGTCTGGCAGCGGGTCGAGGAGTGCGTCGATACCACCTTCAACATCGACTTCGTCGCCATTTCCAACTGGGGCTTCCGCATGTCGCAGGCAGACCAGATGGCGCCGGGCAAGCCGGCGATGCCGATCCTTGCGGTGATGGGCACCGACAGCGAGGCGGCGATGCCCGGCTTCCGCGAGACCCAGCGCTTCCTGATGAGCTGGCTGCCGCAGGCGGAGCGCTGCGCCATCCTCAACGCCACGCACGGCATGCAGAGCATGAACCCGCTGGCGGTGGGCGAGGCGATCTACACGTTCCTGAAGCGGCATCCGATGGCGTGAAGCCGCAGCACCGCGAGCAACACCGGCCTTTGGAGGGGCGGAATGCCCGATAATTCGGTCGATTACATCGTCGTCGGCGCCGGCACCGCCGGGTGCATCGTTGCGGCGCGCCTGGCGGTCGATCCGCACGTGCAGGTGGCGCTGCTGGAACGCGGCGGCATGGACAGCAACCCGGCGATCTGGGCGCCCGACCTGCCGTCGATGTTCAGCCTGTGGAACCCGCAGGGTGCCGAGAATTGGGGCTACAGCACGACGCCGCAGGCGGGTCTGGGCGGCCGCGCCATCGATGTCGCCCGCGGCCGGGTGCTGGGCGGCAGCAGCGCCGTCAACGCGATGATCTACATCCGCGGCAACCGCCGCGATTTCGATAGCTGGGCGGCGCTCGGCAACGCCGGCTGGGGCTACGACGACGTCCTGCCGTACTTCAAGAAGTCGGAAACATATCACGGCGAGGCGTCGCCCTACCACGGCGACAACGGGCCGCTATCGGTCATTGGCATGCACACGCCCTCGATCGCCTCGCATGCCTTCATTGAGGCGGCGGCGAGCCTGGGGGCAGCACAGAAGTACAACGACTTCAACGGGGCCTCGCAGGAGGCCGGCGCCGGCTTCTACCAATCGACGCGCGACGTCGATTACATCCGGGTGACGGCGGCGTCGGCGTTCGTCCGTCCGATCCTCGATCGCGCCAACTTCCGGCTGCTGACCGGCGTGCGCACGACGCGGATTCTGCTGGAGAACGGCCGCGCCACCGGCGTC
>JAEULG010000103.1 GCA_016793875.1 Rhodospirillales bacterium | reverse complement strand
TGAGTGCCTGCCGTTCTACCAGCGTTCGGAGAACCAGCTCGACGACCTCAACCCGACCGCCGGCAAGGGTGGGCCGATGACCATCGTCAACGCCCGCGATACCGGCAACCCGGTCTCGCAGACCTTCCTCGACGCCTGCGTCGAGCTGGGCTATCCGCTGGTCGAGGACTTCAACGCCACCTCCTTCGGCTGCGGCTGGCACCACCTCGACATGCGCGACGGCCACCGCGGCGGCGCGCTCACCTCCTACCTGCTGCCGGCGGTCGCCCGCGGCAACGTCACCCTGAAGACGCAAGTGCGGGCGACGCGGCTGCTGATCGAGAACGGCCGCTGCACCGGCGTCGCCTACCTGGAGAACGGCCAGGAGGTGACCGCCACCGCCGGGCGCGAGGTCATCGTCGCCTGCGGCGCCATGGAGACGCCGAAGCTCTTGATGCTCTCCGGCATCGGTCCGGCCGACCAACTGCAGCAGCACGGCATCACCGTCGTCCATGATCTGCCCGGCGTCGGCGAGAACTTCCACGACCACCCGCTGCTCATCGGCCCGTTCGGCCGGATGGCGGAGCCGGGTGCCGATCCGCGCGCGAATATGACCGAGGTCGGTTTGTTCTGGGGTTCCGAGCCGGGCATGCTGGTTCCCGACCTGGAGATCTGCCTCGTCCACCGGGCGCCCTTCGGCGACGCCTTCTTCGCCAATGTGGTGCAGCGGCTGCAAACCGGACAGCCGGTGGCGTCGGTGGCGCAACTCGTGGACCCGCACGTCATCCTGACGCTGCCGGGCTTGGTCCGGCCGCTGTCGCGCGGCTGGGTGCGCCTCGCGTCCGCCGATCCGACGGTGCCGCCTGACATCAGCTGCAACTTCGGCACCGAGCCGGCGGACATCGATCGGCTGGTGACGATGGTGAAGATCGGCCGCGACATCTACCGCACCCGCGCCTTCCAGGCGTTGGGCCTGGTGGAGGTCGGCCCCGGACCCGACGTCGTCACCGACGAGCAACTGCGCGCCTGGGTGACCGACAACGTCGGCTCCTACTACCACTTCGTCGGTTCCTGCAAGATGGGCATCGACCGGCTGGCGGTGGTCGACAACCGGCTGAAGGTGCGCGGCATTGACGGCCTGCGCATCGCCGACGGCTCGGTGATGCCGTCGATCCCGGCGGCCAACACCCATACCACCATCGTCATGATCGGCGAGCGGGCCGCCGACTTCATCAAGACCGGAAACTGAAAGGGGCTCCGGCCCAACCATCCGGGATCAGGACATCAGGAGGCGCGGCAGTGGATACGTTCGAACTCGGCAATTTCCGGCTGGCCAACGGCTACACCATCCCGAATGCCAGGCTGGCCTACACCACTCACGGCACGCTGAACGCCACCAGGGACAACGCTGTCGTCTTCCCCAACTTTCTCGGCGGCAATGACGCGGCGCTGGAGATGTACGTCGGCGAGGGCATGGCGCTCGATCCCAACAAGTACTTCGTGATTCTGCCCGGCCAGTTCGGCAACGGCTTCTCCTCGTCGCCCAGCAACACCCCGCCGCCGTTCGACCGCGGCGCCTTCCCGCCGATCGCCATCGCCGACGACGTCATCGCCCAGCACCGGCTGATCACCGAGCACTTCGGCATCGAGCGGCTGGCGCTGGTGCTCGGCTGGTCGGTCGGCGCACTGCAGACCTACGAGTGGGCGGCGCGCTTCCCCGACGTGGTGACACGGATGGCCTCGATCGCCGGCGCGCCGCGGCCGTCGCCGTGGACGCTGCACTGGCTGCGCACGGTCATCGAGGAGCCGATCGTCACCGATCCGGCCTGGAGCAACGGCTTCTATGCGCAGGCCTCCGACGTGCAGGCGGGCCTGCGGCGGCAGGGCCACTGCATGGCGCTGACCCTGCCGCCGCTCGCCTATTATCACGGCGATCTCATGCAGCGGCTGGGCTTCGGCAGCGTGCAGGACTTCGTGCGCGGCTTCTTCGAGGGCTTCATGGTCGGCCAGGACCCCAACAATCTGCTGATCCAGGCGCGCAAGGCCCTCACCGCCGATCCGGCGCACGGCGGCTCGCTGCCGGAGGCGCTGGGGCAGATTACTGCCAAGACGACGATCGTTGCCTTCACCGGCGATGTCATGTTCCCGCCGCAGGACAACGAGCTCGACGCCCGCAACATTCCCGGCGCGCACTACCGCGAGGCGACGACCATCTCCGGCCACCTGACCACCTTCGGGCTGTTCCCGGAAGACAGGCAGGCGGTCGACGACGCCATCCGCGAGGCGCTGGCGGCGTAGTCGCACGACGGCAGCACGCCTGCGGGAGGGTACGGCGATCGCGCACGCGGGCGTATTCAGGAGGGGACAATGCCGACGATACCCGTGAATTTCGAATACCGGACGGGCCTGCGCAGTGCCGCCTTCGTCGGTGCGCGGCTGACCGGGAGCTGGAACACGCAGGGGATGCGCTCCGACCAATGGTCGACAGTGGAGATGCAGCCGTTTACCGCCGACGACGGCTGCCCCGCCTTCCGCGCCACGGTGCAGCTCGACGACAGTCAGATCGGCCAGACCTTCCGCTGGGGCGTCTCCGTCTCGACCCAGCAGAGCCCGAACGTCTGGGGTATTCCAACCGAGGTCAGCGACGCCAGTTCCACCGACCGCAATCGCAGCTTCACGCTGACCGGCGCCGGCCAGACCAACCGCTACTACCTGACCCATTGCCGCCGGCTCGGCGCCAACAAGCTCTACAGCAACGGCGGGCAGACCCCGGCGGTCCGCTTCTCGGTGTGGGCGCCCAACGCGCGCGCGGTCGAGCTGGTGCGCGGCGATACGACCGGCGGCTACATCTGGAATGACGGCCGCGGCGTCACCGCCACCTTCCCGATGACCCGTGGCGAGGACGGTGTGTGGTCCACCGACCCGGCCTCTCCGGGGCTCGCCGAGTTCGCCGGCTTCGACCACACTGCCTATATGTTCCGCATCACCAAGGACAACGGCACACCCGCCTACCGCAGCGATCTCTACTCCCGCTGCCAGATCGGGACAGGCAAGGTCAACCCGGAAGGCGTGCCGCCCCCCGGCGGTGGCCCCTGGAGCGGCCGTCGGCAGGACCTCGACGGCGTCAAGAGCTGCTCCATCGTCGTCGATCCCGAGCGCGTCGCCGCGCTGATGCGGGAGGTTGACGCCCAGGGCCAGCCGGTATGGCCTGAGACGCAATGGCAGAGCGATGGCGACTTCTGGCGCGACGAGTTCGACCCGGCGCGGCCGGTACCGGCCCGGCTCGAAGACCTCGTCATCTACGAATTGCACATCGATGGCCTCGGCCTCGGTGATCAGCCAGCCGGCCGCCGCGGTACCCTCGACGATGCGTTGAACCTGCTGGACTATCTCGTTGATCTCGGCGTCAACGCCATCGAGCTGATGCCGCTGGCAGAGTATGAGGGCTGGTCGAGCTGGGGTTACGGTACGTCGCACTACATGGCTATCGAATATGCCGGTGGTGGGCGAGACCAGTTCAAGCACTTCATCAAGGCCTGCCACCAGCGCGGCATCGCCGTGCTGGTGGACGTGGTCTACAACCACTACACGCCGGATGGCGAACGTGCCGAGTGGGCATACGATTCGGACGCGCCGGAAACCAACATCTACTACTGGTACGAGGGCCGCTCCACCGACTACCCGAACGCCAATCCTCCCGGCAGCGGCGGCTACATCGACAACATGTCGACAGGCTACGCGCCGCGCTTCTGGGAGGAGACCGTCCGCAAGATGTTCGTCTCCAGCGCCGCGGCGTTGCTCACCGAGTTCCACGTCGACGGGTTCCGGGTGGACCAGACCACCTCGATCCACTCCTATGCGGTCCTCCACGCGGACGGCCGCGCCGCGGACAACGCCCGTAGCTTCGGCGGCAAGTTCCTGCGCGAGTGGTGCCGGACGCTGCAGCTGCTGAAGCCCAACGTTTTCCTGACCGCCGAGGATCATTCCGGATGGTCGGCGGTCACCCAGCCGACCGAGCAGGGCGGCATGGGCTTCAACGCGGTCTGGTATTCCGACTACTACCACCACCTGATCGGCGATGCGCAGAATGATTCCAGCCGGGCGCGGCTGCTGAAGTTCGCCGGCTATGGCGATGGCCGGACGCTGAACATGACCTGGTTCGCCGGCGCCCTGACCGCCTCGGCGTCCGGCCGGGTGATTTACCACGAGTCGCACGATGAGGCGGGCAACTCCTACTACATGGAGAACGGCCAGGAGGTGCACTCGGCCCGCACCATTTCCGTCGCCGTTAACGGCGCCGCACTGACGGGTGAGACCCGCCGCTACGCTGAAGCCCGCACCCGCTTCGCCGCCGGCATCACCCTGCTGGCGCCGGGCATCCCGATGTTCTTCATGGGCGAGGAGGTCGGTGCCTCGCTGCCCTACCGCTACAACGACTTTCTCGACAACCGCGAGGACTTCCTGGCACTGCGGCAGGGCGCCGGCGCCCGGCTGTTCCGCTTCTACCAGGACGTCCTGCGGCTCCGGCGGGCGCATCCGGCGTTCCGGTCGCGCAACTGCCAGATCGTCCATGTCCACGACGCCAACCGCATCATCGCCTTCCACTGCTGGACGCAAGGGGAGGACATGCTGGTGGTCGGCTCCCTGAACGACTGGGCCTTTCGCGCCGGCTACCGGCTGCAGGACAGCCGCATCGCCGACGGCCAGTGGCGCGAGATTCTCAACAGCGATGCGGATGCTTACGGCGGCACCGGCCTGCTGAACTCGAATCCCATCGCCTCCGGCGGCGGGGTCATCACCGTCAACCTTCCCGCCAACAGCGTTCTGGTGCTGCAGCGGCAATAAGTGGGCTCAAGAACAGATAAACAGAGGCAGGGGAAAGAAGCATGCCGGCCCTCAATGGCACCATGCTGCAGGCATTTCATTGGGACTATCCGACCGGCGGGCGGCTATGGGACGAGATCGCGGCGAACGCGCAGAGCCTTGCCGCCGCCGGCTTCACCGCCCTGTGGCTGCCGTCGCCGTGCAAGGCCATGGATGGCGCGCGCGACGTCGGCTACGGCATCTACGACCTGTACGATCTTGGCGAATTCGACCAAAAGGGCACGGTTGCGACCAAGTACGGCACCCGCGCCCAGCTTGAAGCGGCGATCGGGGCTGCGCAGTCAGCCGGGCTGCAGGTCTACCTCGATACGGTCCTCAACCATAAGGGAGGCGCCGACGCCACCGAAGTGGTGACGGCGACCCCGGTCTCCAACGACAACCGCAACATCGAGATCGGCCCCGCGCGCGAGATCGAGGGCTGGACTGCGTTCAACTTTCCGGGGCGGGGTAGCACCTATTCGTCGTTCCAGTGGCACTGGTATCATTTCGACGCGATCGATTACGACCAGCGCACCGGCGAGCGTGCCATCTTCCGCCTCGCCGACAAGACCTTCGAGACGCCGGTGGATCCCGAGCGCGGCAATTACGACTACCTCATGTTTGCCGACCTCGACTCGAGCCGCGACGATGTCCGCGAGGAGACGGGCTCGTGGGGCGAATGGATTGTGCGCACCCTGGGTGTCGATGGCTTTCGCCTCGACGCTGTTCGCCACATCCGCTTTACGTTTTTCAACGAGTGGCTTGACCGGGTGCGCGGCGCCGCCGGCCGGCCACTGTTCGCCGTCGGCGAGTACTTCAGCGGCAACGTCGCCACCTTGCGCTGGTACATCGAGCAGACCGGGCGGCGGCTTTCGCTGTTCGACTTCCCGCTGCACTTCAGCCTGCGCGATATCGCCCGCGGCGAGGGCGGCGTCGATATGACGCGGATCTTCGACGGCACCCTGGTGGCGCAGGACCCGGAGCTGGCGGTCACCTTCGTCGACAACCACGACACCTGGCAGCAGGATCGCCGCGACGAGGCGGTGCGCGACTGGTTCCTGCCGCATGCGTACGCGTTGATCCTGCTGCGCCAGTCCGGCTATCCGTGCGTATTCTATCCCGACTACTACGGCGGTGGTGGGCGTAACAGCCTGCGGCCGCTGCTCGACGTGCTGCTGGCGGCGCGCCGTGATAACGCCTACGGCGAGCAGGCCGACTGGTTCGACGATGCCAACCTCATCGGCTGGACGCGGGCTGGCGACACGGATCACGCCCGCGGCCTCGCCGTGGTGATGACCGATGCCGGTGGCGGAGTGAAGCGGATGCGCGCCGCCATGCCCGGCGCCATTTTCACCGAGGCCACCGGGGCCATCCCCGGCACCGTCGTCATCGGCAGCGACGGCTTCGGCGAGTTCCGCTGCAACGACCGCAGCATTGCCGTCTGGGTGCAGCAGTAGCCGCGCCGCTCAGGGGATTGCGCCGGCTCCGGCTGGATTGAGCGTCGCGGCGATCTCCGCCGCCAGCCGCTCGCAGGCGGAGCCGCGCTCGCTGCCGGGGCCGCCGGTTTCGTCGAACCGGGACCACTCGGGGTGTTCGCGCGCTTCGCGGAGAGGCTCCGGCAGCGACGCCGAGGTCCAGCGGCTGCGCCGCGCCTCGGCGTCGCTCTGCAGATGCAGCTTGTCCTGGCTGGCGTGGCCACGGCGCAGCAGGGCGGCAACAAGCTCGACCTGGCGGGCGGCTAGCAGGCGAAGCGTCTCGTCGGCGACCCGCAATTCGGTATAGCCGCGAAAGACGTCGGCGACGCGGCGGCCGTGGCTGCTGAGTCCACTCCACAGCGCTCCCACCGCCGCTCCCAGCGCCGCCGCGGCGCCGAGGGTCAGCCCGCCGGTCATCGCATCGATGGCAAGGCCGGCTGCCGCACCGGCCGCCGCGCCGCTGCCGGTGCGAATGCCGAAATCGCGCAGGCTGGAGGGGCTGAACAGATCGGAGCCCCACTTGCCGTCCTGGATCGGCAGCGCGTCCGCTTCGCAGTCGTCATCGTCGAAGCGGAACAATTCCAGCAGCGCACCCACGCAATCCTGCTCGCGCTGCCGGACCCACTGCTTCAATTGGCCGAGGCTGTCGTCGCGGCGGTCGATATCCTGCTCGAGGACCAGCAGGCGGCAGGCCGCCACGTCGATCAGCAGGTCGGCGACCAGTGCCGCGGCGGAGCGGACAGCGGAGGTCCGCTGTCGCGACCGCTCGGCGATCAGCGCATCCAGCGTCGGCAGGAAGGAATCGAGCAGCGTGCGCATCTTCTCAAACAGCCGCTGCTCGCTGGTTTCGTCGAGGACGACGGTGTCGAACTCGGCGACGGCGTGCATGTTGATCCGCGCCAGATGCTCGCGCCATTCGGCGGTACGGGCATCGGAGCTGGCGGTGAAATTCAGCACCGGCACGACCGGCCGGGCGCAGCGACCGAGGATCTCCAGTTCATCACGGTGCTTGCCGAGCACCCGGTCGCGGACATCGACGACGTAGAGCGCGACGTCGCTGGCGATTACCTGGCGGAGAGCCTTCGCCTCCTGCGCGAACCGGGCGGGCGGCTCGGCAAGAAACTCTTCGATGACCTCGATCCAGTCGCAGCGGCGGCCACCGCGCAGGCTTTCGAGATGCTCCAGTAGCCCCATCGGATCTTCCAGGCCGGGGGTGTCATAAAGTTCGATGAGCGGCTCGCCGTCCACCAGCAGCACTGTGCCCTCTACGTGCCGTGTCGTCGCCGGCCGGTTGGAGACCTCGCCGAAGCTGGCGTCTCGGCTCAGAGTACGGATCAGCGACGTCTTGCCGGTGTTGGTGTGACCGACGACAGCGACGACCAACGCCGCCCGTCGGAGCATTGCCCGGTCGCGGGTCATGCGCCGGCCTCCTCCGCGGCAAGCGCCTCCGCGAAGCGCGCCTGCATGCCATCCAGCCGGTCGCGCACCGCCGCCGGGCTGTCGAGCGGTGGCAGATGCGTCTCCGTTCCAGCGGCCGCATCCAGCACCCTCCCGATCACCGTCTCCTCCCGTCCCTGCAGCGCCAGCAGCATCGCGAACAGCGCCGCGGCGTCGACGGCCGGGCCGAGATCGGGAACCGCGGCGATCGCCCTGTTGTCGTCTGCCGGCGCAGCCCGCTTCGGCACCAGCGCCGAGAGGGCGGCGCCGAGTCCGGCCCAGGCGGGCAGCGCACTGATGGCGACGGGGGCGACTAGCGCCGCCGCGGCAACGCAGGCGAACGCGCCGCCGGCGGCCCCGGCGGCAAGCCACCGCGGGTCGAGACGCAGACGCGCCGGCAACAGGTCGACCATTCGCCGCGCAGCCGTTTTCAGGCTCTGTGCCGGCCGAGCAAGGTCGGCCGACCGGAGATCGAGCAAACTGCGCCAGCCGGCACCGCCGCCCTCGGCCTCCCACAGCCGGGCAATGGCGCGCTGCAACTCGGCGCGCTCGGCCATACCGGGCTCACCTTTCCAGGCCTCGGCGTGGATGGTGATCAGATGGAATGCCTGCGCCAGGCGCGCTGCCGGCGGCGCTGCCGCGTGTGCCTCGCTACGGCCGCCCAGAAGGCGACCGAGGCGCTGCCGGCTGTCCGCCGTCAGGTGGTCGAGATCGAGGTCAAGGACCCGCTCGCCCGGGATACCGGCGTGAGTGGCCAGCGTCCGCCAGTCGGCGATGCGCTGCTCCGTCTCGCCGCGCGGCGTCCGTTCGCGCAACCGCTGGCCGTCAGTCGCTACCAGAACCACCGGCGCCGGGCTCGCCTGCACCAAGCTTGCCAGAAAAGCGCCAGTGCCGCGGTCGGGCGTCGCCGCCAGCGAGCAGACGGCCACCACCGCCCGCGGCGGCTGCTCCGCTGCCGCCAGCAGCCGGGCGATATGCTGGCGGCTCGTCCGGTCCTCGGCGAAGCCGAGGTCCCACCACTCCACATCGCCGACCACCGGCGGCCAGCCGCCCGCGGACGGCTCTATCTCGAGGCCAACGATGGCAACAGGCCCGCTGCCGCCGATCGCTGCGGCCGGCTTCGCCGCCTCCTCCGCCTCCTCCGTCTCCGGCTCGTCCGGATCAACCACGCCGACCGGCTGAGCCAGCGAGATCAGCCGGCCCTGCAGACGGGCGAAGCCGGGCCGGGAGGTGTCCAGCCGGTAGGCGGCGCGCGCCCGCAGCAGGCCGGCGAGGCTCACCAGCAGTGCGAGTGCCCGTGGCAGCACGCCATAGGCGACGAGGCAGCCGACCAGCAGGCCGCCCCAGAGCTCGCGGCCGGTGAACAGCTCGCCGGGCCGGGTCCACCGGCTGCCGCTGATCTGCGCCGCGTCCGGGACGGGGAAGCCGAGAAACTCGATCGGCGCCGCCAGCGCGCGGGCGATAGCCACGTAAGCCCGTTCGGAGAGAATGGTCGTTTCCCAGACGAAGTCGTACTGGCGGGTGCCGAGCAGCAGCAGCATCATGCCGAGGCAGCCGGCGAGATAGGCCATCCACATCGAATGGCTGATGGTGCTCAGCGTCCAGCGGCCGAGCCGGGGGTTGGCGAGGGCAACGCCCGCGGCGCGCAGCGCCGCAAGCTCGAGGGGGCCGTGGTTCAGCCACAGCGCAATCCGGCGCGCCAGCCGCAGCACCACGCCGCCGAGCAGGCCGACGGCAGCGCCGCCCGGATGGAACAGCATGAAGACCAGCCAGACCAGCAGCATCACCGTGTGCAGGCCGAGAAGGCTCGCCAGCGCCAGGAAGAAGTTGACCGGCCCTGCGTCGTAGGCGCCGAGCGCCAGCCGAGCGGCGCCGCTGCCGGCGATCACCGCTGCGATCAGGCCTGCGGCGAAGGCGATGTGCGTTGCCGTGCGCAGGCTGGCGAAGGCCGCGCGCAGTGCCGGTGCCGGCGACAGGACGCCGGCGCGGGCGATAATGCGCCGCTCCAGGCCACCCCCCGCCGCCCGGCCTTGCTCATCGGCGAGCGGCTCGTGCAGCGGAGCGCCGAGGGCCTCTTCGTGCACGCGCACCGCCTCGGCGAGCAGGCGCGGCGCGAGGCCGGATGTTGACGTCTCACTGGCGGGATCCGGGGAACCGGCTTTCGTCATGGGTGCGACGGGCTACGATCCGTTGGGGCGGCGGTTCGCAGACTGTGCGCAAGACACCGCCGCCTGCGCAATCGAATCCTTCGCTGCGCCCAAAGCGGCACTATCTCTGAAGCAACCGACGGCCGCACGGGCCGCGACCCTCTGATGACGATCCTCCAATGGCCATGGATGCTGCGCAAGGAAGGAACCGGTCTGCCGGCTGGGCTGCCTTCCAATACCGTGATTTCACCCTCGTCTGCACTGCCCGCCTGCTGTCGATGACGGCGCTGCAAATGCAGACCGTCGCCATCGGCTGGCTGGTCTACGACCGGACCTCCAACCCGCTGGCGCTGGGGCTGGTGGGGCTGGCGTCATTCCTGCCGGCGGTGGGATTTGCTCTCCTTACCGGCCATGTCGCCGACCGGTTCGACCGCAGGGCCGTGCTGCTTGTCTGCTACGCGGTGTGCATGGCCGTCTCCGGCGGCCTGTTTCTCTGGCTGTGGGCCGACAGCGGCGATATCTGGCCGGTCTACGCGCTGATGGTGGTGTTCGGCACCGCCCGCGCCTTCGCCAATCCGGCAGGCCAAGCGATCGTCCCCAACCTCGTGCCGCCGGAGCATTTCGGCAATGCCGTCGCATGGAATTCGACAGCGTTTCAGACGGCGACCATCGTCGGCCCGGCGCTGGGCGGGATCCTCTACGCTTTCGGCGGTACCCGCGTCTTCGCGGCGGCCGCGACGTTGTTCGCGGTCACCTTCATCCTGCTGTTCGCCATCCGCTATCGTTCCAGCAGGCGGCTCGCCGAGAAGACGAGCTGGAAGACGCTGATCGCCGGCATCGGCTTCATCCGCAGCAAGCCCGCCATCCTCGGGGCCATCTCGCTCGACCTGTTTGCCGTGCTGCTGGGTGGGGCGACGGCGCTGCTGCCGATCTACGCCCGCGACATCCTGATGGTCGGTCCGGAAGGACTGGGCCTGCTGCGCTCGATGCCGGCGCTGGGGGCGGCGGCGATGGCGCTGCTCCTCGCCTGGCGGCCGCTGACCCGGCGGACCGGCCACCGGATGTTCCAGGCGGTCGCGGTCTTCGGCCTTGCCACCGTCGGCTTCGGCCTGTCGACCAACCTCGCCGTCTCGCTGCTGTTGCTGTTCGTCATGGGATCGGCGGACATGATCAGCGTCGTCATCCGTCAGACGCTGGTGCAGATCGATACGCCCGATGACATGCGCGGCCGGGTCTCGGCGGTCAACAGCGTCTTCATCGGCGCCTCCAACGAGCTCGGCGAGTTCGAATCGGGCACGCTGGCATGGGCGATCGGCACGGTGCCGGCGGTCGTCGTCGGCGGCCTCGGCACCCTGCTGGTGGCCGGCCTGTGGGCGCGCTGGTTCCCGGCGCTGCGCCAACGCGACCGGCTGATTCCCTGAGCGGCGTGTCAGGGGCCGTCGTTGGCGCCGGCCGCATCCCACATCAGCCGCGGATCGAAGGTCAGCGCCGCCAGCATGGTCAGCACGACAACGAAGGCGAAGGCGAGGATGCCGACGCCGGGGACCACCTGCGCCAGGGCGCCGAGCTGCACCAGCGCCACCAGGATGGTGATGACGAACACGTCGACCATTGACCATCGGCCAACCAGCTCATTCATCCGGTAGATCAGCGTGCGCTCCCGCAGCCGCCAGCGCGAGCCGCGATGCGTCGCCAGCACCAGCCAGCTCATGCTGATCAGTTTCAGCATCGGCACCAGGACGCTGGCGACGAACACGATCAGCGCCAGCGGCCACATGTCGGCAGCGATCAGTTCCATGACCCCCCCGACGATGGTCGATGGCGCCCCGCTGCCCAGCGCCTGCAGCGTCATCACCGGATAGACGTTCGCCGGGATGTAGAGCAGCGCCGCAGTGATCAGCAGCGCGCCGGTGCGCGACAGGCTCTCCGGCTTGCGCCGGTGCAGCGGCGACCCGCAGCGCGGGCAGTCCATCTCGACGTGTTCCTCCGCGCCGGCGCCATCCGCCGCCTCCGGCAGCGCGACGGTGAGGCTGCAGGTATGGCAGCTCACCAGCCGGCGGCGCAGCGCCGGACTGGGCGGTGGCAGCAGCGGCGAGCGGCGCAGCCGCTCCCACACCTGGCTGGGCTCGACACTGGCATCGGCGGCGATCATCACCACGATCAGAACGATGAAGGCGAAGAACGACGGGCCAAGGATGACGGTCGCCAGATCGACCAGCTTGGTGTAGGCAACGAGGACGCCGAGCAGGAAGATCTCGGTCATCGCCCACGGATGCAGGCGGTCGAACAGCCGGTAGAGCGCCTCGGCGCGGGGAAAGCCGCGGCCGTAGGCAAGCGGGCCGACCACCAGCAGCCCGGTGACGATCTTGACCAGCGGCGCGACGAAGACGAAGCCGATGACGGCGAGCGAGACCTCCCACATGCCCTGCCCGAGCAGGTCTATGGCGCCCGAAAGCAGGTGGCTGGACTGCTCCAGCCCCTGCACCCGCATCGTCAGGAACGGAAAGCTGTTGGCGATGACCAGCAGGACCAGCGCCGTCAGGTAGAGCACGAAGGCCCGTTCAAGCCGGTCTGGCTTGGCAGTGACGAGGCCGGCGCCGCAACGGGCGCATTCGATGCTGCCGCGGTCCGGCAGGAGCGGCATCTCCTGCAGCAGGTCGCAGTCGTGGCAGCGGATCAGCGTTGCCGCCGGGGGGACCGGCGTAGAAGCAGCGGGCGCCATGGGCGTTGCGTCCCTCGTCTGGCCGCGTCCTGCGGCTGTCGTCGCCCGCACCCTATGCTGATGGCCGTCGCAGGTCCACCGGCGCCAAAGGAGTTGTTCGCGGCGCCCGTGTTTCTCCCGGCTTGTCTCGGCCGGTGCGGTACGGCACTCTCGGGCCAGTTGCTGGAGGCGTTTCCTGGTGCCGCTGCTGCTTGCCGCTCTCGCTGCGCTTTTGGCTCCCGCCGTCGCGGCCGCCGCCGATCCGCCCCCCGCCGGTCCTGCGGCGGAGACCGACATCGGTGTCGTCGCCACGGCGGTGCGGGTTACCGGCGCCCGCTGCGAGCACCCGCGCCGCCTGGAGGCGGATCCGGCGGCGACGTTGGTTGATCGCCCCGCCTGGATCATCACCTGCGAGGACGGCCGCTTCCGGGTGATCTTCGAGGGCGATACCGGCCCGAAGGTCACGCCGCTCGACTGAACGCGCCGCGCCGCCACCTCCGCGCTTCACCCCGCACCACCACCCGGGTAGGATGCGCCGCCCGGCGGCAGGCGCCGGGGAAATCCGCCCTGCAGAGGCGGCAGCCCAGCGGGGCCAATGGCCAGCACGCAAGTCAGCGACAATTTTCGCAAGGCTCCCGCCATCGACCTGCCGGCGGTGTTCTTCTTCGTTGGCACCGTCCTGTGCGGCTTCGGCGCGGCCATGTTGCTGCCGGCGCTGATCGATGCCATCGATGGCAATCTCGACTACCGGGTGTTCGTCACCTGCTCGGCGATCGCGATATTCGTCGGCCTCAGCATGGCGTTGGCCTTCCGCGCCCATCGCAACATGCTGGGGATTCGCGAGGTGATGCTGACGGCGCCGGCGGCGTGGCTGACCATTGTCGCGTTCTGCGCGCTGCCGTTCGTCTTCTCCAGCTTCCGCCTGTCCTACACCGACGCGGTGTTCGAGACGATGTCGGGGATCAGCGCCACCGGATCGACGGTGATCATCGGCCTCGATACCGCGCCGGCCGGCCTGCTGCTGTGGCGCTGGCTGCTGATCTGGTTCGGCGGCTTCGGCTTCATCACCCTCGCGGTGCTGGTGCTGCCGTTCCTGCGCATCGGCGGCCTGCAGCTCTTCGTCCTCGACCTGTCGGTGCAGAGCGCCAAGTTCGTACCGCGGATGATCGACCTCGTGATCAAGCTCGGCCTGATCTATGTCGGCATCACCGCGGTCGGCGCCTTTGCCTTCCGCCTGGAGGGGATGAGCGTCTTCGATGCCATCGGCCACTCGATGGCGGCGGTCGCTACCGGCGGCTTCTCGTCGCACGACGCCAGCATCGGCTGGTTCAACAGCCCGGCGATCGAGTGGACGGCCTCGCTGCTGATGGTGGTCAGCGCCCTGCCGTTCGTCCTCCACCTGGAAGCGCTGCGGCGCGGGCCGCAGGTGCTGTTCCGCGACGAGCAGGTGCGGCTGTTTCTCAGCATCATCGCCCTGGCGATCGCGAGCCTGTTCCTGTGGCGGGTCGTCGCCGGCGATGCGCCGCTGATCGATGCGGCGCGCGAGGCGACCTTCAACGTCGCCTCGATCATCTCGACCACCGGCTTCACCTCGCAGGATTTCGACAAGTGGGGCGGCTTCCCGCCGTTGCTGCTGCTGGTGATGATGCTGGTCGGCGGCTGCACCGGCTCGACCGCCGGCGGCATCAAGATGTTCCGGCTGCGGGTGCTGATCGAAACGCTGCGGGTCCAGACCCACCGGCAGATCTATCCGCACGGCACCTTCGTCGTGAACTACAACGGCCAGCCGGTGACCGACGCGGTGCGCGCCGGCGTCGCCCTCTACTTCTTCGTCTACCTGACGACGTTCTTCACCTTCGCCATGCTGCTCGCCTTCTGCGGCGTGCCGTTCGAAGCCAGCCTCGGCGGCTCGGCGACGGCGCTGGGCGGCGTTGGCCCCGGCCTCGGCCCGATCATCGGCCCCTGCTGTACCTTCGCGCCATTGCCCGATGCGGCGAAATGGCTGCTCGCCATCGAGATGCTGGCCGGCCGGCTTGAAATCCTGATCCTCGTCATCCCGCTCACCCGCACCTTCTGGCGGACATAGTCCTCGCGAGCCGTAGGGTGCCGGTGAGC
>JAEULG010000025.1 GCA_016793875.1 Rhodospirillales bacterium | reverse complement strand
TCGCGCCGCTCGTCGATGGCGGCGTTCTTCTCGTCGACCGCGACCAGCACCTCATAGTTCGGGTAACGTGTCTCGGCGAGCAGGGAGGAAAGGCACATGCCGATGAGATCGGGCCGGCCGGTGGTGGGGATGATGATGCTGACGAGGGGCGCCGGATCGGGTACCGGATAGACCACCTGATAGTACTGCTCGAAGGTGCGATGGACCTCGGCGGCGATACCGCGCCGCTGCAGGTGCTCGGCGATGGCACGCCGGCCCGCTTCCCAGGCGCGCGGCTTGTAGGCAACGTCCTGCGCCGCGGAGCCCTGGATGGCCCGCCAGTGGTAGAGGACCTGGGGGACATGGCGAATCCGCGCGCCCGTGGTGTGCTCGCTGGCGCGCAGCAGCAGGTCGTGGTCCTGGGCGCCGTCGAAGCCCTCACGCACGCCGCCGATCGTCTCCAGCAGCGAGCGCCGGTAGATGGTGAAGTGATTGACGTAATTCTGCGACATCACCAGCGCCGGGTTCCAGTCCGTCTTGAAGTATGGATCATAGCGGCGGCCGGAGGTGTCGATCTTGTCCTCGTCCGAATAGATGATGTCGGTTTCGGGGTGAGCCGCCAGTTCCGCGGCCATGACGTAGAGGGCGTGCAGCGGCAGCGTGTCGTCGTTGTCCATCAGCGCGATCCAGGGGCCGCTGGCAAGGCCGAGGGCACTGTTGGTGGCGGCGGCTATGCCGCCGTTCCGGGGGCGATAGACGACACGGATGCGGTTGTCCTGAGCGCAGGCCTCTTCGAGGATCTGGCGGATATGGCCGCGCGGAGAGGCATCATCGGCGATGCACAGCTCCCAATGGGGATAGAGCTGGTCGCGTACCGAGGCGATGGCGAGACGCAGCCACCGCTCCTCGACGTCATAGACCGGCATCACCACGGAGATCAGTGGCGGGCCGGCCGCCGCAGCTTCCAGGCGCCCGATATCGGCGCGGATGGCCGTGAGCTCGTCGGTGTGCAGCGTATCGAATCGCTCGATCCAAATCGCGTATTCATCCTGCAGCGGCAGGACGACCCGCGGCTTTTCCGCCTTGGGAGGGTAGGCACGGCGCCAGCGGCGCAGCGCGTTCAGTCCCCGCGCGCTGCGCTCGAAGAGTTGGGGCATGCCGGGGAGATTGAGCAGCCGGCTGCCGGGGATGGCGCGCAGGCTGGCCTTCTTGATCCGCAGGTGCGCCGGTCCGCCGGCGATCTCCAGCCGCAGCCCGCGACTGCCCGCCGGAAGGCGCACCAGCACCTGCATCTGGCGGTGCCCGGCCGGTTGCAGCACGAAGACCGCATCGCCGGTTTTCTCGCCGTCAAGCAGCGGGCGGGCGATAAAACCCAGCGGGACCTCCGCTCGGCCGACCTTCAGTCGCAGCAGCTTCCAGGTGGCACGGCGAGATGCCTTCGCCCGGCTCAGCGTCAGCGCGGCTTCCGACTGGGTGCACTCGAACCATCCCCGTCCGTTGGATCGTATGCCCACAAGTGGCTCGATAACTAGCCGGCGAGACACAAACACCCCTCCGATCGGCCCGGCCAGCGGTCCGAGCTAGGCAAACATCACCGTTTTGGCCATCCATCCTCGGTGCGCGCTTCATTGCCAGGACCACCCGTCGGTGGTTCCTGCGATGCTCACCCTTGGCCCTCGATCTAGCAAACGCGGACCAAGCTGTTAAGTGCCATCTTCGCGGGAGCGCTGCCGCAGCGCGCAGGCTGTGTGCCATGGCGCTCACGGCTCATCGCCGGTCGAATGTCGGGGGATGGCGACGTCGCGGTGGACGCAAACGCACATGACAAGGCCGAAGCCGAGCATCAGCGAGACGGTGGCGGTCCCTCCGTAGGAAATCAGCGGCAGAGGGATACCGACCACCGGGATCAGCCCCATGACCATCGCCATGTTGATGAAGACATAGAGGAAGAAGGTAACCGCAATGCCGAATGCCAGCAACCGACTGAACTGGCTTCGTGCCGATATGGCGATGGCAAGGCAGTAGGCGAGGATGATGGCGTAGAGACCGAGGACGACCATCGAGCCGAGCAGCCCGAACTCCTCGGCGAGCATGGTGAAGATGAAGTCGGTCTGCTTCTCGGGAAGAAAGTTGAGGTGGCTCTGCGTGCCCTGCAGATATCCCTTGCCGAATAACCCGCCGGAGCCGAGCGCGATTTTCGACTGCAGGATGTGATAGCCGGAGCCGAGTGGATCGCTCTCCGGGTCGAGGAAGGTAAGCACCCGTTGCCGCTGGTAGTCGTGCAGCAGCTGCCAGGCGACCGGCAGCGCCGCGAGGCCTGTCGCACCGACGGCGGCGAACATCCACAGGCGCACGCCCGCGGCGAAGAACAGCGCCGCGCCGCCGGCCAGCAGCATCATTGCGGTCCCGAGGTCAGGCTGCTTCATGACTAGTGCCACCGGCGCGATGATCATGAGCGCCGGGAGGATCAGCCGCCATGGTCGAGCCAGATCCTCGCTGCCCAGCCGGTGAAAATAGCGGGCGAGCGCAAGGACGAGCGCAATCTTCATCACCTCCGACGGCTGCAGGTTGATGATGCCGAGATCAATCCAGCGCTGTGCTCCCATGCCGATGAAGCCGGCGACATCGACGACGACCAGCAGGATCAGGGCGGCGCCGTAAAGCGGATAGGCCAGCCGCAGCCACAGGCGGATATCCGAAACCGCGACCGCCAGCAGAATCGTCAGCGCTGCGGCAAAGCGGACCAGCTGGCGAACGGCCCATGGCTCCATGCTGCCGCCGGCGGCGGAATAGAGCATGGCGATGCCGACGCCGCTGCAAGCGCATAGAGCGAGGATGAACAGCCAGGGGACCCGCCGCAGCTTGTCCGTCAGCTTCGGCTGGCGGTGGTCGAGGGTCTGCCCGTAGATCACCCCTGGCTCAGCCTCCGTGGCGGGCTGCCGGCCGCATCGGTGCCGGCGACGCGCAAGGCTTCGAGCTGCTGCGCCTTCAGCAGGATATCGCGGCCGACCGGCGCCGCCACCTTCGAGCCGGCGCCGCCGTGTTCGACCACCACCGCGGCGGCATAGCGCGGGTTGGCGACGGGCGCGAAGCCGATGAACAGGGCATGGTCGCGGCGCTCCCACGGCAGATGCTCGTTCTTGATGACGCCGGACTTGCGCTCGCTGCTGGTGATGCGGCGGACTTGCGAGGTCCCGGTTTTTCCCGCCATCTCCATGCCGGGAACGCGAATGGCGGCTCCCCTGGCGGTGCCGTTAGCGCCGTTGACGACGGCATTCATGCCGTCGCGGATCACCTTCAGGTGCGCGGGATCGAGGCCGAGGTCGGCAGCCTCCTCGCGCAGGCCGACGTGCTCGGCAAGGGTGGCGTCGTGGACGAGCCGGGGAACGGGCGCTGCCCGGCCATTGGCGATGCGTGCCGCCATCATCGCCAGCTGCAGCGGCGTGGCCAGGACATAGCCCTGGCCGATGCCGGTGATCACCGTCTCACCGGTGGTCCACGCCTGGCCCCTCGCGGCCTTCCACTGCTGGGTCGGCAGCAGCCCGCGCCGCTCGTGCGGCAGATCGATGCCGAGCTTGACGCCCAGTCCCAACCGCTCCCCCATCGCCGCGATGCGGTCGACGCCGACCCGGCGGGCGGCTTCGTAGAAGTAACAGTCGCACGACTGGGCCAGGGCGTCGTGCAGGGCAAGGGAGCCATGGCCGCGCCGGCGCCAGCAATGGAAGACGGCATTGCCGAGACGGAAGTCGCCCGGGCAGAAGACCCTCGTTGCCGGGGTGATCACGCCGCGCTCCAGAGCGGCCAGCGCCACAACCGGCTTGAACGTCGAACCCGGCGCGTAAAGTCCGGCGATCGCCTTGTTGGCCAGCGGTGCCTTTGGATCGGAGGTCAGCGCCTTCCATTCCTCAGCCGTCAGGCCGCGGTTGAACGCGGCTGGATCGTAGCCCGGGGTGGACGCCATCGCCAGCACCTCGCCGGTGGCGATGTCGAGGGCGACCGCGGCGCCGCTCTCATCGCCGAGGCTCTTCACCGCCACCTCCTGCAGGTCCAGGTCGAGGGCAAGAGTTAGGTCCGCCCCGGATTGGGCGTCATTGCGATCGAGTTCGCGGATCGGCCGGCCGACGGCGTTCACTTCCACCTGCGAGGTGCCGCCGATGCCGCGCAGGGACGCCTCGTAGGTCTTCTCGACCCCGCTCTTGCCGATGCGGAAGCCGGGAAGCTGCAGCAGCGGGTCGCTCTCCCCGGCTTCCGCCTCCGATACCGGGCCGACATAGCCGAGAACGTGCGACAGCCGCTCGCCGTAGGGGTATTCCCGGCTCTGCCCCTCCTCGACGGCGATGCCGGGAAGGTCGAGCGCGTTGACCTCGATGCGGGCGACGTCATCCCAGCCGAGGTCGTCGCGCACGGTCACCGGCAGGAAGCGGCGCTGGCGGGCGATGTCGCGCAGCGCCCGCCTGCGATCCGCCTCGCTGAGCGGAATCAACGCCGCGAGAGCATCCAGCGTCGCGTCGATATCGCCCGCCTGCTCAGCGGTGAGAATGACGCGGAATTCCTGGCGGTTGATGGCGAGAGGGCAGCCGTGGCGGTCGAGAATGCGTCCGCGGGCCGGGGCGATCAGCCGCAGGTTGATACGGTTGTCATCGGCCAGCGTCAGGTAGCGCTCGGACTCGATCACCTGCAGATAGTAGAGGCGGCCGGCGAGCGCCGTCAGCAAAGCCGCCTGTCCGCCGCCGATCAGCAGCGCCCGGCGGGTGAATTGCCGCTGCCGGTCGAGATCGCGGGCCATTGGGTCAGGTTTGCTCCGGCAGCAGGCCCTGGCAACGCACCAGGAGCCAGCAGAGGATCGGGAAGACGCCGACGGTGGTGACGATCTGAAACAGAACACGCGCCGGCGTGATCAGGGTGACGTAGTAGAGGCAGGTCATCAGCCAGCAGAGAATGAGGGCGGCGGCGGCGAGAACGGCGAATCCCAGCCACAGGACGGTGAAGGACTTGCCGTTGAAGAACGACCGCTGAAGGGTAGCGATGGCGTGCACCCCTACCAGGACGGTCGCACCGATGCCGATCGGTAGCCCGGCGAACACGTCCCACAGCAGCCCGATGACAAAGACCGCCACCGCCGGCATCAGATCCGGGCGGTACAGCGTCCAGAAGAAGACGGCGATCAGTGGCAGCGACGGCGCCATCGCCCGGGCGGCGGTCGAGTGCAAGGGCAGAGCGGCGGCCAGCACCAGAGCTGCTGTCAGCGCCGCCGGAAGCAGCCGCCGGGCGATCACATCCAGTCTGCTCCAGATGGCAGGGGTCATCGGGCGTCGGCGCGCTGTGCCGGTGGCGCGCCGATCGGACCGCCGTCCTTCTGATTGGCTGCCGCCGGTCGGGCAGGTCTCGATGCTGCCGCGGGAGACCGCCCCGGCAGCGGTACATCGCCTGTGGCGATGCCGAAGTCGGCGATGCGGACATATTCGAGCCGGTCGCGATCGGTGTTCAGCGCGACGGTGATGTGCCGGTCATCGACGGTCACGACGATGCCTACCGGCAGTCCTGGAGGAAAGCCGCCAGCGATCCCGGACGTGACGACGTCGTCGCCGACTTTAATCGTCTCCCCGGGCACGACGTGGATGAGCTTCGGCGTCTCGCTGTTGTCGCCGGCAAGGACGGCGCGATGGCGCTCAGGTCCGACGAACACCGGCACCCGAGAATTCAGATCCGTCAGCAGCAGCACCCGGCCGGCCCGACCAGACACGCCGACGATGCGCCCGACGACGCCGGCGCCGTCGAGAACGATCTGCCCCTTGGCGACACCGGCGAGGGTGCCGGCGTTCACCATGACGCTCTGGGCGAACACACCCGACGAATCGGCGATGATGCGGGCAGAGCGATAGCTCGCTTCCGGATCGGGAACATAGTTGAGAAGCCGGCGTAGCCCAGCGTTCTCCGCCTCCAGGTGCTTGGCGGCAGCCCGCCAGAGCAGCAGGTCGTCGCGTTCCCGGCGCAGCCGCTCGTTCTCCTCGGTCACACCCACCCAGCCGCGAACCCGGTCGAGACCATCAGCGGCAAAATCGGCCGGGCGCGATAAGGCATTGAGAACAGGGGCTAGAGGGTCGCTCACTTGCATCCGCAGGCGTTCGACCAGCACCGCATCGGCCTTGCCCAGCAGGATCAGGCCGCCGGCGAACATGATGAGGCCGGCGTAGACCAGCCAATGGGCAATGGACTTCAGGCCTGGCGGCATGGGCGGTGTTCGGTCCTGGCGTCGCACCCGGTGCGGGGAGGGCAGCGCCCGCCGCGGTCACCTTCCCACGAGAGCGCTGCGTACCAGTATCAGGATAGGGAGCGGCGGCGGGTAAATCAAAGCACCCGCCCGCTAGTAGGCGGTGCTGACGATGTGCTCCATCTTCTTCATCTCCTCCAGCACCCGCCCCGTCCCGAGGGCGACGCACGACAGAGGATCGTTGGCGATGGTGACGGGCAGGCCGGTGGCGTGGCGCAGGACGTAGTCGATGTTGCTGAGCAGCGCGCCGCCGCCGGTGAGGACGATACCCTTATCGACCACATCGGCGGCCAGTTCCGGTGCGGTGTGCTCCAGCGCCACCTTCACCGCATCAATGATCGTGCCGACCGGCTCGGCTAGGCTCTCGGCGATCTGCCGTTCACTGATGATCAGTTCCTTCGGCACGCCGTTGAGCATGTCGCGGCCCTTGATGTCGAGGGTGCGGCCGTCGCCGTCCTCGGGCGGGCAGGCGGAGCCGATCTCCTCCTTGACCCGCTCGGCGGTGGCTTCGCCGATCAGGAGGTTATGATTGCGCCGGATGTAGCCGATGATCGCCTCGTCCATCTTGTCGCCGCCGACCCGCACGCTGCGGGCGTAGACGATGCCGCCCAGCGACAGCACGGCGACCTCGGTCGTCCCGCCGCCGATGTCCACCACCATCGAGCCGGTCGGCTCGGTGACCGGCAGGCCGGCGCCGATCGCCGCCGCCATCGGCTCCTCGATCAGGAACACCCGCCGCGCCCCCGCCTGCTCCGCCGACTCCTGGATCGCCCGGCGCTCCACCGCGGTCGAGCCCGACGGCACGCAGACGATCACCAGCGGGCTGGCGAAGCTGCCGCGCTTCTGCACCTTGCGGATGAAATACTTGATCATCTCCTCGGCAACTTCGAAGTCGGCGATGACACCGTCGCGCAGCGGCCGGATGGCTTGGATGTTGCCGGGGGTGCGGCCGAGCATCAGCTTGGCCTCCTCACCGACCGCGAGCACCTGCTTGCGCCCTTTGCGCTCGATAATGGCGACCACCGACGGCTCGTTGAGGACGATGCCCTTGCCCTTGACGTAGACGAGGGTGTTGGCGGTGCCGAGGTCAATGGCCATGTCGGCCGAGAGAAAGCCGAAAACGCGTGAAAACATCACCCCTCGCTCGCAACGACGGCAGGAAAACGTCACTTTTCAAAAGGAACGGGTGCCGAAGTGAGCCCTCCGGCACCCGGGAACCCGTCACAGCGGCGGGAGGATGGTCGTTTTCGCTCGCGCGATCAAGCCGACAGGGCCGACGGCGCTCGCTTCTCGCGCTTCACCATCAGCTTGTTCAGCGCGTTCAGGTAGGCCTTGACCGAGGCGACCAGCGTGTCGGTGTCCGCGCCCTGGCCATTGACCGTGCGCCCGTGCTCTTCCAGCCGCACCGTCACCTCGGCTTGCGCGTCGGTGCCGCCGGTGACCGCGTGCACCTGATACAGCTTCAAGCGGGCATCGGTCTCGAACAGATGTTTGATGCACTTGAAGGCCGAATCCACCGGGCCGTCACCGACGTCCTCGCACACCCGCGGCTCGCCGTCGACCTCGATTGCCAGCCGGGCCCGCGCCTGCCGGGTGCCGCACTCGACCTCCAGCGAGATCAGCTTGATCCGGTCGTGGGCGCGCACCAAGCCGTCGTCGACCAGCGCCACGATGTCCTCGTCGAACACGTCCTTCTTGCGGTCGGCCAAGTCCTTGAACCGTGCGAAGGCGTCTTCCAGCGCGTTGTCGCCCAAATCGTAGTTCAGTTCGCGCAGCTTCTCGCGGAAGGCGTGGCGGCCGGAGTGCTTGCCCAGCACCAGCTTGGACTTGGACAGCCCGACCGATTCCGGCGTCATGATCTCGTAAGTGCCGGCGTGCTTCAGCATGCCGTCCTGGTGGATGCCCGATTCGTGAGCGAAGGCATTGGCGCCGACGATCGCCTTGTTGGGCTGCACGACGAAGCCGGTGATCGCCGAAACCAGGCGCGAGGCGCGCATGATGTTCTCGGTGCGGACGCCGGTGGTGTACGGCATCCGGTCGGAACGGGTGCGCAGCGCCATGACGATCTCTTCCATCGCGGCGTTGCCGGCCCGTTCGCCCAGGCCGTTGATGGTGCACTCCACCTGCCGGGCCCCCGCCGCCACCGCCGCCAGCGAGTTGGCGACCGCCAAGCCCAGGTCGTTATGGCAGTGCACCGAGATGATCGCCTTGTCGATGTTCGGGACACGCGAGCGGACCATGGCGATCAGCGCGCCGAACTCGTCCGGCACCGCATAGCCGACGGTATCGGGGATGTTAATGGTGCGGGCGCCGGCGTTGATCGCGGCCTCGATGCAGCGGCACAGGAAGTCGTGGTCGCTGCGGGAACCGTCCTCGCACGACCATTCGACGTCATCAGTGAACTTCCGCGCGTAGGAGACGCTGTCGACGACTCGCTCGAACACCTGATCCGGGTCCAGCTGCAGCTTGTACTTCATGTGCAGCGGGCTGGTGGAGATGAAGGTATGGATGCGGCCGCGCGGCGCCGGGGCGATCGCCTCCGCCACCCGCTCGATGTCGGCGCGCACGGCGCGGGCCAGACCGCATACCGCCGAGGTCTTCAGCTGCTTGGCGATTTCGTGGACCGCCTCAAAGTCGCCCATCGAGGAGATCGGGAAACCTGCCTCGATGACGTCGACGTTCATTTCCTCCAGCACCTCGGCGATGCGGATCTTCTCTTCCAGGTTCATCGAGGCGCCGGGCGACTGCTCGCCGTCGCGCAGTGTGGTATCGAAGACGACGACGCGTTCAGCGTCCGGGATTTGTACGGAGGTCATTGGATTGTCCTTCGGTCTTAGGTGTCACAAACAGCCGGCGATCGCATGCTTGTTCCCCTGAACACAGCCTTCCAAGCCAGATGGCTCCGGTCGGTCGCGGTTCAGGGGTACCTAAGTCGAAGGGGCTCGCAGATCAGCGGCAGCGATTGACCGACGGCGCGGCGCACTGCAGCGATTCGCATCGCCACTGCCTGTGCCCTCGTGCGACGCGTTGCGTCGTTGTCCATCACCACTCACCGTCCTGAACAGGGCACATCACATGCTGCAACAGCCGCTTTGCCCGGCAACGGAAGAGAATATGGATCGCGATCCGCTGTCAACAAGATTGTCCGGCCCCCTCTTGGGCAACGGCTGAGGCATGATGAGCGAAACCGCGTGGGTGGATGGCCCCGGTGTGGTTCGCTTTCGCTCACCGGCACCCTACAGGACGGAAGGGCGTTGCAGGATGGCTGAGCGAAAGCGAACCACACCAATTATCCGTACGCCGCTCGGACACGCCCCGTTCCGGCAGGTTTTGACCGCTGCGGGCAAGGCGAGGTGAAGCAGGGATGCATGACACCGCAGCAAGCATCGTCTGGCAGCCGCTGCAGGAGGCTGACATGGACGCGGTGGGAGCGATCGCGGCGCAGGTGCACCCGGCTCTGCCCGAACGGCTGGAGGTGCTGGCGGAGAAGCAGCGGCTGTTTCCGGCCGGTTGCCGGAAGCTGATGGTCGAAGAGGCAATATGCGGCTACGCGCTCGCCCATCCGTGGCTGCTGGCCGGGCCGCCGGCACTCGACGCGTTCCTCGGCGGCTTGCCGGCCACCCCCGACTGCCTGTTCGTTCACGACGTCGCGGTGCTCCCGGAGGCGCGGGGCCACGGCGCCGGCGCTGCCTTCATGGCGGAGGCCGAGGCCGTCGCGGTTGCCCGCGGGTGGCCCGCCATCGGGTTGGTGGCCGCTTACGGCACCGCGCGGCTGTGGCGCCGGTTCGGCTTCCAGGAGACTGGCGAACTCATACCGCCAGACAAGCTTGCGGCCTATGGGGCGCAAGCTTGCTACCTCATCCGACGGCTCGGCCGAGGACCCGGCGGCATTGCCGCCGCAGGTTTCAGCCGGCCGGCATCTTGACCCTGACGCCGTGAGGAGGCTTCTTCTCCACACCGGCCATTCTTGATGCCGGCTGGCGGGACTCCGCGATGGCCCATCTCGCCGCGGTCGACGCCCGGGCCGGTAGGAAAGACTCCCATGAAAACGCTGACGGTTCACCACACGACGATCTACAGCTACGCGCAGCCGGTATCGTTCGGCGAGCACCGGCTGATGTTCAGGCCGCGGGACAGTCACGACATGCGCCTGCTGGACACCAACCTCAGCATCTCCCCGCCGGCAAAGGTGCGCTGGCTGCACGATGTATTCGGCAACTCGATCGCAGTCGCCACCTTCTCCGAGATGGCGAGCGAGCTGCGCTTCGACAGCGACTTCCGGCTGGAGCACTACGGCGTCACGGAGACCGATTTCTCGCTGGACTCGAACGCCGAAAGCTATCCGTTCCAGTATGCGGCAGACGAACTGCCGGACCTGATGCCGTGCATCGAGCGGCGCTATCCGGACGCCGACGGCAGGCTAGATGCCTGGGTGAAGACCTTCTACGACGGCGAGCGGGTCAGCACCCAGGAGTTGCTGATCGGCATCACCCACGCGATCCGCCAGCAGTTCGCCTACAAGCCGCGTGACCAGTTCGGCACGCAGACACCGACGGAGACCCTGGCTGCTGGCAGCGGCAGCTGCCGCGACTTCGCCCTGCTGATGATGGAAGCGGTGCGGACGCTCGGCATCGGCGCGCGTTTCGTCACGGGCTATCTCTACGACATGGCCTCCGATTCGGCTGGCGCGCTCGTTGGCGGTGCCGCCACCCATGCCTGGGTGCAGGTGTTCCTGCCGGGGGCGGGGTGGACCGAGTTCGACCCCACCAATGGCATCATCGGTGGCGAGAACCTGATTCGCGTTGCCGTTACCCGCGATCCCCGCCAGGCGGTGCCGCTGCAGGGGACGTTCGAAGGGCCGGGCAACGCCGCGCTCGGCATGAGCGTCGACGTCGAGGTCACGCAGAGCTGACGGAACGCGCCTGACCCCGCCAGCTGGCGGAGAGCCCCACGTTAAGAAAATGTACCTAAATGGGGTTGCAATGTGGTGATGATTGGGTTTATACACCCATTTGCGACCGCGAGAGATCCGTCTGGGGACTATCACCGCCGGCGGATCCAGGCGCCATCCGCTAGCACGGCCCACAGCACCGCAGCTAAAACGGCTCGAAGGGCCCTCGCAGTCGCCTGATAGCGACCAAGGGGGGCAGACATGATCGAGGCTTTCTCGCTCGAGACCGCGCACCTTCTCGGCGATGCCCTGCCGGCTGCGCACCGGCTGCGCCACCGCATCTTCGTTGAACGCCAGAAGTACGAGGTCCGCTGCTGGCGCGGACTGGAGTGGGATCAGTTCGACACGCCGGCGGCCGTTTATCTGCTGTGGCGCAACAAGGAGCGCCAGCCGGGCGCGGTTGCCCGGCTGATCCCCACCAGCCAGCCATACATGATCCAGCAGTTATGGCCGGAGATGGTGGCGGGCGGGCAGCTGCCGTGCGCCGATGACGTCTGGGAGATTACCCGGTTTGGGGTCGATCGGGGGCTGGCAGCATCCGCGCGCGAGCAGGCATTGGGCGAGATGCTCTGCGCCTTCGCCGAGTTCGGGCTGGCACGCGGCATCGCCTCGTATCTGTTCGTGACGCCGCCGCAGGTCATTGCCGCCGCGTTCGACAGCGCCGGCATCACCTATCGGCGCCTGGGTGGCGAGAAGCGGCTTGGACGGCTGCCGGTGGTAGCGGCGCAGGCACCGGTCACCTGGCAGGAACTGCGGCGGCTGCGCCGCCACCACCGAATCGGCGGACCGGTGCTGCGGCTGGCGTCTGAGTTGCCGCGAGCGGCATGAGCCGCACAGCCAAGCTTTGCAGTTTGCCGCTCAGAAGCTCCAGATGACCTGCAGGGAGACGGCATCGACCCCGTTGTCGGAGGACCCCGAAAGGTTGCCGCGGTTGCCGTTGCCGGGCGCACTGTCCTGCAGGTCGATGCGCGCGCTCTCAATGAAGAAATGACTGTAGGCGAAGCTCAGGCCGAGCGCCGGGGAGAATTGCCAGCTGCCGCCGCCGGCGATCATCAGACCGCTATTCGCCGGTGTCCGTGGCGAGCGGGTGCGCGTGCGGCCCGGGCTCTGGTCCCAGCCGATACCGCAACGCAGCGTCCACTGGTCATCCAGGCGCACGCTGGTGCCGCCGGCGAAGAACCAGGTATCCCGCCAGTCCTGCTCGGTGACATCCGCCGGCCGGCCGTCATCGAAGTGGACGCGCAGCACGCGGCTGCTGCTCCAGCGGGTCCAGCTCGCATCGGCGACGATGCTCCAGGCCGCGTCGAGCCGTTGATGAATGCCGAAGGTGACGATATCGGGGGTAGTCAGCTTCGCCCGGGCGCCGGTGGTTCCACCCGTCTGCCCGAGGGCGGTGCCGATGCCGGCGCTGTCCAGCCGCAGCCGGGCATTGCCTGTCAGCTCGTGCCGCACTGCCGAGCGCCAGCTAACGCCGATGCGGGTGCTGGGGTGAGGTTCCACCAACAGGCCCAAGGTCCAGCCAAACCCCCAGTCATTGCCGGTCAGCTTGCCGAAGCCGTCCTGGCCGCCGGGGACGGCGCCGGGGAGGCCGGCCGCTGCTCCCAGGCTGCCGAAGTCGATGGCATTGGTCAACTTGGCGTCGATTTTCTGAATCTGGGCGCCCGCTGCCAGCGAGACACCCGCCAAAGGAGACCAGGCGAGCACCGGGTTGACGGCAAGGGTCCGCAGCCGCGACTGCAGGGCATAGTAGCGGCCGATCCACCCATCCCGATATTCCGTCTCGTAGCCGAAAGGGGCATTGATAGCGATGCCGAGGCGCACGGGGTCGTGCCAGCCGAAGCTTTGCGAGAGGTCCCACAGGCCGTAGAGCGCCGGTACCAGCCACAATCCACCGGCATCTCCACCGTCGTTGCCCGCCACCGGCGCGCCCGTCGCGGTTCGGGCGGTGCCCTGCTCGAGCTGCGCCGAGGATCGCATGATGCTGTTGACGCCGCCGATGGCATTGCCGTCGAGAAATCCCAGCGCAGCGCCGTTGAAAAACATGTAGGTCGCATCGTCCGCACCGGCGGCCGATCCGGCGAAGGCGTTGCCCATCGCTGCCGCGCTTTGCTCGCGAAGGAAATATGCAGACGCGGAGCAGGGAGCGGCGTCGGCGATGCAGAATGCGGTCGCGGCGATCTGCGCCACCAGCGGCTTCAGCCAGGCAGCCCCGCCAAGTTGCTGCGAGGCTATCCGTACCTCCGGGGCGTGCGATGTGGGGAGGCGGGACCCGCTCTGCATGCGGCCCATGGCGGGGCTAGGTCACCCTTTCGGTTTCAGGATCACCCGGCAGACCCTGACGCCTCCCGGATGCCGGAATATATATCACCCAATTAGGCTACAACAAGGGCTAATGGCTGGTATTATGGCTGCATCCGGGGTATTCTAGCCAAACAGGCTGTGACTGCTCTCCTTGAGGCGGGCGGCGCGGCGCCGGCAGATTCCGGCGAAGCCGAGGCACTTCCGGGCCCGCCGCCGGTCGTCGCGGGCGCTGCCGGTCCGGGCCGCAGGACCACCGGTCTGGTCTGGCCGTCCTTCCGCCCCCGGCTGAATCAGAGCGGCGGCCGAGCGCAAGTGGGTGCGGGCGAGCCACTGTGATGTACGTACCGATCGTAGCAGGTTATCGAGGCGTTTCTGGAGCAGGCGGGCATCGGCGCCGGGATGCTCGAGGCTGTCCCCGCGCTGCCCGGGGCCGTGCGGTTGCTCGCCGGCGGCTGCCAACCCCTTTTTCGTTATCGACATGGCGTCGCCCGATGCTTGTAACGCAAGAGGGTTATGCAGCCTCGCATAGACCTGGGGCAGTTACCTTTTTAGGGGTATTGACCGAACGCCGATTTCCTTACGCCAAAGCCATTGACATCAAATCTGTAGAAGTCGGTATATACCCAAAAGGGGAATATTTTGCATGCATCGGAGCTGGTCCGGGTGCGACAGGTCGATGCCGGGGCGACGGTGCTCGCCGCCCGCGGCTTGGCCGGCTTTTCGCGGAGCTTTCCGTCGCGCCATCAAGGAGGTGCCCGCCGGGCGCCGGCCTTCGCATTTTGCTGCCAGGGGGAACCGATGACACATATCGAGCGCCTGAGCGCCATCGCACCGGCCGGGCTGACCGACCGGGGTGACGGAAGCGGCGCAACCCTGCTGCCGCCCAGCCGGGCCCATCTTTCCGCCGCCGGGAACACCGATCTGCTGGAGTTCATCGAGTTCTGCCAGCGTGCGACGACGTCGGAAGCCGCGTTCGAGGTGTTTCGCACGGCCGCCGAGCGCCTCGGCTACGATCGCATTGCGCTGGTACCGGTTACGCCACAGGCGCGCCAGACGCTCGGCGTCGCGACCGTGGCGCCCGCTGTTATCGCCAATGTTCCAGAAGACTGGATCAAGCATTACTTCGCCAACGGCTACGAGCTTTGCGATCCGGTGCTGCTGCGCATGCCGAACGCCGGCGATCCGCTTATCTGGGATGATCTGCCCCGAGAATTGCCACTGTCGCCGAAGCAGCGCCGGGTCATGATCGAGAGCAGGGATGCGGGCCTGCTCAACGGCGTCAGCATCCCGCTGCACGGTCCGCGCGGCGAGACCTATGTCGTCAGTCTCGCGACCGCCGGCGCAAAGCCCCCTGTCCTCGATGATCTGGCGAAGCTGCAGATCATCGCCGTCCAGTTCATGCTTACCTACGCCCGCCTGTTACGACACGGCCTCGGCCCGCCGGCCAGCGTGCGACTGACCGACCGCGAGCGTGAGTGCCTGACCTGGACGGCGCGCGGCAAGAGCGCCTGGAGCATCGGTAAGATCCTGAATGTCTCGGAGCATACCGTGAACTTCCATCTGAAGCGCGCCATGGCCAAGCTGGCGGCTGCCAATCGCATGCAGGCAGTCGTGGCGGCCCTGCGCCTGGGACTGATTCTGCCGTGACCGGGAAGGGGGGTCGAGCCATGCGACCATCCGTCAGCGAGGGCCGCCGCGATGCCGTGGAAGCCAATTGATCCGGCCCGCGCGGAGCGCGAGCGTATCCGCCGGCAGGCGATGGAGGCGGCGCGGCCCCGCAACTACAACCGTGCCTACAAGAAAGTCGCCTGGCGCAAGCTGCGGCAGGAAAAGCTCAACGATCACCCGGTGTGCGAATTCTGCGGCAAGGCCACGGCCACCGAGGTTGATCACATCAATGGTGATGCTGAGGACAACCGCTGGGAGAACCTGCGCAGCGCCTGCCGGCCGTGCCATTCGTCGCGGACGATGCGCGACCAGTTGCACGGACGCCGTCGCGCCCGCATCGCCGCGCATGCCGCGGGTGCTGCGGGCGGCGCGGAAGAAGGCGATCCGCCGGTCGAGAGATGAGGCTCAGAAGGTCGCCGCGAGGCGGGGCTGTTCGGCTTCGGCGTGGAGCAGCGCGTCAAGCGCGTCCGGAAACGCTACGCCTCCGCCGCCGCGGGTGAGGTCCACCCACACCAAGATCGCCTCGCTGGTCGCGAAGCACACGCCATCCTTGAACACACCCTGGCCGATGGTCAGCGACGTCCGCCCGACGCGCTCGACGCGCGTGCCGATGCGAACCTCCCCCGGGTAATGCGCCTGGGCGAGAAAGGCCACGGTCAGCTTGACGATCACCCAGCCGGTCGTCTCGCCGGCGGTCGATCCCGGCCAAAGCCGCTCGGCGAATTCCACCCGGCCGGTCTCGCAATAGGTGGCGGTGGCGACGTTGTTGATGTGGCGATAGCGATCGACGTCGGAGAACCGCACGATATCCCGCGTCCAGAAGGCATAGGCCGCCGGGTCCGTCCGCTCCGGGTGAGGGTGCGCTGCTGTCTCCGCCATCGTCCTCCGTCCTCCTGAGGTGCGACCAGCAAGCTACTTCATCACCGCCCACTTGTTGAAGCGCTCGGTAAGCGCGTTCAGATTGTGCCGCCAGAAATCCGCGGAGATCATCAAGGCATTCTTCATGTTGTCCGGGGCCGACGGCAGATCCGAACGGCGCTGCGGATCGATCAGCTCATTCGCGTCCCGGCTGGGAACCCCGTAGGTGATTAGGTCCGGAAGTTGGGCCTGGTTGTCTGCCCGGCCGACGAACTCCAGGAACCGATACGCTTCCGTCTCGCGTGGCGAGCCCTTGAGGATGACCCACCAGTCAACGGCATCGAGTGCGCCGGTCCAGGCCGTGCCGAGACTGGTGCCTTCACTGCGGTTGGCGTCCTCGATGCGGCCGTTGTAGGCGGAGCTCATGACCACCTTTCCCTCGGCGAGGAACCGCGCGGGCTGGCGGGCGTCATGCCAGAAAACGAGGTCGGCCTTGATCGTGTCCAGCTTGCTGAACGCTCGATCGACCCCCTTAGGTGTCGCCAGCACCGTATAGATGTCGGCGGCGGCCACGCCGTCGCCCAGCAGGGCGATCTCAAGGGTCGTCTTTGGGCCCAGACGGAGCGCCCGCTTACCGGGGAAGCCGTTGGTGTCGAAGAAGTTTGCCCAGCCGGCCGGTGCGCTTGCCAAGCTGCTGCGGTTGTAGGCGAGGACGAGGCTGTAGAGGATGGCGCCGACGCCGCAGCGTGACACAGCCTCCGTCAGGTAGCGTTCCCGACCGCCGATCCGCGCCCAGTCGAGGTCGACGAAGAGGCCTTCCTCGCAGCCGCGTGCGAGTTCGTCGTCGTCCACCTGGACCACGTCCCAGCGGGGCATGCCGTTCTGCACACGGTCGCGAAGAACCGCCATGCCGCCGTCCCAGGCATGGTCGGTAACCGCAATTCCCGACGCCTTGCGAAACGGCGCGAAGAAGACCTGCTGCTGTGCCTTCTGGTAGAGCCCACCGTACGAAACCACTGCCAGCGGCGGGTCCTCGGCGCGGATGTCCTGGGCCTGGATGCGCGGTATCAGGGCGGCTACGGCGCATGCGATACCCAGCCCCAGCAGGGTCCGTAGCCGGCGGGTGCATCCTTCCATTGGCGGGCCTTCTTATTGCACATCAATCGCGGCCGGCGCGGCGGAGGGATCGGGGCGGCGGCACCAGCCGGTACCCAATCCCGCCGAAAGTCGGGGCGGGTCTCACCCCGCGACGCGGTCCTTCGGCAGGGTGCCCGCCAGCGGTGGTGGTGGGTCCTCGTCCTCCTCGGCATCATCCTCGTCGGCGGCAGCGGTTCCGCTTTCCGCTTTCGCGTCCGGCCCGCGGTAATCGGTGACACCGGCGGCGAGCGCCCAGCAGGCGAGACGCACGGCTTTCGGCACCGCCACCTTCTCGCCATCGCGCTCGCCCTTTTCATAGTACTGGACCATGCGCCGCTTCAGTCCGAGCGCATCTGCCGCCTGCTTCTGGGAAAGCCCGAGAGACTTTCGCCAGCGTTTGAAATCCGCGGCCCGCAAGGGCTGTCTCCCTCCGATTCGCTGTGGCTCGGCACGTTCCCGGTTCGGCCCGCTGGCTGACGGACGTTGCCGTTCCTCCTGCGGTTTTGCGGCGAGACGCTTCACGATGCAAGCACCGAGGCGACCGGGACGTTTTGCCGGGCGATCGCGCTTCAAACGCCACGAAAGGCGGGGATAGCCGCCGTTTCGCCTGCTGACGTGTTTTTCTCAGGTCAGCTCTGCATAATCTGCACTTCCGCGCACAACGTGCGCTTTTTTCTGGACTTTGTGGCGCACAATGTGCACATTAGACAAGCAATGCGACAGGAGGTGCACGTCATGCTCAACCATCTCGTTCTCGGACGTGCAATGATGCGGGTGGATCATGTCGACCTCGATGGTGTGGCAAGCGACCGCTGTGCCCGGGTCGGTCTGGTGTCCCGGCTGGTGCGTCGTTGCGCCACCGCCTATGCAGCACTGGCACTTCGTCCGGCAGCTTACCGCCGGCCGCGGGTGGCCTAGGCTCACCGCCGGCGACCTGTCCCGCGGCTGCTTCGACCGTATTCCCGAAGGCGGGCTGGCTGAAAGCGTAGGCATGGGCTAAGAGTCCCGATCGGAAATCCGGGACGTTGCCATGCCGCGCTGGTTTGCCTTACCGGCCCTGTTCTTTGCGCTGTTGCCGGTTCTGGCCTTCTGGTGGCTCGAAGGCCGGCCAGTCGCGCTCCCCGACGCACCGGTGACAGTGCCGTGCGTCTCCTATGCTCCGTATCGCGACGGCCAAACCCCGTTCGACGAGACATTCGTCATCCCGCGCGAGCAGATCATCGAGGATCTGACGCTGCTGCGGGGGCTCACCCGCTGCGTACGCACCTACACGGTGCGGCAAGGCCTGGACGCGGTGCCCGGTATTGCCCGCGACCTCGGCATGACGGTGATGCTGGGCGCCTGGATCGGGCTCGAGCGACCGAAGAACGAGAGGGAACTAGCCGGAGTCATCGACCTTGCGCAACGCTATCCGGAGACGGTGGCGGCGGTCATCGTCGGCAACGAGGTGCTGCTGCGGCGCGAGCAGCCGCCCGACCAGCTGGCGGCGATGATCGAGCGCGTCCGTGCTGCCGTGCCGATGCCGGTGACTTACGCCGACGTCTGGGAGTTCTGGCTCAAGCATCCGGAAGTCGCCGCCGCCGTCGACTTCGTCACCATCCATGTCCTTCCCTACTGGGAGGACCATCCCACGCCGGTCGACCGGGCGGTGCCCTATGCCGTCGAAACCTGGCGGCGGACCGGCGAGATTTTTGCCGGCAAGCGGATATTCATCGGCGAAGCCGGCTGGCCTTCGGCCGGGCGCATGCGGGAGGGGGCGCGGCCCGGGCGGCTGGAGCAGGCGCGCTTCGTCCGCGAACTGATGATCGCGGCGCAGCGCGAGGGCATCGGCATCAACGTCATCGAGTCCATCGACCAGGCTTGGAAACGCCGTCTGGAAGGCACGGTTGGCGGTCACTGGGGGCTGCTGGACAGCGATCGCACCGCCAAGTTTCCGCTGCAGGGCCCGGTCAGCGGGCAGCCCGACTGGCTGCGGCTGTTCACGGTTTCCGCGTTCCTCGCCGGGCTGGTGCTGGTCCCCGCGGCGTGGCGGGCGCGGCGGCTTCCGGTCGCCGGCTGGCTGGGACTGGCCGCCGTGGCGGCGGCGGCAGCCACGCTGCTCGTCCGCGGCCTTGGTGACGGCCTCGACGCCAGT
Source organism: Rhodospirillales bacterium (assembly GCA_016793875.1). Taxonomy (GTDB): domain Bacteria; phylum Pseudomonadota; class Alphaproteobacteria; order Rhodospirillales; family Defluviicoccaceae; genus Defluviicoccus. The sequence goes on along the minus strand of JAEULG010000025.1, from coordinate 49,661 downwards.
CGAACCCTGTGGGACTGGCTGGTCTTCGCCATTCGCGGACTGACCGCGGGTGCCGCGGCAGCGGCGGTGCTGGCAGTGCTGGCTGGTGGGCGGGCGCTGGTACCGCTGCCGATCCAGGCACTGCTGGCGGCCGCCCGCCAACGGCAGCTTCCGCCCGCGCCGTGGCGGGAAACGGTACTGGGGGTGCTGCGGGCGGTCACCCTGTTCGGCGCGACGGCATCGAGCCTGTGCCTGCTCTTCGATGGCCGGTATCGCGACTTCAGCACCGAGGTGCACGCCGTGCCCGCCTTCGCCTTCCTGCTGCTGGCGCTGGCTTCCCGGTGGGCAGGCGCGCGCAACGGTGCTGCTCTCGCCGGGGTCGATTATGCCGAAGAGCGTCTGCTGGCTACGATCCTGACTGCAGCCGGCGTCGCGATCGCTATCGCGGAAGGGCTGGCCAACCATCAGGCGCTGGCGTGGACGGGAATGACCCTGGTGTTGGCATCGGCGATCGCCCTCGGTTGCCACCGCCTCGCCCCCGCAGCGGGCTACCGGCGCAGCAGCGCCATCGCCCCCAGCAGTGCACCCCCGGCGGCGGGCTCTGGAACATAGAGCGCAAGACCGGCAGCGCCGAAGCCGACCGCCGCCAGCGCCAACCGCCGGCAGCCAAGGAACAGGGCTCCCAGGCCGCAGGCGAGGGCAACGAAGCCGACGACCCCGAGGCGCAGCCCCTCCACCCCGACCAGCCGCAACGGACACCACCACGGCGGCGCGACCGCTTGGCAGGCCCACGCCGACGGGGCGTACTCGACAAAGCCGACGCGCACCCCATAGGCCGCAGCCATTGCCGCCGTCGCCAGCAGCAAGGTGCCGCCGAGGGAGATCAGACGGTTCGTCGCGGCGGCCGGCGGCATGGTTTGGGCAGCCATCGGGCTGTCGCCGCCGGTCAGGCTGCCGCGACCCGGACCCGCTGCATCATTTCGGTGAAGCGGTGGAAGAGGTAGTGGCTGTCCTGCGGGCCCGGCGAGGCTTCCGGATGGTACTGCACGGAGAAGGCCGGCAGGCCCTCGACGCGCAGTCCCTCATTGGTCTCGTCGAACAGCGAGACGTGGGTCTCGACCACGCCGGCCGGCAACGTCGTGCGGTCGACGGCGAAGCCGTGGTTCTGGCTGGTGATCTCGACCCGGCCGGTCTCCAGGTCCTTGACCGGATGGTTGGCGCCGCGATGGCCGAGCGGGAGCTTGTAAGTTCGCGCCCCCAGCGCCAAACCGAGCATCTGGTGGCCGAGGCAGATGCCGAACAGCGGCACCCGGCGCGCCAGCATCTCCTGGATCACCGGCACCGCGTAGACGCCGGTGGCCGCCGGGTCACCGGGGCCATTGGAGAGGAAGACGCCGTCCGGCTTGTGCCGCAAAACGTCCTCGGCGGATGCATCGCCTGGTACGATGGTGACCCGGCAGCCGGCGGCGGCAAGACAGCGCAGGATGTTGCGCTTGGCGCCATAGTCGATGGCGACGACGTTCCAGCGCGGCTCGGTCTGCCGGCCGTAGCCCTTGTCCAGGGTCCAGCGGGTCTCGTCCCAGGTGTAGGTCTGCCGGCACATCACCTCGCGCGCGAGGTCCGTTCCCTCCAGGCTCGGCCAGCGCTCCGCCATAAAGCGCAGGGCGTCGACGTTGATCGGTTCGCCCGGGCTATGGATCAGCGCGCCGCGCGGGGCACCGCCGTCGCGAATGCGGCGGGTCAGCCGGCGGGTATCGACATGGCTGATGGCGACGAGGTTGTGCGACTTGAGCCAGGCGCGGAAATGCTGCGTCGCCCGCCAGTTGGACGGCTCGGTGACGGGAGCGCGCAGCACGCAACCCCGAGCGGCCGGCGTCAGCGTCTCGACATCCTCGGGGTTGGTGCCCACGTTGCCGATATGCGGGAAGGTGAAGGTGATGATCTGGCCGGCGTAGGACGGATCGGTAAGGATCTCCTGGTATCCGGTAATCGCGGTGTTGAAGCAGACCTCGCCGATGGCAACGCCGGGGGCACCGGCACCGCGGCCCCAGAAGACGCTGCCGTCCTCCAGCACCAGTGCGGCATCTGCCCGATCCGGCCGCGACGGCGTTTCGCCCTCTGCCGGAGCCGCTGGCGCAGCCCCTTCGTGATCCCACTCGCTCACGGGCGGTCTCCTGTCGTCGCGATGCCCCGGGATCGGTAGGGCTGATCGCACTCCGCCACTACCTCCCGCGTCAAATATGCGACCGCGGTCCCCCGCGTCAACCAATAGATAAAGAATACATTGGTTTTACTAGGTTTTTTTGCCGGTGACGGCAGCGGTCGCAGTGCCTTACACTGGCCTGCTGGCAACCGATCGGGAGCACCCATGCTGCGGACACGTCTCGACGAGGGCCTAAAACAGGCAATGCGCGCCCGCGACGAATGCGCTACGTCGACGATGCGGCTGATCCTCGCCGCTCTGAAGGACCGTGACATTGCCGAGCGCGGCAAGGGCAACAGCAACGGTCTCAGCGACGAGCAGATCCTCGCGATGCTGCGCTCGATGATCAAGCAGCGTCACGAGAGCATCCGCCTCTACGAGGAAGGCGGCCGCAACGATCTGGCGCGGCGTGAGGCCGCCGAGATAGAAGTCATCGAGGACTTTCTGCCACCGCTGATGGACGAGGCGGCGGTCGAGCAGGCGGTGGCGGCGGCGATCGCCGAGGTTAACGCCACGACGCTGAAGGAAATGGGCCGGGTCATGGCGCTGCTGAAGGAGCGTTTCCCCGGCCAGATGGATTTCGCCCGCGCCGGTGCGCTGGTGAAGGCACGGCTGTCGTGAGGACAGGCCAGCCTGCCGCCGGAGCCGGGGGGAGGCGCGAAGCAGGCGGGCGCGCGGCGCTGGCGTGAGCCTGCCGCAGGGGTTCCTCGACGAGCTGAAGGCCCGCGTCAGCCTTGCCGAGGTCATCGGCAAGCACGTCCGGCTGATCCGCCGCGGCCGCCAGTACCAGGGCCTGTGCCCGTTTCACGGCGAGAAGACGCCGTCTTTCCACGTTTGGGACGACCACTACCACTGCTTCGGCTGCGGCGCTCACGGCTCGATCATCGACTTCGTCATGCAGGCGGACAAGGTCGGCTTCCGAGAGGCGGTGGAGCGCCTCGCCGTCCTGGCCGGCCTCGCGCTGCCGCAGCCGACGCCGCAGGAGCAGGCGGCCGACCGGCGGCGGGGCCGGCTGGTCGACCTGCTGGGAGCGGCGAGCCGCTACTACTGCCAGATGCTGCGGATGCCGGAAGGCAGGCCGGCGCTGTCCTATCTGCAGGGCAGGGGGCTGGCCGACGCGGCGATCGACGGCTGGCGCCTGGGCTTCGCGCCGGACAGCGGCCAAGCGCTGAAGTCGGCACTGGCGCGCGAGGGGATCGACGAAGCGGCGCTGCTGGAGGTGGGGCTTTTGGTCCAGCCGGAAGACGGCCGGCGCGGCGCCTATGACCGGTTCCGCGGCCGGGTGATCTTTCCGATTGCCGATCAGCGGGGCCGCATTCGCGGCTTCGGTGGCCGGCTGATGGGACCGGGCGAGCCCAAGTATCTGAACACGCCGGAAACGCCCCTCTTCCACAAGGGCCGGCTGCTCTACGGTATCGATCGGGCGGCGGAAGCCGCCCGCACCGCCCAGACGATCATCGTCGTCGAAGGCTACATGGATGTGATCGGCCTCGCCGAGGCCGGCTGGCGGCACGTGGTGGCGCCACTGGGCACGGCGCTGACCGAGGATCATCTGCGCGCGCTGTGGTCGCTGGTGCCGGAGCCGGTCCTGCTGTTCGATCCCGATGCCGCCGGCGAGCGCGCCGCCCTTCGCGCCGCCGAAAGGGCACTACCGCTGCTGAAGCCCGGTTTCGGCCTGCGGATGGCGCTGCTGCGGGTGGATACCGCCGATGATCCCGACCGCATCGCCGCCCGCTGGCCGAAGCAGATGCTGCACCGGACGCTGCAGGAGGCGGCGCCGCTGTCCGACTTCCTCTTCCGCATCGAGAACCGCGGCCGCCTGCACGTGCCGCCCGAAGAGCGGGCGGCGGTCGAGGCGAGGCTGCGCCAGCGCACCGGCCTGATTGCCGATGCTGCCGTGCGGGCCCACTTCGACCGCGCCTTTCGCGACCGCCTCTGGCAGGCGGCGCGCTTCCGGTCCGGCAAGGCCGGCCGCGACAGGTCTGCCGGCGCTTCCCGGCCGCAGGCCGGGAGATCCGCCATCGTGGACGAGTCCAAGCGCGTCTGGACAGCGCCAACGGACCGGCGGACGCGGGCGGAACTGACGCTGTGCGCACTTGCGGCCGGATCACCACGCCTCCTGGACCGCCACGAGGAAGACTTGGGCCGGCTCGCCTTCGCCGATGCGGCGCTGGACCAGTTGCGGCAACTGCTGCTGGTGCTGCACGCCACCCTCGGTGATGCGGATGCCGCGACGGTGCAGGAGGAGGTTCGGCGTCGCGGTCTCGGCAGCGTCCTCGACCGTGTCATCGGCGAGTTGCCCGCCGCGCCGGCAGAGCAGGAGGCGGAGGCGGCGTGGGCGGCGGAGATTGCGCTGCTGCACAAGCTGTTGCTCAAGCAGGAACTGGCGCGGGAGCCCGCCGCCGATCTGTCGGCGGAGGCATGGGAGCGGCGCCGGGCACTGATCCGCGCGACGCTGGCAGCCGAAAAAGAGAGTGGCTGAATGCCGGCGCTTGGCGTGTGACCCTGTTGCCCTGCCAAAGGCCAAAGTGCACGAAGCGCACATCTGTTGCCGCCGTGCTCTTGACGAGCCGGAGGGCCGGCGCTACCTGACCAACTGCGGTGGTGCATCGGGTTCGGCCCCGTCCGGCCTGCGCCATGGATTTATTGTCGTATTCCAGGTTGCGGGACAGCATGCGACGGGAGATGCGATGTTGATTCCTTGCCGCGGCATCTCAGCGTGAGCATGAGTGGCGGTTTATGGCGAAACGCGAAGGCCCAGGCTTCGCGTTGTCGTGACGCATTCCGCTGCCGTGATCAGGAGGGCGGCGTGCGCCGCAACTCCTGTCCGGCCGGAAAATCCTAATGCCGGCAGAGCATCTGCCCGGTCGCGCCGCAGGGGTGGGTGACCCCGGCGGATGGCTGCGTGCAATTGTAGCGAGGAACCGAATGTCGACGAAAGCGACCGGGGCAGTGGCGGAGATCGCCGAGGCGAAGAACGAGCAACAAGACGCCCCTCTTCTCGATGCCCTGGGCGCCGGCATTAAGCGGATGATCGCCCGCGGCAAGGAGCGCGGCTACGTCACCTACGACGAACTCAACACCGCGCTGCCGCCGGAGCAGGTCTCTTCCGAGCAGATCGAAGATACGATGGCGATGCTCTCGGAGATCGGCATCAGCGTCATCGAGGGTGAGGAAAGCGACGACAGCAACGCCCCGGCCGAGGTAGCGGAAGCCGACACACCGACCGGCAACGTCGACGAAAACGAGATCGGTCGCACCGACGATCCGGTGCGCATGTACCTGCGCGAGATGGGCAATGTCGAGCTGCTGTCGCGCGAGGGCGAGATCGCCATCGCCAAGCGGATCGAGGCCGGCCGCGAAATGATGATCGGCGGCATCTGTGAAAGCCCGCTGACGATGCGGGCGATCGTCCGCTGGTACGAGGCGCTGATCGAAGGCCGGCTGATGCTGCGCGACATCATCGATCTCGAGGCGACGTACGACGGCGTTGCTCCTGCCGCCGCGCCGAACGGCGAGGCGGCGTCGGCGCCCGGTCTGGGACCGGCGGCCGGCCCTGTCCCGGTCAACGGTGGTACCGCAGCGGTGGGGCCGTGCGAGCTGTCGCCGGAAGCGCTCCTGTCACCGCAGCTGGTGCGCACTGATTCCAGCGTTGCCGATGCTGCCGCCCTTGCCGCCGACCGTTCCACCGAAGGTGCCGGTGAAGAGGACGAGGGCGAGGATCCGGACGGCGAGGAGCAGAACGTCTCGCTGGCGGCGATGGAGTGCGCGCTGCTGCCGCAGCTGCTAGCCACCTTCGAGCAGATCTCCATTGCCTACAAGCGGCTGCACCGGGTGCAGGTGCAGCGGCTCGATGCCGTCCGCCGCGGCGAGGAGCCGAAGCCGACGCTGGAGAAGCGCTTCCTCAAGCTGCGCCGCGAGCTGGCGCTGTTGCTGCAGGACGTGCATCTGCACAACATCCGCATCGAGGAGCTGGTTTCTCAGCTCTACGAGCTCAACCGCCGGCTGATCGGCCTGGAGGGCCGGCTGCTGCGGTTGGCGGTGGACTGCCGGGTGAAGCGGGAGGAGTTCCTCGACCATCATCGCGCTCAGGAACTCGCTCCGGACTGGCTCGCCCGCGTCGGACAGCTGCCGGCTAAAGGATGGTCGACGTTCGTCGCCCGCCACGGCACCGAGGTCGGCGAGCTGCGCCGGCAGATCGGTATTATTGCGGACGATACGGCACTGCCGATCGGCGAGTTCCGCCGCATCGTCTCCACCGTGCAGAAGGGCGAGCGCGAGGCCAGCAAGGCGAAGAAGGAGATGATCGAGGCCAATCTGCGGCTGGTCATCTCCATCGCCAAGAAATACACCAACCGCGGCCTGCAGTTTCTCGACCTGATCCAGGAAGGCAACATCGGCCTGATGAAGGCGGTCGATAAGTTCGAGTACCGCCGCGGCTACAAGTTTTCCACCTACGCCACTTGGTGGATCCGCCAGGCGATCACCCGGTCGATCGCCGATCAGGCCCGCACCATCCGCATTCCGGTGCACATGATCGAGACGATCAACAAGCTGGTGCGCACCAGCCGGCAGATGCTCCACGAGATCGGCCGCGAGCCGACGCCCGAGGAGCTGGCCGAGAAGCTGTCGATGCCGTTGGAAAAGGTGCGCAAGGTTCTCAAGATCGCCAAGGAGCCGATCAGCCTGGAGACGCCAATCGGCGACGAGGAGGACAGTCACCTCGGCGATTTCATCGAGGATAAGAACGCCGTCCAGCCGCTGGACGCCGCCATCCAGGCCAACCTGCGGGAAACGACGACCCGCGTGCTCGCCAGCCTGACGCCCCGCGAGGAGCGCGTCTTGCGCATGCGCTTTGGTATCGGCATGAACACCGACCATACCCTCGAAGAGGTCGGCCAGCAGTTCTCCGTTACCCGCGAGCGTATCCGTCAGATCGAGGCCAAGGCACTGCGCAAGCTGAAGCACCCGAGCCGGTCGCGCAAGCTGCGCAGCTTCCTCGACTACTGAGCGGCTTGCCCGCCTCGCGTCCGGCGCAGCCACCGCTATGCCACCGCGCCGTCCGCGCTTCGCGCGGGAGGGCTTCGCACGCGTGATCCGCCGCGCCAGCGGCGGGCTGCTAATGCTGCCATGGTTCGATGCGGCCGCCCTGCGGATGCTGACGCAGTGGTATTTTCCGCTGTCGCGGGGTTGGGCGGCGGCGATGGCGGCGGCCGGCTCGCCCGAGCGGTTCATGGAGGCGATTCCCTGCGGACCCTTCGCCCGCCGCCTGCTGCCGGGAATCCTGGCGCGGGTGGAGGAACGCAAGGCGGCGCTGGTCACCGCCGATACCGCCTGGGAAGCTGCCTTCTTTGGCAATGGTCCCGCCCACACCTCCTTCGAGGCAGCGCGGCTGCGCGCCGCCATGGCGCTCGGCAACCTGCGCGGCGCCCTGGTGCCACTTCATGTGCGTTCGCCGCTGCCGGCGGTGGCCTGGCACATCGAGGCGCCCGAGCAGGTCGCGCAGCGGCATGCGGGCCGGCTCGACCGTCCCGATGAGGCCTTCGCCGACGCTTTCAACCTCGCCGATATCGAGGTCTCGCGGGGTTTCCTCTCATCCCTCGGCGTCGAAGGCTGGCTGCGCTTCCCGGCACCAACGCCGGTGGCCCCGGGGCCAGCGTGGGCGCGCGTCGCCGCACCGCTGGCCACGGACGGGGCCGGCCCGCCGCGCGGCCCGTCGCTGGTGTTCACCCACGGCATTGCCATGGAGACCGAATTCACCGGGGCGACCCGCCACTCGCTGGCCGGGCTGCTGGGGGCCGGCATCCGGGTGATTCGTCCAGAGGGGCCCTGGCACGGCCGCCGACGTGTGCCCGGGACCTATGGCGGCGAGCCGATCTTTGCCGGCGGACCGGGAGGCCTGCTCGACTATTTCCACGCCCACGTGATCGAGCTCGGCCGGCTGGTGGCCTGGGCACGGGCCACCCGCGGCGGCCCGGTGTGCCTCGGCGGCGTCAGCCTTGGGGCGCTCACGGCACAGCTCGCCGCGGTGGTAGCGCGCCACTGGCCGGCCGAGATGCGGCCCGACGCGCTGTTCCTGGTGGCTCCGTCGCATTCGCTGCTGGCGGTGACCTTCGAGGGCAGCCTCACCCGCGAGCTGGGGGTGCCCCGGGCCATTCGCGCCGGCGGCTGGTCGGTGGCCGAGATCAATCGCTGGCGCCCCTTGCTCGACCCGCTCGCCGAGCCGGCGGTGGACCCGGCGCGCATCGTCGTCGTCGTCGGCCGCAGCGACGACGTCACGCTGACCGCCGGCGGCGAAGCCCTGGTGGAGGCGTGGAAGCTGCCGGCGGAGAACGTCTTCCGCGCCCCCGCCGGTCACTTCTCGACGTCGCTCGGCCTGGCGCGGGACGCCGCGCCGTTCACCAGGCTGCTGCAAATTCTGCGCCCGGCCTGAAGGGGCATGGCCGGGGGGGTGAAACGGTCGAACGGGGCCCGAAATCCGGGGCCGAGCAGCGGCACGAGGCCGCCGGCGCGGCGCTGTGACCCCCGAGGTCGCGGAACTGCACGGGCGAGCGCGCGCGACAGGAGCGCTGGCCGCTGAGCCGAGGTCGCGATGCCCGGATATCTTGCCGGGGCACCGCGAGCAAGGGTGCTCGCACCGGGCGCGAAGCGCGCTATGATGGCGGGCCCCCGTCGGGCCCGTAGCTCAATGGTCAGAGCCGGCCGCTCATAACGGTCTGGTTGCAGGTTCGAGTCCTGCCGGGCCCACCATCCTCGCCATGGGTCGCCTGTGGAACCCGATCGAGACGCGGCGGTTATCGTCGCGAACGATCAAGCGGAGGGATGATGAGCAAGGTTACCTATTGCGCCTGCTGCGGCTGTTTGGTGGGAGCGCCGGTCAATCCCTGCCTCGGCACCGACAGCAACGGCCAGCACCAGTGGGTCACCACCGAGCCAAACGGCGGCATCGTGTTCTGTGTCCGTTGCGGCGCCGCCGCCGGTGGGGCGACGAATCCCTGCCCCGGCACAGACAGCAACGGCTACCATCGGTGGGAAGTGCAGATCTGAGCCGCGGATCTGCGGGTCGGTCCCTGCCATGGTGCTGCCGGGACACCCTCGCCGGCAGGAGCGCCGACTGGGACGAACTGCCGGCGACAAAAATGCCGCTGTCGACCTACACGAGCGCGCCGCTCGGCAAGATCCAGGCCGAATCGGCAGTCAGCCGCGCTGTCGGTGCACCCTCAACCTTCCCAGCGGCTCCGCCGCGGCTGCCGTCGTCCACGGCCGCCGGATCCCGCCGAGAGCCTCACCGACCGCCAGCCCCGAGACCAGCGCGTCCTCGTGCAGGCCGTTCCCGAAGTAGCTGCCACAATACCATGTGTTGCGAATGCCTTGCAGCATGGGCAGTTCCCGCTGCGCACGCAGCGCCGCGGGATGGAAGCTGGGATGGTCGTAGTAGAAGGTGGATTCGACGAGCGCGGGATCGGGTTCGCGGTGCGGATTGAGGGTGAGGAAAAGGGGTACGCGGGGGTCGACGGCGCTCAGGGCGTTCAGCCAGTAGGTAAGACAAACGCGCTGACGCTGGCGGCGGGTGTCGCGGCCGCTGACGTAATTCCAGCTTGACCACAGGCGCCGGTGGCGCGGCATGAGCCGCACATCGCGGTGGAGCACCGCGCGATTGCTGCTGTAGGTGAAGGCACCCAGCAGCCGGCGCTCATCGAAGCTGGCATCGCCCAGCATCGCCACCGTCTCATCGGCATGGGCGGCGATAACGACATGATCGTAGCGGCGGCTCTCGCCGTCCTCATCCGTCACCATGACGGCCTCGGGATGGCGGCGCACTTGGACGACGGCGCAGCGCGTGCGGATACGTCCGGCGAGCGATGCCACCAGGCGGCTCATGTACGTGTGGCTGCCGCCATCGATCGTACGCCACTTGCGGCGGCGCCCACTCATCGGCAGGAAGCCGTGACTGGAAGCAAAACGGACGAAGTCGATGGCCGGGTGGCTGCGCATCTCGCCCGGTGCGGTCGCCCAGATGGTGGCCGCTACCGGCAGGAGGTGATGCTCGATGAACTCGTCTGAGTAGCCGCTGTTGGAAAGATAATTGCCTAATGTCAAATCATCGGCACCTGCCTGGGTAAGCAACGCCCGCGTGCGGCGATGGAAGCGGCGAATATCCCGTAGCATCCGCCAGAAGCCGATCCGCAGCAGATTGGCCGGGCGTCCAAACATGCGGGCGATGCAAGGCATCGCGTACTCGATGGCGCCATCCTCGATCGAGGCGGCGATCGACAGGCGGGTGGAGCGTGTTGCAACGCCAAGGTGGCGCAACAGCGCCGCGAAGTTAGGATAATTGATCTCGTTGAAGACGGTGAAGCCGGCATCGACGGCAATGGGGCCATCCGGTCCTTCCACATTGACCGTGTTGACATGGCCGCCGATGCGGTCGAACTGCTCGTAGACGGTGACGCGGTGCCGCCCGGCCAGCAGCCAAGCCGCCGCCATCCCCGAGATGCCGGAGCCGATGACGGCAACGTCGAGCGTCCGCGCCGAGGTGGTCATGTCGCGAGGCATTCTTTTGCGTCGTTCCCGGGTCAGTGTTGCCGTACGGAGATGCCTGCTTTGTTAACGGACATGCCATGGAGCTTGTTGCGGCCTGCCCGAGCTCCGCGACGTAGGTACGATTCAAATCGGCCTTTGGATCATACTGCTGTCGTAATAGAACTACAAACCAAGCTTTATACCAAAGCTGGACAGCAAGCTTACCACGCCGAACCCGATGACCATCAGCCCGAGAAGCACGTTAAGGACCACGATCCACCCCATCGAAAGGTGGACGCGCACGACGAACGCCATCGCAGTCAGGACAGTCCACCACAGCATCGAGCCGCCGAAGACGCCGGCGATGATGATCCAGTTCTGCAGCAGAGAGTTCGGCGTTTCTGGAAACAATCCCAGCCCGGCGAAGACGCCTACGAACGCGAGCAGGGTTGCTGGATTGATGATGGTCAGAGCAAAGCCGGTGGCCAGGGCCCCGAGCCAGGCGCGCCAGCGGCGCAGTTCCTGGTCCACCGAAGGCACCTCTGCCTTGATCTTGGGGCGGCGCTTTAGCAGCATCCGCACGCCGATGACGATCAGGAAGGCGCCGCCGACCAGCAGCACCGGCTTCTGGTTTTCCAGAAGATAGTGGGTGAGCAGGGTCAGCCCGAGCATCGCCGCAGTTGCCAACAGCGTATCGGCCATGGCGGCGCCGAAGCCGGTGGTGATCGCAATGATCCAGCGTCCCTGCAGCGCACGGCGCAGGCACATCGCGCCGATGGCCCCGATGGGGAGGGCGACGATGAAGCCGGCAAGCGCCGACTTCAGCAGCAGAAAGAGGTTGTCCACGAGGTCCGGTTCGTTTCTGTCGTTGGAGCGCACGCACCCCAAGGCATGGGAGGCACGCGCACACCACCGTCTATACCCGGCCGCGACCGCACCTGCCATCGACATCCGCCGGATTTGTCCGTCGCAGACGATGATTGACTGCACCCACGGCAGCAGTTACGGGAAGCTCGCCGACGCGGCTGGGGAGGAAACTGGTTGAACGTCGCAAGTGTAGTTGGTGGCACTCCGACGGACCTGGCGGCAACCCCCCCGACGGTGTCGGTCGAGCCAACTGAGGACGGTGCCCTCTGCCTTCGGTTTGCGGGCGACTGGATCCTGCGGCAACGCCTCCCCGATGTTCAGGACGTGACCGGTGCGATCGATGCAGGGGCGACCGGCCAGCGCGTTACCATCGATGCAAGCGGCCTGGGGCGCTGGGACAGCGGCTTCCTCACCTTCCTGCTGCCAGTGCATGAAGCGGCGAAGGCCAAGGGGCTGGATGTCGACATGGCCGGGTTGCCGGACGGCGTCCGCCGGCTGTTGTGCCTTGCCACCGCGGTGCCCGAGCGCGGCGGCCGCCGCACGCCGGACCGGTTGCCGTTCCTGGCGCGGGTGGGGATGGGCTGGGCAGCCGTTGCCGCGGCAATCGGCGATGCCGTCTCCTTCATCGGCGAGTTCTTCCTCAGCATGGGCCGGCTGCTGCGCGGCCGGGCGCAACTGCGCGGCGGCGACGTGCTGCTGCTGATCCAGCAGGCGGGCGCTCAGGCGCTGCCCATCGTTGCCCTGATCAGCATTCTCGTCGGCCTCATCCTGGCGTTCGTGGGCTCGGTGCAGCTGCAGATGTTCGGCGCTCAGATCTACGTCGCCAACCTGGTCGCGATCGGCATGACCCGCGAGATGGGGGCGATGATGGCAGCCATCATCATGGCCGGTCGCACCGGCGCCGCTTATGCCGCGCAACTCGGAACGATGCAGGTTAACGAGGAGATCGACGCGCTGAAGACGCTGGGGATCGACCCCATCGATTTCCTGGTGCTGCCGCGGGCGGTGGCGCTGATCCTGATGATGCCGCTGCTGTGTGTCTACGCGATCCTTCTCGGCATCTTCGGCGGCTTCCTCGTCGGCGTTCTGATGCTGGACATCACGCCGCAGCAATATTGGTCGCAGACGATCGCTTGGCTGCGCCTCAATGACTTCCTCATCGGCGTCAGCAAGAGCGTGATCTTCGGCATCATCATCGCGGTCAGTGGCTGCCTGCGCGGCATCCAGAGCGGTCGCAGTGCCGCCTCGGTCGGCGAGGCGGCAACCGCCGCAGTCGTCACCGGGATCATCTGGATCGTCGTCGCCGACGGCCTGTTCGCCGTGCTCACCAATTTCATCGGCATCTGAGGAGGAGCGCCCGTGGCCGACCATGACGCCCCGATCGTTGTCGAGGATTTAACGATGGCGTTCGGCTCGTTCGTGCTGCAGCGCGACCTGACCTTCACCGTCAAGCGCGGCGACATCTTCATCATCATGGGCGGCAGCGGCTGCGGCAAGAGCACGCTGCTGCGCCACCTGATCGGCCTGAAGGCACCGGCCAAGGGGAAGGTATATTACTATGGCGAGAGCCTGTGGGATGCCCCCATCGAGCAGCAGCGCCGCATCCTGCAAGGGACAGGCGTGCTGTTCCAGCGGGGCGCCCTGTGGAGCTCGATGACCCTCGCCGAGAACATTGCCCTGCCGCTGCGCGAGTATACCGACCTCAGCGAGCGGGTGATCGCTGAGGTCGCTTCCCTCAAGCTGGCGCTGGTCGGCCTCGCCGGCTTCGAGGACTACTATCCGTCGGAAATCAGCGGCGGGATGCAGAAGCGCGCCGGTCTCGCTCGCGCCATGGCGCTCGATCCCGAAATTCTGTTCTTCGACGAGCCCTCGGCAGGTCTCGATCCGATCAGCTCGCGCATGCTCGATGACCTGATCATTGAGTTGCGCGACAGCCTGGGAGCGACCATCGTCGTCGTCACCCACGAACTCGCCAGCATCTTCACCATTGGTAACAACTCGGTCTTCCTCGATGCCGAAAGCAGAACCATGATCGCCTCGGGAGATCCCAAAACCGTCCTCGCCGAGACGACCAATCCCACCGTGAAGCAGTTCCTGACCCGCGGCGAGGCTTCCGCGCGGGCGGCTTAGAGGTGCTGGCGCAATGAGCAAGGCTGCAAATCCAAAGCTGGTAGGAGTGTTCGTGCTCGGTGCCATTGCCCTGACTATCGGCGTTCTCGCTGTTCTGGGCGGCGGCAAGCTGTTCCAGCGACGCACGCCGGTGGTGATGTTCTTCCAGGGGTCGGTCACCGGTCTCAACGTCGGCTCGCCGGTCAATTTCCGTGGCGTCCGTGTCGGACAGGTGACCGGCGTTTTCATTCGTTACGAGCCGGACGGCTCACCGGTTACCACGATTCCGGTGCTGGCGGACTTCATCGGCAACAATGTCGAGATCGTCGCCGACAAGGAGGAGCGCCGGAATATTCGCCACACGCGGGAAGATCAGCTGCGCATGCTGGTGGACAAGGGGCTGCGGGCGCAACTGGCGCTTCCCAGCTTGGTCACCGGCCAAGCAACCATCGCGCTCGACTTTTACCCGGGTACCCCTGCCGTAGTGAAAGACTCCTTTCCCGAAAGGATCGAGATCCCGACGGTTCCTTCGACCCTTCAGGAGGTTCAGGCGACGCTGCAGCAGGTCTACGGCAAGATCTCGCAATTGCCGCTGGATGATCTGGTCAGCGACGCCCGGGACGTTCTCAAGGGAGCCAACCGGCTGGTCAACGATCCGCAGATCGCCCAGACGATCAGCAATGCCACACTGGCGCTTTCCGACCTGCAGCAGGTGGCGCGGACGCTCGACAGCCGGATCCCGCCGATGATCGCCAGCATCACCAGCACGTCGGACAATGCCAACCGGGCGCTGGTCAGCGCCGAGAAGGCGATGAACGGCATTGAGGCGCGCTCCGAGCAGACCTTCCGCGATACCAATGCCATGCTGCAGGCGGCCACCACCGCGCTGACCCAGGCCGACCGGACGCTGCGGACGGCCAACACCATCATCCAGCCGGGCGGCCCGGTGAACTTCGAGGTCGTCAACGCGCTGCGCGAGACGGCGGCGGCGGCCCGCTCGATGCGGGACTTGGCTGATCAGCTGCAGCGCAACCCCAACTCGCTGCTGTTCGGCAGGCCTGCTCCGGGAGGAAACAACCGATGATACTGCCGCGGCTGGTGCGCCTGAACAGTGCGCTTGCTCTCCTTCCTCTCCTCCTCAGCGGTTGCGGCGGCCTCATTGGCGGCCAGCCGCCGCTGGAATTCTACACATTGAGTGCCACCTCCGGGATGAACGGTCAGCCGGTGGTCGGCGGAGCCCGCCCCGCCAGCAGCGGGCCGATTTTCGCCGTGGCCGCGGTGCGGGTGCCGCAGTACCTCAGCCAGCGTTCCATCGTCGTCCGCAGCAGTCCGACGCAACTGGATCTGGCTGACAACGACGTCTGGGCAGCGCCGCTGTCCGATACCATCTCGTCGGTGCTGAGCGAGAACATTTCAACGATGATCCCCAGCGATCGCGTCGTCGAACTGCCGGTGTCCGCCGCCGTGCCGGTCGATTATGAGCTGCGGGTGGAAATCGTGCGGTTCGAGCGGCAGCCGGACGGCGGCGTCGACCTCGTCGCCCGCTGGAGCGTCTTCAGCGAAGGAGGCGAGCGCCTGGTCGCCGTCGAGCGGTCCAGCTACCGGGTGCCGGATGTCTCCCCGGATTTCCGCTCGATCACGCTGGCGATGAGCGCCCTCCTGGGAGAACTCAGCCGCGACATCGCCGACACGCTGCGGAACGTCTCCAACGTGTATCAGCCGTCGACGGATCAGCCGCGGTCCTGAGGCGATCGCCCCAGGACCCGGCCGGCGATGACATCGAGCTTGGCGGTCAGCACCGGATCGCGAAAGGCCGGAGAAGTGATGATCGCCCGGTCGAGCGCGGTATGGCAGCCGCACGGGCAGGGCTCTGAGCGTTCGGCGAGACGAGGGATGACGGCGCTGATCAGCGCGCGGGCCTTCTCGGCGTTGTCTAGCAGCACGCGGATGATCGCTTCCACCGACACGGCGTCGTGCTCCGGATGCCAGCAGTCGAAGTCGGTGACCATGGCTATCGTCGCCCAGCACAGCTCGGCTTCGCGGGCGAGCTTGGCTTCCGGCATGTTGGTCATGCCGATGACGTCACAGTCCCACGAACGGTAGAGCCGGCTTTCCGCCAGAGTCGAGAACTGGGGGCCTTCCATCACCAGGTAGGTGCCTCCGCGGACCACCGGTATCTCCAGATCGCGGCAGGCCTGTTCGAGCGCGTCGCCAAGGCGGCTGCAGACTGGTTGGGCCATACCGACGTGGGCGACGACGCCCTCGCCAAAGAAGCTTTTGACGCGGGCGAAGGTGCGGTCGATGAACTGGTCGACGATAACGAACGTGCCGGGGGGCAGATCTTCGCGCAGCGAGCCACAAGCCGACAGCGACAGGATCTCGGTCGCGCCCAGGCGCTTCAGCGCATCGATGTTGGCACGGCTGTTGAGGGCGCTGGGAGGAATGCGGTGGCCACGCCCATGTCGCGGGAGGAAGATGCACCGGCAGCCCTGCAGGCGGCCCGACAGCAGCTCATCGGAGGGGCGCCCCCACGGTGTCGGCACCGCTTCCCATCTCTCCCCCTCCAACCCCTCGATTTCGTAGAGTCCGCTGCCGCCGATGACGCCGACCGCCGGCGGTATTCCCGCCGGTCGCCCGCCACCCCTCCTGCTGCTGGCAGTTCCTGCCATTCCCAACTCCCCGTCTTCGCGCCCTTGCATCTCTCTGGGCACCTGTAAGCTCCACTGTCGCGGGATTCGGCGGGAGGTTCAACGATCGGCTGAACTGCCGTCTGCGGTCGCCGCCGGCGATGCGTTGACCCGGGGCCGCCGCCGCGTTTAGGCTTCTGCGGTGGGATCTCGTGGCGGACGCGGGGGAAGGGCCGGCGAGGACGGAGTCGGGGGCGACGAGTGTCAGCGTCGATGGCAGGAATACGGAGGCAGTCGCGGCGTGCCGCCGCACGGCTTGTTGCGGGCGTGCTTGCCGTGGTGACGCCACTGTCGCCCGTGCTGGCGCAGCCGGCTCCGGGCGTGCTGGAGGTTACGATCGAGGGTGGCCGCATGAGCGCGTCACTGGGGGCGGTGCCAGTCGTCGACGTGCTTGGCAGCGTTGCGCATCAGACAGGTGCCAGCCTTTCGGTCCGCGGTGAACTGGGCAACGTCCGTCCGCAGTCGTTCACCGGGGTGCCGCTCGCCAGCGCCTTATCGCGGCTGGCGCAGCCGAACGGACTTATTCTCCAGTTCGATAATAGCGGCGGCCGTCTTCTCGCCATTCATGCGGTTGCTCCCGGGACTGCGGGCGGTCCGCCGACGACGGTCGCGCTGGGCGGCATCGCGAAGATGTGGAATTACGAGGACGGGCAGGAACTGCCGGATTCCGACAAGCGCATCGAGCGCATCAGCAAGATGGCGAAGCAGCGCGGCGCCGGCGAGGCGGCGGTGCAGCCGCTGATCTACGTCATGTCCGGCGAT
The DNA here is from genome assembly GCA_016793875.1 of Rhodospirillales bacterium. GTDB lineage: Bacteria > Pseudomonadota > Alphaproteobacteria > Rhodospirillales > Defluviicoccaceae > Defluviicoccus. Next base: position 32,531 of record JAEULG010000025.1, on the reverse strand, counting down.
CCGGATCCGGCGGTTCGTCGCACGGCGCTGGGACTGCTGGCCGGGTTGCCGGGCGACGATGCCCGGCGCACGGTGATGCAGACGGTCGCGGATACCGACCCGGAAATGCGCATCGAGGCGTTGCGGGTGCTGACCGCTACCGGTGAGAAGCCGGTCAGCCTCCTGGCGCAGGCGGTCAAGGGCGATGCCGATGCGAGTGTCCGGCTGGCGGCCATTGGCATGCTCAGCCGCAGCGACGGTGATCTGGCGCGGGCGGTCCTGGAGGGCGCCCGCGGCGATTCCGATCCGCAGGTCCGCGAGGCGGCCCAGCAGTCGCTGCGACGATAGGCGTTAGGAAACCTGCGAGGACGCGCTCACCGTGCGCGGTGCCAGTGCTTGCTCCTCCAGCCGGATGCGGTGGCGAAGCAGCAGGGTGTTCAGCACCGAAAAGACGAGGGCGATCGGCCAGGCGCCGAAGACCAGCGGCAGGACGGCGATCTCAGCGGCGACGATGGCGTAGTTGGGGTGCCGCAGCCAGCGGTAGGGGCCGCGGCGGACGATCGGCGCGCCGGGCAGGGTGATGATGCGGGTCGTCCAATAGCGGCCGAGGCTGGCGATGACCCACAGCCGCGCCGCCTGCAGCAGGACGAAGGCAAGCAGCAGTGGCCAAAAGAGGGGCGCGTTGGCGGGGACCAGCAGCGCCAGCGATGCCAGCCAAGCGCCGTGCAGCAGGAAAAACAGCGGATAGTGGCGGGCGCCGATTTCGATCGCACCCTGCGCCAGCAGCCGCCGCTCATTGCGCTGGGCCCAGAGGACCTCGGCCAGCCGTTGCGCCAGTACCAGCATGACGAGCGCCTGAGGGAGGCTCATCCGTCGCCGGGTTCACGGTCGCCGGCCTCGAGCATCAGGAATGCGGCGGTGAAGCCAGGGCCGAGCGAGCTCAGCAGCGCGCGGCGGCCGATGCCGCCGTCGGCGAGGGTGCGCGCCAGGACGAACATCACCGTCGCCGCCGACATATTGCCGTAGTCGCGCAGTACCGAGCGGGCGTGGACCAGCCCGCCGCGTTCCCGGTCGAGCGCCTCCTCGAGTGCGTCCAGCACTTTGGCGCCGCCGGGGTGGCAGATCCAGGTGTCGATATCGGCCATCGTCACTCCCTGCCGCTGCAGATAGGTATCCAGCGCCGGGCGGAAGCGCTCGCGGATCAGCATCGGAATGTCCCGCGAGAAAACCACGCGGAGGCCGTCGTCTTCGACTCCCCAGCCCATGATGTCGAGGGTGTCGGGCCACGTATGTTCGCCCGCCGCGCCGAAGCGCGGGCCCGATCCGCGGCAGCCTATCACCGCCGCCGCGGCGCCGTCGCCGAACAGCGCGGTGGCGACGATGTTGCTCTTCGAATAGTCGTTGCGGCAGAAGGTGAGCGCGCACGGCTCGACCACCAGGAAGAGGATGAGTTCCTCAGGAGCGGCCTGCGCCAGCCGCGCCGCCCGCGCCAGCCCGAGCACGCCGCCGGCGCAGCCGAGGCCGAAGATGGGCAGGCGGAAGGTGTCGCGACGGAAATTCATGCGCTGCATCAGCAGCGCATCCAGGCTCGGCGTGGCGATCCCGGAGGTAGAAACGCAGACGATGCCGTCGATGTCGGAGGGTCCGAGATCGGCGTCTGCCAGGGCCTGCCCGGCGGCTTGCTCCAGCAAGTCGGTGGCGCACCGCAAGAAGAGCGGATTACGGTCGGACCAGCTATGGTCGGCTTCGAACCAGTCCAGCGGGACGCTGGAGTAGCGCGTCTCGATGCCGGCGTTGCCGAACACCGGAAGGTAGCGTTCCGCGTCCTCCGGCCGCTCGCGGAACACCCGCGCGAGACGGCGCTGCACATCCTGCTGGTGCATCTGATGTGCCGGAACGGCGGTGGCGACTGACAGCAGGCGGACAGAATGTGGCATTGAGGATCATCAGCAACGGCGCAAATCGCCCCTGCCTTAAGACTGAAGTTGGGCAAATTGATCGCGCGTCACTGTGATCCTTTGTCACGCCGCCATGCTGCGGTGCAGCGCCCCGACGCGCAGGGCTGCTACATGATATTCATCCAGCGCACAAAATAGCATCATACCGGGCGGCAGCTGGCCCGAACATGGCGGGTCCGGGCCGCTTGACTGCCGCCTCCGGCCGCTAAAGCGTGAACGGCCAGAACACCACCAGCCCGAGGATCGACGCACAGAGCGCCAAGGGCAGCACAAACTGCGACATCAACTCCTTGATTTTCGAAGTTTCGGTCATGGTCGCGTTCCTATCCATCTGTACCGCAACGCACAATGATAATGCGTCTTACTCACGACTATCCCGTCTCAACCCGGGGCGCCCGGACCAATTCCGGCGGTGTGCATTGCAATTTCGCACCCGCAAGAACCGTGCCGGCCGCCGCCCTATTGGGGCGATTGTGGCTGAATGATGCTATTTTTGAGAAGGTAACACACCTTGTGGCCTTCCGACCACTACGAATGTCAGTGCCTGCGCATTCAGCAGGCTGCGGGCGAGGGTATTGACATCCTCCAGGCCAACAGCCTCGATAAGTCCATTGCGCCGGTTGAGATAATCGATGCCGAGGTTCTCCAGTTGCACCGATGCAAGCATTCCGGCCAGCCGGGCGCTGCCGGTGAAGCGCAATGGGAACGATCCGGTCAGGAAGGTCTTGCTGTCAGAGAGTTCCGCAGCAGTGACCCCTCCGGTACTAAAGCGGTGCCATTCCTGTCGGATCAGCGAGAGCGTCTCCGCTGCATGTTCGTTTCCCGTTGCCGCGCTCCCCATGATGAGTGCTGCGTGGTCGAGCGGCACCGGCGCGGTAGAGACACCGTAGACCAGACCGCGCCGCTCGCGGATCTCGTCAAACAGGCGTGACGACAGGCCGCTGCCGCCGAGGATCTGGTTGAGCACGGTGAGCGTGTAGAAGCGTGGATCATCCCGCTTCAGCCCGGGTTGGGCGAAGCCAATGGCGCTTTGCGGCACGTCCATATCGACGACACTGACAGTCCCGGCGCCTTTCGGCTGCATTTCGGGGATTGCCACCGGGGCGGCCTGCACCGGTAACCCGCCGAAGGTCTTTTCCAGCAGCGGCGCCAGCTCCGCCCCGGTGATATCGCCGACGACGCCGAGCACGAGGCCGTTGCGGGCGAGACGCTCGCGCAAGAATCGCTGTAGGTCGGTGCGGTCGATACGCGGCAGGCTCTCCAACGTTCCTTCTACGGGGTGGGCGTAGGGCGAGTCTGCGAACAGCTTTTCCCACAGGACATCGTCGGAGCGGCTCTCCGGGTCTTCCGCGCTCCGACGCAGATATGCTTCCAACTGGCTGCGGTTGCGCGCGACCGGCTCGTCGTCGAACCGGGGCTGCATCAGCGCGAGGCGCAGCAGCTCGAAGGCCGTATCGCGATTGGCGGTAAGGGTGGTCAGCGAGCCGAAGAAGTTGTCACGGTCGGCGGAGAACGAAAGGCGGATCGCCAGATCCTCCAGCTTCGCCTGGAACGCCTGACTGTCGAGATTGCCCGCGCCCTCGTCCAGCAGGGCCGCGGTCAGTCGCGCGAGTCCCGCCTTGTCGGCAGGATCGAACGCCGAGCCAGAGTCGCGGAAAGCGATGCGCAGCGACAGAATTGGGTTGGCGTGGTCCTCGATCAGCCACGCCTCGATATCTCCAGCCCTCACCGGCTGGATTTGCACCGCCGCCGCCGGCGTTGCCAGCACCCCCAGCCAGAGAGCGACGACCAGCACCGCACCGGCCAGCCGGGCGGTGCACCCCCTGTGACTGCGGCTCATCGGATCGCTCCGCCCAAAGATGCCGGGGACGGGGCCGGCGGCCGCTCCTCGGCTGATTGTGGTGCGCCGCCGGCGGATAGCAGCAGCGAGGTCACCGCCGGGCCGGTCAGCACCAGTTTGGCGGCTTCTGCCACCTGGTCGCGGGTAACCGCGCCGATACGCTCCGGCCATGCTTCAATGTCGTCCAGGCTCTGACCGATGGCTACTCCCTGGCCGAGGATGCGCGCCGCCGTGCCGATGGAATCCCGGGCGAACACCGCTTCGGCGATCATTCGCTGCTTGGCTCGGGCAACCTCGTCCTCGGTGGGGCCTGAGCCGGCCATCTCGCCGACGATGGCTGCTGCGGCTGCACCAAGGCGACCGAGATCGACGCCGGGGCGGGGACTGGCCGCTATCGCGACCTCCGAGGGGCCGCGCCGTGACGGGTCGTACCAGGACGAGGCCGACACGGCGAGCGCCTGCTCGACGACGAGGCTGCGGTAAAGCCTGCTGGTGGCACCGCCCCCGAGGATATCGGCGAGAACCTGTAGGGCATACGCGCGCTGGCTGTCGCCCCAGATATACGACGGCGCTCGGAACGAGCGGCTCCATTCCGGCTGGCGGACCCGCGGATCGGCCAGCTCGACCTGCCGCTCGGCCCGCTGGTCCGGCTCCACCAGCTGGCGCCGCACCGGCACCTCGGTCTTCTTGTTCAGCCCGTAGGTGCGCTCCGCAAGCGGCCGCAGCTCGGCGGCATCGATGTCGCCGGTGACCACCAGAACGGCGTTGTTCGGCGCATACCACCGCCGGTAGAAGCGCAGGACGTCAGCCGTCTGCAGGGCGGCGATTTCCTTCTGCCAGCCGATCACCGGCCGCCGGTAGGGGTGGTTGAGGAACTTGGTCGCCTGCATTTCTTCATCGAGAATGGCGGCCGGATCGTTATCGGTGCGCTGGCTGCGTTCCTCCAGTACCACCTGCCGCTCCGGCACCACCTGCTTTTCGGTCAGGGTAAGGTTGTGCATCCGGTCCGCCTCCATGCGCATGACCAGCTCCAGCCGGCTACGAGCGATGTCCTGGTAATAGGCGGTATAGTCGTAGGAGGTGAACGCGTTCTCCTCGCCGCCGTTGCGCGAGACGTTCCGGGAGAACTCGCCCGGCGGCACCGTCGGCGTGCCCTTGAACATCAGGTGCTCGAGCAGGTGGGCGATCCCTGAGTGGCCCTCGGGATCGTCCGCGGCGCCGACCTTGTACCAGACCATGTGGCTGACGACCGGTACCCGCCGGTCGGTGACGACGACCACCTGCAGGCCATTGGCAAGGGTGAATGTCTGTGGCTGGAAGAGTCCCCTTGCCATCGCCGGCTCGGGGCATGCCAACGCCAGCAGCAGCAAGGCCAGCGCCATGAGGCTGGTCCACCAAGTCTGCCGGGGATGCGCCGGCGGGCGCCGGTACAGTCTGAGCCTGATCATCGCGGGAATCTCCGCTTTCCTATCCAAGGCGGCGTTCGCCCGCCGCCCGTCAGCCGGGCGGCGGGCGAGCGCCGCGGATATGCACCGGTGAGTTGCCGCCGATATGAACCGCGCGGGCCTGGCCTGCTGAGCAGGCTGGCGGCCGCTCCGGTCTAGAAAATGCCTTCCAGCAGCGCCTTCGGCCGGCGGCGGATCGTCGGGGTTTCGCCATCCGACAGGGGCTTGCTGAGGGCTTGGTTCTCCTGGATGCGCCGGCTTTCCATCGGCGCGTCGACGACCGTCGACCGGTCCGGAACGTCGGTCCAGAACATCAGGCGCTCGACGAAGCTCTGATCGGCGTCGGCGAGGATGGTGGTTTCGCGGTTGACCTGGGCGCGGATGTCCGGCTCGGCGGCGTTGCCGCCGGTGCGCTGCAGCAGTTCCTGCAGCCCGGGCGAGCCGGCAGCGGCCACCTGTGCCTCGGTCGGGGCGCTTGCAGTGGCTTTGCCACCGGTCATCGCTTGGCGGGCAGTCTCCCGCGGCGCTGCGGCCTGGCTTGCGCCGGTGGCGGTGGCCGGCGGCCTCAGCGCGTAGTCCGGCGGTACGCTCAGCGGCGCCCGCGAATAGACGGTGAACTCATCGGGCGGCCGCTTGACACCGATCCCCAAATCTTGTTTCAGCCCCTCACATCCGCTGGTCAGAACGATCGCCGACAGCAGCGCAAACCCCGTCCATGCGCGCTTCATTCGCTGGTTTCCCTACCGAGACCCTCGTTTTTGCTGCGCTGTTGTGCGCTACCGAAGACCGACTCCGCGATAAGGACAGCCACGCCGACCGTAATCGCGGAGTCGGCAACATTGAAAGCCGGCCAATGATAGCCCCAGAGATGGAAGTCAAGGAAGTCGGCAACTGCTCCGAAGCGAATACGGTCGATCAGATTACCGATAGCCCCGCCGATGACCATGCCGAGACCATACGCCAGCACCGGCTTGCGGGCATGGAGCAGCCAGAAGGCGAGGACGCCGCAGATAACAAGAGCGACGAGCGAGAGGATCAGCGCGTTGTAGGGAGAATCGTTGTTAAACAGGCCGAAGCTGACGCCGCGATTCCACGTCATCACCAGATTGAAGAACGGCGTCAGCGGAATCAGCCGCGGCGGCATCATTATGCGCTCCAGGATCCACCACTTGGTGACTTGGTCGAGGACGACGATCAGTGCGGACAGCGCTAGTCCGCGTCCGAACAGGGGCGTCGGCTTCATTGCCGAGCCTGCTCCTGGTCGCGGGCGGCCATTCATTCCGCTGCCGCCCGCCGTTGCCCGACCGCCTCGACGCAGCGGCCGCACAGCGTCGGATGCGCTGGCGCGCTGCCGACGTCGGGAAGGACCTGCCAGCAGCGCTCGCATTTGTTTCCCGAGGCGCGCTCGATGCGCACGGCGACGCTACTGACGTCGGCCAGCCGGAAGGCGTCGGCAGGTGCCTCGCCGTCCTCGAAGGTGGCCGCCGAGGTGATCGCCAGCTCCGCGACGTCGAGTCCGGCTGTTGCCGCCCGGTATTCGGGCGCCGCCCAGATGCGCGGGTGCGCCTGTAGGCTCGAGCCGATACGCTTGGCCGCCCGCTCCAGCTCGAGGGCGCCGGTGACGACGCGGCGCAGCTTGCGCACCAATAGCCAGCGCTCGGCCAGCTCATCGTCCCGCCAACCCCCCGGCAGTGTGGGAAAGGTCCGCAGGTGGATGCTGCTCTCATCCCCCGGGTGGCGGGTCAGCCACGCTTCCTCGGCGGTAAAGCACAGGAACGGCGCCAGCCATGCGGTCAGGCAGTCGAAGAGGATATCGAGGACCGTGCGCGCTGCCCGCCGGCGGATGCTGTCCGGCGAATCGCAGTAGAGAGCATCCTTGCGGACATCGAAGTAGAAAGCGGAAAGGTCGACCGCGCAGAAGGTGTGCAGCTCGGCGAAGAAGCCGTGGAACTGAAGCGCCGCGCAGGCCTCGCGCAGTTGCGCATCGAGCTGAACGAGGCGATGCAGCAACCAGCGCTCCAGCTCCGGCATCTGCTCGCGCGGCAGCTTCTCGTGGGCATCGAAACCGGCAAGATTGCCGAGCAAGTAGCGCAGGGTGTTGCGGAAGCGGCGGTAGACATCGGCCTGCTGCTTGATGATTTCGCCGCCAATGCGTAAGTCCTCTGAATAATCGGAGCCGACGACCCACAGCCGCAGAACGTCGGCACCGTGCTTGTCGACGATTTGCTGCGGCGCAACGACGTTGCCCAGCGACTTCGACATCTTCTGACCGTCCTCGGCCATGACGAAGCCGTGGGTGAGAATGGCGTCGTAGGGTGCGCGGCCGCGGGTGCCGCACGATTCCAGCAGCGACGAATGGAACCAGCCCCGGTGCTGGTCCGAGCCCTCCAGGTAGAGATCGGCTGGCCAGTGCAGGTCGGCCCGCTTCTCCAGCACGAAGGTGTGGGTGCAGCCGGAATCGAACCAGACATCGAGGATGTCGGTCACCGCCTCGAACTGCTCAGGATCGTGCTCTGGCGAGAGGAATCGACGTGGATCGCCTGCGAACCAGGCGTCGGCGCCGTCGGCCTCGACCGCGGCGGCGATGCGCTCCAGCACCGCGGCATCGCGCAGCGGCTCGCCGGTCCGCTTGTCGACGAACACGGTGATCGGCACCCCCCAGGCCCGCTGACGGGAGACGCACCAATCGGGCCGCGTCTCGATCATGCCGCGGATCCGGTTCTGGCCGGTGGCGGGCACGAAACGAGTGGCATCGATCGCCGCCAGCGCTTTCTCGCGCAGGCCGTTGCGCTGCATGCCGATGAACCACTGCGGCGTGTTGCGGAAGATCAGCGGCGCCTTCGAGCGCCAGGAATGGGGATAGCTATGGACCAGCTTACCCTTGCCCAGCAGCGCGCCGGCCTCGTCGAGGGCCTTGAGCACGGTCGCGTTGGCATCGCCCTCGGCGCCGGTCTCTGTCAGCACCCGGCGGCCGGCGAACAGCGGCACCTGCGCCAGGAAGACACCGTCGGGCCCGACGGTGTCCGGCACCGGCACGCCGTGCGCCATGCCCAGTTCCCAGTCGTCAGCGCCGTGGCCGGGGGCGATGTGGACGAAGCCGGAGCCGGTCTCCAGGTCGACGAAAGTGCCTGGCAGCAGCGGCACCCCAAAGTCGTAGCCGGCCTCCCACAGCGGGTGCCGGCAGGAGGTTCCTTCCAGGGCGCTGCCGTCCAGCTCGCCCAGCCGCACCCAATCGCCGATGTGCAGCTCGTTCTGCACCCGGTCGGCCAGCTCGGCCCCGATGACCAGCCGGTCGCCCGGCCGCGCCCGGCAGCCGTCGCCGGCGACGGTGACCTCGTAGAGGGCGTACTGGAAGGACGGACCGTAGGCGATGGCGCGGTTGCCGGGGATGGTCCACGGGGTCGTCGTCCAGATCACCACGCGGGCATCCACCAGCAAGGGGTGGCTGGCGTGGTGCACCGGGAAGCCGACGAAGATCGTCGTCGAGGTGTGGTCGTGGTATTCGACCTCCGCCTCGGCGAGTGCCGTCTTCTCCACCACCGACCACAGCACCGGCTTGGCGCCCTTGTAGAGCGAGCCATCGAGCAGGAACTTGCCAAGCTCGCGGACGATCTGAGCCTCGGCGGCATAGGTCATCGTCGAGTAGTGACCGTCCCAATCGCCGGTCACCCCCAGCCGCTCGAATTCGCCACGCTGCACGCCGATCCATTGCTCGGCGAAGGCGCGGCACTGCCGGCGCAGCTCCAGGATCGGCACCTCGTCCTTGCTCAGGCCCTTTGCCCGGTAACTCTCCTCGATCTTCCACTCGATCGGCAGGCCATGGCAGTCCCAGCCGGGGACGTAATTGGCGTCCTTGCCCAGCATCTGCTGGGCGCGGTTGATGACGTCCTTGAGGATCTTGTTCAGCGCGGTGCCGATGTGGATGTTGCCGTTAGCGTAGGGCGGGCCGTCATGGAGGATGAATTTCGGCCGGCCGGCGGAGGCTTCCCGCAGCTTGCGGTAGAGGTCGAGGCGGCCCCAGCGCGCCAGCATCTCCGGCTCCCGCTTCGGCAGCTCCGCCTTCATCGGGAAGTCGGTGCGCGGCAGGAAGACGGTCGACTTGTAATCCACAGGGCGTATTCCGATTCAGGCAAATTTGCGAAGGCTAAGGCTTAAGTGCCGGCGGCGCGCAAGCGCGGCGCTTCCGGGGATTCGGCGAGAAGGCGGCGGGCCTGCGCGCAATCGGCCTCGATTTGTGCGCGCAGCGCCGCCAGCCCGTCAAATTTCTTCTCCGCCCGCAGGAAATCCACCAACTCGACCGCCAGGGTCTGGCCGTAGAGATCGCCGGCGAAGTCGAACAGGTGCACCTCCAGCAAAGGGTCGCTGCCGCCGAAGGTAGGGCGCAGGCCGAGGTTGGCGATGGCCGGTAGCGCCGCGCCGGCATCGCCGCCGATGCGGGCGCGCACGGCGTAGACGCCGAGAGCCGGCCGGAGGTATTCGCCGAGGCGTAGATTGGCGGTGGGAAAGCCGATGGTGCGGCCGCGAGCATCGCCCGCCACCACCTCACCCTCGATGGCAAAGGAGCGGCCGAGCAGCCGCGCCGCTTCCGTTGGCTGGCCCTCACGGAGATACTCGCGGATGCGGGTCGACGAGTAGGGCTCGCCCCCAGCGTCCTTGACCTCGTGGACGCAGGTGAAGCCGAAATCGAACTCGTCGCCCATCCACAGCAAGAGCTCGGGCGTACCCTTGCGGCCGTGGCCGAAGGCGAAGTCGTGGCCGCAGACGACGTGACGGGCGCCGAGGGCCCCCACCAGCACCCGCTCGACGAAGCCACGCGGGGGGGTGCGGGCAAACTCCAGATCGAACGGGATAATCACCAGTGCCGCCGGTCCCAGCGCCTCGATGCGCCGTGCCTTGACGGAAAACGGCGTCAGCCGGAACGGGGCGCCTTCCTTCTCGAAGACGCTGCGTGGGTGCGGCTCAAGCGTCAGCACCGCCCACGGGATGCCAGCCGCCTGGGCGATCCGCCCGGCCTCGCGGATGACCTCGTGGTGGCCTAGGTGCACGCCGTCGAAGTTGCCGACGGCCACCGCGGCGCCGCGGACGTCATCCGGCAGGTTCTCGAAGTGGCGGAAGACACGCATAAGCGCAACGTGTCCGCCCGCGCCGCCGCGGTCAAGAGGCTGTCTGCGTTATGGCCGGCGGCTGTCGCGCCGCCGGCTGTCGGAGCGCGCGTTCAGCCGCGCGAGGGCACCATGACCACGGCTTCGCCGTCGATCACCTTCTTGTCGCCGACCGTGCAAACCGTCTCGCACTCGACGAACTTCTTCTCGGGGATCAGCTTCTTGATGGTGACGTGGGCGATCAGGGTATCGCCGATCTTCACCGGCGCCTTGAACTTCAGCTCCTGCTTGATGTAGATGCAGCCCGGCCCCGGCAGCTTGGTGCCGAGCACGGCGGAGATGAACGAGGCGCCGATCATGCCGTGGGCGATGCGCGACTTGAACATCGTCGTCTTGGCGAAGTCCTCGTTGACGTGCACCGGGTTGAGGTCGCCGGAGACGCCAGCGAAGGTATAAATATCGGATTCGGTGATGGTCTTGCCAAAACTCGCCGTCTGGCCTTCCTTCAGGTCCTCGAAATAGAACCCGTGCAGATCGCTCATTGATTATCCCTCCCGGAGCCTGCACGGCCATGGCGGCCGGCATCGGCGGGCGATCCTAGAGGCGCGCGGGCGCAGCGGCAAGGGCGGCGCTCGCACCGCCGGCGCTGGCCTTCGCGTCGGGGTTGTACTACAGTCGCCCGACCACTTTGGCGGAGGTCCGGTGATGAAACGCTCGTCCCTGATGATCGCAGTGGCACTGCTCGCGGCCGGCTGCGGCGGCGGGAGGGGGGCAACGCCGGCGAGCCCTGCGGAGGCGCCGGCGCCAGCGCCTCCCGCCGCTGTCGACTGGGAGCGGGCGCAGAAGCTGGAGGTCGTCCTTGACGACTTCAGCTTTAACCCGTCACAGGTGGTGCTGCGGGCGAACCAGCCGTACGTCCTGCAGCTGCGCAACGCCAGCGGCACCCGCCACACCTTCACCGCTCCGGAGTTCTTCCGCACTGCCGCTCTTGGCCCCGGGCCGGAATCGGCGCAAATCCGCGACGCTGGTGGCACCGTCAGCGTCGCCGCGGGGCAGAGCGCCGAGATAGACGTCCTCCCCTTGCGCTCCGGCACTTACCCCTTGAGCTGCGACCGCCCGCTACATTCCGTCTTCGGCATGACCGGCACGGTGGTCGTGAAGTAGGCCGTTGGGCACCCGTCCCGGCTCGCGCGCGGCTCAGCCGTCGGTGCTGCTAAGGTCGGCGGCTTCCCGTTGCAGCAGCCGTTCGGCCAGGGCGCGATGCCCGGGGTGGCGGTGGCCGATGCGGCGTGCCGGCACCCCGGCGACGACATCGAACGGTGCGACGCTCGCCTTCACCAGGCTTGCAGCGCCGACGCAGGCGCTCTCGCCGACGACGACACCGGGCAGCACGAAGCTGCCCGCGCCGATGATGGCGTGGGTCTCCACCACGACTGGCGCATCGATCGCACCACGGAAGTCGGCGGGGATGGTGGCATTGGCCATGGTCAGGCCGCTGTAGTCGTCGTTGGACGAGAACAGCGTGCAGCGGACGGAGATAGTGGCGAAATCGGCGATCGTCACCCGGTCCTGGCCGAGGATGGCGGAATAGGCGGAGACATGGACGTTGCGGCCGATGCTGATCCCGGCAGGGCCGGCGGAGAGGATGCAGAAGGCATCGATCCGGGAGTGATCGCCGAGACTGATCCGCCCCGGCCGGAACAGCACGGCGCGGCGGCTGATCCTGACGTTCCGGCCGATCGAGCGCAGCTGCAGCGCAGCCAGTTCCTCGGGGTCGAGAAAATCGCTCTTCACCGGTTTGCTCCGATGCAGCGGCGCAGCACCGCGCAGACGCTCAGCGCCTCAGCCTCGGTCATCTCATCGGAGATCGGCAGGGAGATGATCCTTGCGGCTATTTGAGCGGTTTCGCACAGATCCCCCTTGCGGCTGACCCCGGCAAAGTAGTCGTGCTCGGCGAGATGCGGGCTGAAGTAGTGGGCGGCACCGATGCCCTCCGCGGCCAGGGCCTCGATGATCGCCGGGCGGCTCATCCGGCAGTCCTCCGGCAGCAGGGCGGGGACGAACTGGTAGGCGATCCGGCGGCCGACGACGCGCTGGAACTGAAAGCCGGGCAGGTTACGACGGTAGACGGCGGCGATGGCGTCGCGATGGCGCACGATCTCCTCGAAGTCATGAAGCTTGGCGAGGCCGAGCAGGGCGCCCAGCTCGCTCAGCTTCGAGTTCAGTCCGGGCATCGTTGCCTCGCGCGACCGGCCGAAGCCGAAATTTCCCATGGTCCGCAGGCGGGCGAGGCGCTCGGCATCGCCGCAGTGGATCACGCCGGCTTCGCCGGTAGCAAAGGTCTTGGTGGCATGCATCGAAAAGACGACGGCGTGCGGAAAACCGGCACCGAAGGCGCGACCGTCCTCGTGCTGCGAGCCCAGGGATGCCGCCGCGTCGATCACCACGCCGATGCCGGTCTGCTGGGCGATACGGGCGTAGCGTTGCAAGTCGAGGCCGTTGCCGAAGCAGGCGTAAGGGACGATGCAGGCGATCTCGCCGGCATGGGCGCCCAGCAAGGCATCCTCAGCATTGGGGCTCATGCTCCAGGTTTCCGGATCGATGTCGCAGAGCAAAGGCGTCAGCCCGGCCCACAGCGCTGCGTGCGCGGTGGCGGCAAAGGTAAAGGACGGCATCAGCGCAAGCCGCCGCCCCGGCCCCCGCGGGGCTGCCTCGTGGATCGCGATAATCAGCCCGGTGGTGGCGTTGTTGACGGTCAAGCAGCCGCCGATGCCGCCAAAAAGCCGGTCTGTCAGCGTCTGCTCGAACTTAGCGTTCAGCGGCCCGTAGTTGGAGTAGACACCCGACGCTTCGAGCGCCTGCAGGTCGGCGACGAGGTGGCTCAGCCGGGGCGGGCGCGGTCGTAGGAACGGAATCCGCATGCCCGTCCGCACCGGGGCTGGTGGCTCGGCAGGGCGATGAGTTCCGATCGGCGAGAGCTCACCGGGCTCCAGATCCCGAAACAGCCGCCGGTCGCTCCGTCCCGATGTCTGGTAGCCCATTCTGGTCCCCCCAAAGACAAACCGCCGTGCCACGATCCCCGCAGCGTTCGCGGAGCAAACCGCGGCGCAAGCGGTCGAACATCATCTGGCGCCGGCTCGCTTCTGCTGCTGCCTCTCGCGCCAAGCGCCAAGCACCACACCAGTGAACGCTCCGGCCGCCATGGCGCACTTTTCGTCAGCGTCCGCGCCGGTGGCGTAGCGCAGGAGATTATCGAGCAGCAGGGTGCCGCCGAGATCGAGGCCATCGGCCAGCAGCCGCGACCAGCGGAAGGCGCGGTCGAGGTCGCCGACCGACAGGAAGTACTCGACGAACATGTAGCGCATCAGGTTGAGGTCCGCGGCGGACCAGTCGCCGGGCGGGATCCAGTCCATCGGCCGCATGAGCACGTTGTCGATATCGAGGCGGGCGCCGGAGGAATCGCGGGCGGCGACGAAGCGCGCCATGACGCCGAAGGTCGTGGTGAAGGCGTTGCGCAGCGAGTCCGCCTGCAGGGCGCCGGATTCCCGCATCAGCACGTCGGGCAGGACGACGAAGGCGGTGCCGCCCTCGATGATGCGGCGGAAGAGATCCCAATCGCAGGAGCGGCGAAGGACGATGCTGGCGTCGTACCAGCCGTGCGCGCGGAAAACCTCGCGGTGGACGAGGATGCCGCCGTTGGGAACGAGGACGGAAGACGAGGCAATCCGCGATCGGACCTCCGCCGGCGGCGCGCTGCCGACGCGCAGCACGCTGCCGTTCTTCTGCAGCACCTCGGTCACGCCGTACAGCATCCCTGCCGCAGGATGCGCCCCGGCGGCCTCGACCAGACGACTCAGTGCCCCCGGGAGCAGTACGCAGTCATCGAACGCCCAGCTTATCCAAGGGCGCGCGGGGTCCGAATGCTGCAGGCAGCGGCCGAGCGAGACGGCGACGCTGTTGACGTTGCGCTCGTTGCGGATGATGCGTACACGCCCGTCCGAGGCGGCCACCTGCTGCAGATACCCGGCGGTGCCGTCGATGCTGGTGTCATCGCAGATGACGAACTCGAAATCGCCGAAGTCCTGCGACAGTACCGACTCGACAGCCTCGCGCAGCAGGCCGGAGGCCAGCCGCTTGTGGGTCGTCATATGGATGGTGATCATGGGTCTAATTCAGGAAGCGTTCGCCGTCGCGGGCGATAAAGGCCGCGTGCGCCTGCTGCTCCTGGTGGTGGTACAGCAGGGGTTCGTCGACGAAGTGAGTACGGGGACGGAGCAGCTTGATCTTGCGGATCCGGTTCCAGTCCCCCGGCTCCCGCAACCGATAGGCGTGAACGTCCCAGCGGATCTGCGCGAAGTAGCGGTGATAGAAGATGGAGCCGGTGGAGACTTGACCCAGCTGCAGACGCCCGTCGCCAATACGCCGCCAGGTGCCGTCGCATTGCTCGTACCAGAACGGATGCCACAGGAAATCGGCCTGATCCGTGAGCGCGGCGGCGACGAGCGTTTCGATCCGGTGTGGGACCATCGCATCGTCGTCGTCGAGATGGGTGATGAACTGGCCTTCGCACAGCGACAGCGCGTGGTTCATCGCGTTGGAGCCGGCGACATACCAGCGGTCGAGGCCGGGGTGGGGGTAGGGGCCGCGCTCGGGCAGATTGACGAACTGGATGCGGGAGTCGCCAATTGCGGCAATTCGCTGTGCGGTGTCGTCGGTGCAGTGATCGCCGACGACGATCACCTGCAGGTTGCGATAGGTCTGCTGGCGCAGCGAGGCCAGCGCCCGTTCAACCAGCACGTCGGCGCGGTCCATGGTAGCGACGCAGACTGAGACCAGCGGGGTGGGCGAGGCGAAGGCAGCCCGATAACCGTCCGTCTCGCGGCACGCAAGATAGGCATCGACCTGTTCGGTAATGCCCTCGGTGCTGCCGAGGGCCCAGTCGATCCGGGCGCCTTCCGATTCCAGCCGTGCTTCCAAGGCGCTGGTGCGCTGCAGCAGTTCGAAGAGCTCCTTTACGTCCCGATCCAGTGACTTGACGCGCGCCCGGGTGGTCTTGTCCTTGGCCCGGCCGAGGCGCTTACGCACCAGCCGGGCGAGACGCCGCAGCCCCTTCGGTAGCCTGCGGACCCCCGCGATGAGCGAGGGCGGCGCCGGCTCCGCATCGCCGCCGCCGTCGCCACCCGTGGCTGCCGGGTCTCCCGCAAGCCGGATACCGGCTGCGGCGAGGCTCGCCTCCGCAAGCGGTGCCGGCGCGGCAGGCGCCACCTTGTTCTCGCTGGCACCGCCGGCGGTAACTGCAGCCGCTGTCTGCGCGGAGGCCAGTTCAGTGCCCAGCCGCCGCAGGCGCCGCCGCAACTCCTGAATGAGTTCGGGATTCGCCAGGGCTGATCGCAGGGACGCTGCCGCCTTCTCGTCTCCGCCAGGGAGAACGATCAGGCCCTGGGAGCTCTCCCGGTCGGAACCAAGCATCGCCTCACCCGGGAGGAATCGCCGATTGCTTTCTCCGGCAAGGCCGGCGTCGATGACCGCTGTCCAGGGAGCCGCCAGCGCCACATCCGGCGGAACGTCGTCGCGGATCATTGCCTTCCCATTGACCAGCAACACAGCTACGGGATGGCAGACGAGGAACGCTTCCGGCGCGGCCGAGGTCGGACGCCCGGTCTCGCGGTGCCCCGGGTCATGCTCATCTTCCAGCGGGTCCACGGATGCGTCCAGGAATTGGGACGAGGCGCCCTTCGATGCGTCCATTTTTCTGATGTACCCCAAAACGGCCTATGTTAGAACGCGTAGATAGAACTATGAGCGTCACTAAAAACATTGTTTACCCTATTAGACCGTGGATAGTACTCCATCAAGGGGAAAATGAAGCGGCGGCCTGCGAAAGAAGCATCGCGGCACCCTCCGGCAACCAAGGGGGGCGGCCCTCCGGCGGTCGTGCTCGCGCGGCAGTGCCTGAGCTGGCCTGCCCGCGTTGCGACGTCGAGGAGACGGCATCGGCGAGCCACGCGATGAGGTTTCGCGTTCGCGGTTGGGCGATGACGCGGGACGCCGGTACAAGGGCTTACAAGCCGTGCAATGGGTTATTTGAGTGCAGCTGGCCAGTGGCTCGGTGAACTAGCGCCTTCGATCCCCCCGGCATCACCGGCGATGATGGCAGCGGCCGTTGCGCCAGCCGGCGCGTCCTTCGGACGAAGGCGGCACCGCGGCGGGGCTCCAGGCAGGAACAACCATCTCTGTGTTGTTCGTCCGGAAGCTCCAATAGCGCCATGGGCTCCGCGGCAAGCCGTGGCGGGCCGAAAACGGTGGGTCAGCGGCGACGCGCCAGCCAGGCGGGATGGCTGCCCGGATCGAGGCGCATATCCGCCACCTCGCCCGTCGTGTCGGCCGGATTGGTCCGGAACAGGGCAATCATTCCGGGCGAACTGTCGATGCCGGTGACAGGATGTTCCCGTTCGGCGATGTGGCGGGGCGCGGCTCCGATCGACGTCTCCGCCGGTTCGGCGGAGGCAGGTCAGGCAGTCTACGGTCCAGGCGCAACCATGGCGCTGCACTCGAAAAGGCCGTCGCCCTACTCGGTAGTCTTACCATCAAAGTGTTCGTGCGCGCCGCCCGCCTCCGCGCAGGTGCGGTGGATCGTGCCGTCGATGTGCTCGGGGGGCCCATAGATCGTGTAGAGCCGAAGCGGTTCGGTGCCGGTGCTGACGACGTTGTGGAGTGCGCCTTGCGGAACGATGATCCCGTCATCGGCCTTGACGGTATTGCAGACCCCGTCGATCCAGACCTCGCCCTGACCAGCCTCGATGCGGAAGAACTGGTCGCGGTCGTCATGGACCTCCTCACCGATCTCCTCGCCAGGTTGGATGGCCATCAGCACCAGCTGAAGATTGTGGCCGGTGTAGAGAACTCGGCGGAAGTCGTCGTTGTCCTCGGTCAGCTTCTCGATGTTGTCGACGAACCCCTTCATTGCGGCAGTCCCTTCCCTCTCGCTGATCGATCCGGACATGATCCAAGACTAGCGCCGCGGATCCCGGCGCCCGCGAAGCATGCCGTCCTCTGATCCCGGGTCGCCAGCGCTTTTACATGCTCCGATGGGCTTTCCCAACACCGCAGTGCGATCTGGGGTGATCCGCCGTGAGCCGGCGGCGTTCCGGCCCGCTCAGTCCGCGACGGCGGGCAGATGGCCGATCTTCACATACAACAGGCAGCCATCCAGGCTGAACGGCCGGTGGATGCTGCCGGGCGGATTGCGCAGCCACGAGCCTGCTTCGTAGCGGCCTTCTTCGTCTTCCACGGCGCCGTCGAGCACGAAGATCTCCTCGCCTCCCGGATGCTGATGGGGAACGAAGCAGGTGTTCGGCGTCCAGCGGACGAGCGTAACCCGCTCGCTGCCGAAGCCGTGTAGCGGCAGGACGGCGATGCCCCTGTGGAGTCCGGGGAACCATTCGGCGCCGCGGACGTCGGTGACGATGCTCTCACGGTCCCCGAGATGGAACTGACCCAGCTTGACGAACAGCACGCAGCCACCCTCGCTCCACGGCGCATGCCCTGAGCCCGGTGGGTTGCGGAGATAGGTTCCCGCTGGATATTCGCCTCTCTCGTCGGCGAAGTCGCCCTCGAGCACCAGGATTTCCTCGCCCTGCGCGTGCTCGCAATAGGGAAGGCGGCTGCCCGGCCGATAGCGGACCACGCTGGTGACGCGGCCCCTCTCGTCGCCATCGCTCTCCAGCATCCGCCGGTCGATGCCGGCGGCCGGAGACCGCACCCACCGTGCCTCATCGGCAAAGCTGACGGCCCTTGTGGTCAGGTCGGCATGGATCGGCATCGCCCGGCTTCTCCTCCATACCTGCGCGCCACTCCTGGTCGTGATCGAGCCCCGATGCGTCCAGGCGCGACCAAAGTCGAACGACGAAAGTCGAACGACCAAAGTCCAGGCGCATTGCGGCCGGCGTTCGTGGCAGCATCACCGAAAGTGATGGGCAGCAAAATCCAAAGATCAATGGCCCGCTGTCGCCGGAACAGTGTTCCGCAACGACAAGATCGACGGGGAGGAGATGCGTCATGCAGGTCGAAAAGCTTTGGCAATTCCCGATCAAGGAATTCCATCGGATCCCCCGCGGCCTGCTCGGGCCGGGGTCATACGAGCTGATTGGCGTCGAAGCGAAGAAGCTTGGATTTAAACGAGCGCTGCTGACCAGCAGCGGCCTGCGCGGCACCGGCGTCATCGACGATATCGTCGGCAAGGTGCGCTATCAGGGCGTCGACGTCATCGTTTACGACAAGATCGAGTCCAATCCCAAAGACTACAACTGCATGGAGATCGCCGATCTCTATATGAAGGAAAAGTGCGACAGCTTTATTTCCGTTGGTGGCGGCAGCACTACCGATGCGACCAAAGGCGCGCGTCTGGTCATCGCTCACGACGGCCGCAACGTCAATGAGTTCGACGGCTTCAACAAGTCTGAGAATCCCGACAACCCGCCGCACATCGCCGTTAACACCACCGCCGGCACCGGCTCCGAGACGAGCTGGGCCTTCGTCATCACCGATACCACGTCGGAGAAGGCGCCGTACAAGTGGCTCGGCTTCGACGACAACTGCCCGGCGACGCTGAGCATCAACGATCCGGTGCTGCACTTCACCCTGCCGCAGGATTTGACCGCCTACTGCGGCTTCGATGTCCTCGCCCACGCATCCGAGCCCTACGTCTCGCGGCTTGACTTCATGCCGAGCCTCGGCAGCGCGCTCAAGGCGATCGAGGTGGTGGCGCAGAACCTGCGACGCGCCGTGTTCGAGCCGACCAATTACGAGGCGCGCTACAACATGATGTTCGCCTCCTACATCTCGGCGCAGGCGTTCAACAGCGGCGGCCTCGGCATTATCCATTCCATCTCGCACGCGGTCAGCGCGTTCTATGACAGCCATCACGGGCTGAACAACGCCATCGGCCTGCCGCGCGTGTGGGAGTTCAACATGCCGACCTGCTACAAGCGGTTCCGCGACATCGCCCGCGCCATGGGCGAGAACGTGGATGGCCTCAGTGACGTCGCCGCCGCCGACCGGGCGCTGGAAGCGGCGGTCAAGCTCAGCAAGGACGTCGGCATCCCGTCCAACTTCGCCAGCATCGGCAGCTATACCAAGTCCCAGATGGGCAAGGGCAAGTACGCTCAGTGGCAGAACGGCGGCATCAACGGCGACGACCATAACGTCGACCGCATCACCCGGCACGTGCAGGGCGACGGCTCGACCCCGGGCAACGCCCGGGAGGTCACCTACGAGGCGGTGGCGCCGATCGTCAAGCATTCGCTGGTCGGCTCGTACTACTGAGCCGAAGCCCGCGCCGTCCGACTCCGCGGTTCGACCAGCTTGTCACAGGCACGGACCTGCTTATCCCCCGAGCAGGTCCGGCAGGCCGGGGACGCCCATGTTCGAGTCCATCGGGCAGACCATCGAGCAACTGGCGGAGCAGCACTACATCTGCGACCGCAAGCTGGCGACGGTCGTCTATCTCGCCTGGAAGATGGGCAAGCCGATCCTCATCGAAGGCCCGGCCGGCGTCGGCAAGACCGAGCTGGCCAAGGTGGTCGCCCGCGTCCTCGGCCGCGAGTTGATCCGGCTGCAATGCTACGGCGGCCTCGACGAGGCGCACGCGCTCTACGAGTGGGAGTACGGCAAGCAGCTCCTCTATACCCAGATCCTGCGCGAGAAGATCGGAACCTTCCTTGCGGGTGCAGATGATCTGCGCACAGCGGTGGAACGGCTGCGCCAGCACGAGGATGTCTTCTTCTCGGAATCGTTCATCGTCCGCCGGCCGATCCTGCAGGCGGTCAGCGCCGACGAGCCGGTCGTCCTGCTGATCGACGAGATCGATCGGGCGGAAGAGCAGTTCGAGGCGTTCCTGCTGGAGTTCCTTAGCGACTTCCAGGTGACCGTCCCGGAGATCGGCACCGTGGCGGCGAAAGCCCCGCCCTACGTGGTGATCACCAGCAACAACACCCGCGACCTCAGTGACGCGCTGAAGCGCCGCTGCCTGCACCTGTTCATCGGCTATCCGGACGAGGAACGGGAACTGGAGATCATCCGGCTGAAGGTGCCGGCGATGGCCGAAGCGCTGGCGGCGCATGCCGTCGAGGTCGTCCGCCGCATGCGCAGCCTCGACCTGCGCAAGGCGCCCAGCATCAGCGAGGTGCTGGACTGGGCGCAGGCCCTGGTACTGCTCAACGTCGAGATGCTTGACCGCCGGCTGCTGGAAGAAACGATCCAGTTGTTGGTCAAGTACGAGCGCGACACGCGCCAGGTGGAAGAGCATCTGGCCTGGCTGCTGGAGGGCTCGGATCGGCCGCAGCCGGGTGCCTCCGAAGGCCTCGATGACCGCGGTCGGAGCCGATCACCCGCAGGGCCGCGGCCGCCGGCGCCTCAGGCTATCCCCGACCGCCACGACATGGAGGCGAGGCAGCGGGAGCATGCCGCCCGCTATTTCGGCCGCGACCGCCTGCGCCAGGATGCGCCCGGAGGCGAGGAGTGATGGACGCGGCGGTTAACCGCTTCATCTGCGTTCTCAAGCGCTCCGGTGTCGGCATATCGCCGGCCGAAGCTGTGGATGCGGTGCGCGCGCTGGCGTGGGTGCGCCTGGTCGACCGGGAGACGGTCCGCATCGCCCTCCAGAGCACGCTGATCAAGAACGCCGCCGACATCCCGCTGTTCGACGAGCAATTCGACCTGTTCTTCGGCCTGCCGGGGGCAGCCCCCGAAGCGGAGGATGAAGCCGGAGCATCCTCCACGGTTCCATCGCCGGACACCGACAAGATCGCGCTTGATACCGAGGACGAAGGCGCTCCGGTCGACGGCGGCCCGCCGCGCGCCGGCGATCGGACCAAGATCCAGCCGGGCGAACTGGCGCAATTCGGCCAGAACCTGATCCTCAAGCGCGCCCAGAGCCTCCTCGATCCGGTGATGCAGCGGGCGACGCACCAGGTGAATGCCCGGCAGGCCGGCGGCGGGTCCCGCCCCGGTCAACTCAATATCTCCGACATCCTGCAAACGCTGGATGCGGACGTTTCAGCCGGTTCCATCGGGCGTCTGCTGGAGGAATTGCGCGATCTGGAGGTGGACGAGGCTCTGCTCGACCTGCTGGCGCAGCAGGCGCCGGCGATCGCCATGACCTTGCCGGAGACCCTGAAGCGGCTCCTGGAGGCCGAGCTGGCGCGGCAGGCAGGACGACAGTCGGACGAGCAGCCGCGCCGCCCGGGCGCCCGCATCGGCGGCTTCAGCGAGGGCGAGCGGCGGGAGATGGCGGAGATCGTCCGCCGGCTCGGCCGGCGGCTGCGTGGCGCCCGATCGTACCGCCGCGTCGCGTCGCGTCGCGGTCGCATCCACGTCGCCAGGACGTTGCGCGCCAGCATGGCCTACGACGGCATTCCGTTCCGGCCGGTGATGACCAGTCTGCGCCGGGACAAGCCCCGCATCGTCGTCATCTGCGACGTCAGCCTATCTGTTCGCAACACCGCCCGCTTCATGCTGCACCTCGTCTACAGCCTGCAGTCGCTGTTCGAGCGGGTGCGCAGCTACGTCTTCGTCAGCGACCTGGCCGACGCCAGCCAGTCCTTCGAGCAGCTCGACATCGACGATGCCATTGCCGCGGTGTTCGCCGGCAGGCTGATCGACTGCGATGCCAACAGCAACTACGGGCGGGCTCTGGAAATCTTCTGCCAGCGGCACCTGTCGGAGGTGACGCGGGAAACGACGGTGATCGTGCTGGGCGACGGCCGCGGCAACCGCAATCCGCCCAACGTCTGGGCACTGGAAGAAATTCGCCGCCGCTGCCGGCATCTCGCCTGGCTGTCCCCCGAACCGCGCGGCAGCTGGGGCCTCGGCAGCTCTGATATGCCGCTCTACGAGCCCGTGTGCCATCGCACCGAGGTGGTCCGCAACCTGGAACAGCTCGGCAAGATCGCCGGTGAACTGATCCGTCCCGGCGCGGTGGGGAGATGATGAGCGATGGATCGGGAGTTCGCGCCATGAGCCCGCTAACCCTCTCGCGTCATCGACATCGGGCGCTGGTCAGCGGGCTCGACGGCGACGCGACGCGGCTCGCTGCCAGCCATCACTTCACCGTCTACGGCCTTCCCGCCGGGCAGGCCGAAGCCGACCCAGACGACCTCCTCGTCGTCCACAGCCTCGCGCCCGAGCAGATCGACAACAACGTCGGCGCCTACGTGGCGGACGAGCTGCTGCCGCTGTTGGCGCAGGTCCGGCACGCCGTATCCGTCCTGCCAAGCCCCTATGCGAGCAGCGAACATGAGAATTTCCAGCGCTACGTCGGTGCGATCGTCAGGTCGATGGACGGCAACGAGCGCCGGGCGTGGCACCGGTTCTACGACAACACTCTCGGAGCACTCCGGGGATCCGCGACAACAGGGGTAGCAGCCGGCCAGACCGACTTCATCGCCAGTTTCCGCGCCATCTACGCAAAGGTCGCCCAGATGGTCGCCGAGGTGGCGGCCGAGACCATCCTCGACGTTGCGACATGCTTCGGCTTCCTGCCGCTCGTCCTTGCCGGGCAGCCCGGCAGCGATCACCGCGCAGGCGCCCGTCGCATCACCGGCTGTGACATCAATCCGGCGCTAATGGCACTGGCGAACGACTACCGTCAGCAGCGGCAGGTGCCGGGCGTCGGCTTCGTCTGCGCCGACATCCTCGCCGGGCGTGTCGTCGGGGAGCTCGATCCCGGCGGAGGTTTCGATGTGGTCACCGCCATCCATCTGCTCGAGCATCTGACGGCGGCCGAGACGGAACGCGCGATGCGGAACCTGTGGGCGCTCACCCGGCGCCGACTGATCGTCGCCGTTCCGTTCGAGCGCGAGCCCGATACCCGCTACGGCCACCGCCAGATCTTCGACGAGCGCAGCCTGCGCGAGCTCGGCCGGCAGACCACGGCCGATTGCCGCTTTTTCACCCATCACGGCGGCTGGATCGTCCTCGACCGCCCGTGCCCGCCGTACGAACAGCAACGGGAGCATGTCCGATGACCTACGAGGTCTTCCGCAAGGGCCTGGACGCGCCGATCTGCCTGACCTGGGAACTCACCTACGGCTGCAACCTGCGCTGCGTCCACTGCCTGTCGTCGTCCGGCAAGCGCCGTCGCGACGAACTGACCACCGCCGAGGCCAGACGGCTGATCGACGAGTGGGCTGAGATGCAGGTGTTCTACATCAATGTCGGCGGCGGCGAGCCGATGAGCCGGCCCGACTTCTTCGCGCTGATGGACTACGCCCTCGACCGCAGCATCGGCGTGAAGTTCAGCACCAACGGTACGTTGATCGACGACCATGCCGCCGACTGGATCGCGTCGCGCGACTATCTTGACGTGCAGATCAGCGTCGATGGTGCCACCGCGCAAACAAGCGATCCGGTGCGCGGCGAAGGCTCGTTCAAGCGCGCGGTGCGGGCGATGGAACGGCTTGCCGGGCGCGGCTTTCGGTTCAAGATCAACGCCACCGTCACCCGCCACAACTATCCCGAGCTCGATGCGCTGTACGCGCTGGCCAGCGGCTACGGCGCCGAACTGCGGCTGACCCGGCTGCGCCCGAGCGGCCGCGGCGTCGACGTCTGGGACGCCCTGCGGCCGACGCACACGCAGAACCGCGGCCTTTACGACTGGCTGCGGGCGCACCGCGACGTGCTGACCGGCGATTCCTTCTTCCACCTCTCCGCCTATGGCGAGCCGATGGACGGGCTGAACATGTGCGGGGCCGGGCGCATCGTCTGCTGCGTCGATCCGGTCGGCGAGGTCTATGCGTGCCCGTTCATGCTCGCGCCAGAGTTTTCCGGCGGCAACGTCCGCAACGAGGGTGGCTTCGCCGGCGTGTGGCGGACATCACCGCTGTTCGCCCACCTGCGGCAATGGCAGGTCGGCGGCAGCTGCAAGACGTGCAACGCCTACAGCGCATGCCACGGCGGCTGCATGGCGGTGAAGCACTTCACCGGCCGCTCGCTGGACGCGCCCGATCCCGACTGCGTCTTCGGCAGCGACGATGAGGCGAGCGTCGCCGCGCCGCTTGCTGCCGAGGCGACTGCCGCGCAGGCGGCGGAGTAACGCCGATGCCGACGCTGCGGCAGGACGACTTCGATTGTCTCTTCGCCCCGCTGGCGCTCGGCGGGCGGGAGGCGGCAAACCGTCTCGTCTTCGCGGCACATCAGACCAACTTCGCCACACATCACCGCTTCGAGAAGCGGCACGCCGCCTATTACGGTGCCCGCGCCGCCGGTGGCGCGGGCCTCATCGTTCTCGAAGGCAGCGTCGTCCATCCCTCCGACTGGCCGTACGAGTACGCCATTTTCGGCTACGAGGCGGGCGTGGTCGCCGGCTACCGGCTGGTGGCAGATGCAGTCCACCGTCATGGCGCCCTGGCGCTGGCGCACCTCACTCACAGCGGCATGCAGGGCAGCAGCCACTACTCGCAGCTGCCGCTGTGGGCGCCCTCGCCGGTCCCCGAGGTCAACAGCCGCGAAATGCCGAAGGAGATGGAGGAGGAGGACATCGTCTCGGTCATCGATGGCTTTGTCCAGGCGGCGGCCTACGCGATGGCCGGCGGCCTCGACGGCGTCGAGATCAACGCCGGCCAGGACAGCCTCATCCGCCAGTTCCTCTCGCCGCTGACCAACCAGCGAAGCGACGGCTGGGGCGGCAGCGCCGAAAACCGGCTGCGCTTCGCCCGCGCCATCCTGGAAGGCGTGCGCGGCGCCGTCGGACCGGGGATCGTCGGGCTGCGGCTGGTGGGTGATGAATATGCACCTTGGGCCGGCATCAAGCCGGAGGATGCGGTAGAGATCGCCCGCCTGTTCACTACGGCTGGCCTCGCCGACTTCGTTAGCGTCACTAGCGGCAGCATCTACAGCGCCCATCTCACCCGCCCCGGTCTTTATGCGCCGCCGGGCTTTGCCGCTCACCTTTCTGCCGTGATCAAGGCGGCGGTGCCGGTGCCGGTGTTCGCGCAAGGCAGCATCGTCGATCCGGGCATGGCCGCTGGAATCATCGCCCGCGGCGAAGCCGATGCCGTCGAGATGACGCGCGCGCTGATCGCCGATCCGGAGCTGCCGGCGAAGGTCCGCGAGGGGAACGCCGCGGCCGTACGGCCGTGCGTGCTCTCCAACCAGGACAACGTCGTGGGGCTGGTGCAGAACCCGCGCCTGTCCTGTGTCAACAATCCGGCAGCCGGCTACGAGGCCACGCCCGAGTTCGCTCCGCTGACCCGCGCCCCGGTGCACTACCGGGTGCTGGTGGTGGGCGGCGGGCCGGCAGGCCTAGAGGCGGCACGGGTCGCCGCCCTGCGCGGTCACAGCGTCACCCTGTGCGAGCAGGATGGCGGATTGGGCGGCGCGATCCGGCTTGCGGCAATGGCGCCTGGCCGGGAGCGGCTGGGGCTCGCGGTGGACTGGCTGGAAGCACAGGTCCGTCGGCTGAACGTCACCATCAGGACCGGCACGGTCGTGACGCTGGCAGAGGTGCAGGAAGAAGAACCCGATGCGGTGATCATTGCCGTCGGTGCGAGGGCCGGCACCGTCCCGCGCGTCGCGTTCACCGATGGCATGCCGGTGCTGGCTCCGCGACAGGTGATGGCCGGCAAGGCCGCCGCCACCCCCGGAAAGGCGGTCGTGCTCGATGTTGTCGGCGATCATCGGGGCATGGGTGTTGCCGAGTGGCTCGCCGACCACGGCTGGACGGTCGAGGTGGTCACCCGCGATATGTTCGTCGGCCAGCGGCTGACCGCCTCGATGGAGCTGACGCCGTGGAACCAGCGCGCCGCCGCCAAGGCCATCGTCTTCCGGCCGCAGGTGGTGGTGGAGAAAGTGGATGGGCGCAGCGTCAGCGGCATCGACGCCTTCGACCGCTCTCCGGTCGTCATCGGCGACGTCGATCTGGTGGTCCCGGTGGCGCACGAGGTCCCCGACGAGGACCTCTACTTCACCCTGAAGGAGGCCGGACTGCGCGTCTTCCGCGCCGGCGACTGCGTTGCGCCGCGCTCGCTGGCCTCGGCGATCCTGGAAGGCTATCGGGCGGGACGGGAGGTTTGAGATGAGCAGCCCTTCACGCCTGCTGTTCTCGCCGTTGAAGATCGGCAACATCACGGTGCAGAACCGCATCGTGTTCTCGGCGCACCTCACCAACTTCGCCGAAGACTTCATGCCGACTGACCGCCACGCCTGCTATTACCGCGAGCGGGCGCGCGGTGGCGCCGGCCTGATCATTACCGAGGAGCACTCGGTCCACCCGACCGACCACCCTTACGAGAAGCTGATCCACGCCTTCAATCCTGCGGTGCTTCCTGGCTACCGCCGCATCACCGAGATGGTTCATGCCGAGGGAACGCCCATCCTTGCGCAGATCAACCATAACGGCGGCCAGAGCAGTGGGATGTTCACGCGGCTGCCGGCCTGGGCGCCCTCCGCCATCGCCGATCCGCTGTTCCGTGAGGTGCCGAAGGCGGTCGAGCACGAGGACATCCACCAGATCATCGACGGCTACGCCACCGTCGCCGGCTACACCAAGCGTGGCGGTTTCGACGGCGTTGAACTGCAATGCTCCCATTCCTCGATCGTCCGCCAGTTCCTGTCGCGCAGCACCAACACCCGGACCGATGCCTACGGCGGCAGCCTGGAGAACCGGGCGCGGCTGCTGCGCGAGATCATTGGCGCCATCCGCGTGGCGGTCGGCCGCGACTACGTGCTCAGCGTCCGCCTCTGCGGCGACGAGCTCATCCGCGACGGCATCACCATCGAGGAGGCGGTGGATCTGGCCCGGTTGCTCGAGCGTGACCGGCTGATCGATTGCATCAACACCAGCATTGGGACCGCGACGCAGACGCTCTACATGATCGAAGCGTCGATGCGCATCCCGCCCAACTACGCGATGTTCATTCCGTCGGCGATCCGCAAGGCGGTGCACCTGCCGGTTATCGGTGTCGGCCGGGTCAAGGATCCGATCCAGGCGGAGCGGCTGCTGGCGGAAGGGCATGCCGATCTCGTCGGCATCGTCCGGGCGCAGATCGCCGACCCGGAATTTGCCCGCAAGGCGCGGGAAAACCGCGCCGACGACATCCGCCTGTGCCTGTCGTGCAACCAGGAATGCGTTGGCCGGATGGGCCTGAACCGCTGGCTCGGCTGCATCGAGACGCCGGCCACCGGCCGCGAGCAGTCGCTTGGCGCCGGCACCCTCCAGCCGGCGAAGCCGGCGAAGCGGGTGACCGTGATCGGCGGTGGTCCCGCCGGATTGAAGGCGGCAGCCGTCGCCGCCCGCCGCGGCCATCAGGTCACCCTGCTGGAAAAGGAAGACCGGCTCGGGGGTCAGGTCGCCTGGGCGGTGCGGGTCACCGCCCGCGCCGAGTTCGGCGATATCATCCGCAATCTCGTGCACGAGGTCGAGCAGCTGCCGGTGGGGATTCAGACCGGCGTCGCCGCGACGCCGGAGATGGTTCTCGCGGGGCAGCCGGATGCGGTGATCGTGGCGACCGGCTCGCTGCCCGACCGCCGTGCCATCCCCGGCGCCGACGGCCCCCGCGTCGCCGATGCGACAGACATCCTCGCCGGCCGGGTGACGCCGGGCCGGCGCGTACTGCTGATCGACCGGCTCGGCTTCCACGAGGCGACCAGCACCGCTGAGTTCATGGCGGAGCAGGGGTGCGCGGTGGAGGTGGTCACGCAGACCCTCTACGTCGGCCAGGACCTGGGCGTCACCCTCGACCTGGAGAACTGGTACCGGCAAGCGCGCCGGCTCGGCATCCGCTGCACGCCGAACCACTCGGTGCTGAGCATCGAGGACGGCGTGGTGACGGCGCTCCACAACTATAGCGGCCAGATCGTCCGCTTTCCCGAGGTCGATACCGTCGTCCTCGCCATTCATCGGCGGGCCAACTGCCGGCTTTACACCGCCCTCAAGGGACAGGTGGCGGATCTGCACCGCATCGGCGACTGCCTCGCTCCGCGACGGGCGCACGCGGCGATCATCGAGGGCGAGAAGGCGGGGAGGGCAGTCTGATGGCGGCACCGGTCGTTGTCGTTGCCGAGACCATCTACGGCGGGCTGACCCCGGCGAGCCTGGAGTGCGTCGAGGAAGCGCGCGACGTCGCCGAGAGCCTCGCCACCGCGGTGCATGTCATCCTTCCCGGCCACCAGACGGCGGCCCTTGCCGACGAACTGGCGGCGCACGGTGCTGACCGCGTCACGGTAATCGAGCATCAGGCGCTGGCGCAATTCAGCGCCGACGGCTGGCTCGCGGCAGTGGCGCCGGTACTCAAGGAGACCCGCGCCGTCTTCACCTTGGCACCAGACAGCGGCTATGGCCGCTCGTGGCTGCCGCGCCTGTCCGCCCGCTGGCGCATCCCGCTGGCCAGCGCCTGCATCCGCGTCAAGGTGACCGACGAGGGCTACCCCGAGGTGTTCCGGGTCAGCCACGACGGCAAGCTGCACGAGCGCCAGATCTGGGCGCGCGGCACGGCGGTGATGGTGATGCTGTGGCCGGGCGTGCGCGGCGTCGGCCCGGCACTGCCCGGCCGGCCGGCGAGCGTCACCGTCGTCGAGCCGGAGCTGGATCCCGCCACCTTCCGCGACCGGACGCTGCGGACGGTGCCGCCCGATCCGCACGACGTCGACCTGACCGAGGCGGAGCGCATCGTCTCCGGCGGGCTCGGCGTCGGCGGGCCGGAGGGGATGGCGCTGCTGCAGCAACTCGCCGACGAACTGGAAGCGGCGCTGGGCGGCACCCGGGTGGTCGCCGACCGCGGCTGGCTGGCGGCGGACCGCTTCATCGGCACCACCGGCAAGATCGTCGCACCGAAGCTTTACCTGGCGCTGGGCGTCTCCGGGGCCGGCCAGCACGTCGCCGGCATCACCGGCAGCGAGACGGTCATCGCCGTCAATACCGACCGGACGGCGCCACTGCTGAAGCTGGCGGATCTGGGCGTTGTGGGCGACCTGCATGCGGTAGTCCCGGTGCTGATCCGCAAGCTGCGCACCCTGCGGCAGGCGGCACAGGCCGCGCCGGCGGTGCGGCCCGCCCTTCTCGATCCGGTCATCCGCACCCCCGTCGCTGCCGCCGCTGGCCGCCCGCGCGACGCTTCCGCAAGAGAGGCTTTGCCATGAGAGCGCCCAAGCCGACCGACCACTTCGACGTCGTCGTCGTCGGCGCCGGTCCGGCGGGCAGCGCCGCCGCCATCGTCGCCGCCCGCGCCGGGCTCAACGTGCTGCTGATCGAACGGGGTGAATACCCCGGTGCGAAAAACGTCTCGGGCGCGGCGTTCTACGGCAGCGCCATGCTCAACAAGCTGATCCCCGGCTGGTGGGAACAGGCGCCGGTTGAGCGCTACATCTGCCGGCGCGACGTCATCCTGATTTCGCCGACCACCGCGGTCTCGCTCGACTTTCGCTCCGCAAGCCCCGACTACGCCGCCCCGCCGTACAATGCCTTCACCATCCTGCGGCCGAAGTTCGACCGCTGGTTCGCGGCGCAGGCGGAGGCCGCGGGCGCCTTCCTGCTCACCTCGACAGTGGTCGATGGCGTCATCAAGGAGCGCGGCAAGGTGGTCGGTGTGAAAGTCCGCCGCGACGACGGCGAGATCCGCGCCGATCTCGTCATTGCCTGCGATGGCGCCAATTCCTTTCTCGCGCAGCAGGCAGGCCTCCAGCGGCGTCTGGAGACGCACGAGCTGTCGCTGGGCGTCAAGGAGGTGCTGGGTCTGGAGGAAGCGGCGATCCGTGAGCGCTTCAATCTTTCCGGCAACGAAGGGATGGTGCTGGAATACGTCGGCGCGATCACCGACAAGGCGCGCGGCGGGGCGTTCCTCTACACCAACCGCAATTCGCTGTCGCTGGGGGTGATCGCCCAGGTCTCCTCTCTGGTCGAGACGGGCAAGCGTCCCTACGAGCTGCTGGAGCTGTTCAAGGCGCACCCGGCAGTGGCGCCGCTGCTGCGTGGTGCGAAGCTGCGCGAATACTCGGCCCACCTGATCCCCGAGAGCGGCTGGGAGATGATGCCGAAGCTGGTGGCCTCCGGCATGCTGGTCGCCGGCGATGCCGCCGGCTTCTGCCTTGCCACCGGGCTCTACATCGAGGGCATCAACTACGCCATGCAGTCCGGCATGGCGGCCGGCGAGGCTGCGATCGAGGCCCACCGGGTCCGCGACTTCACCCGCCATACGCTTGAGCGCTACACCGAGTTGTTGTGGCCCTACAATGTCTTCACCGACTTCCGCGCCTACCGTCATGCGCCGCACTTCGTCAACGGCGAGAGGCTGCAGAACCTCTACCCGGAGATGGCGGCGGCCAGTTTCGAACGGCTGTTCAGGGTCGACGGCAACGCCAAGCAGAAGATCCTGCCGCTCTACCTCAAGGCAATGCGCCAGTCCGGCGCCAAGCCCCGTCACCTGATCGCCGACCTTCTGCAGGCAGCGAGGAGCTACCTATGGTGATGACGACGCACGAGGAGAAGATGCGCACCGTCCGCTTCAAGGTGGCGGAGGAACCGCACATTGTCCTCGACCCGGAGAAGTGCCGGACCTGTGCGGCGAAGGCCTGTGTCTGCGTCTGCCCGGCAAACCTGTTCGTGCCGCTCGACGACGGCAGCGTGCTGTTCAACTACGAGCAATGCTTCGAGTGCGGCACCTGCTTCCTTGTCTGCAGTAAGGAGGGAGCGTTGCGGTGGACATATCCGCCGGGCGGCTTCGGCGTGACCTTCCGGGAATCGTGAGTCGAGGAGAAGGCCGATGCGGCTGGCCGTTTGTCTCAGCCTTGTACCCGATCCGGCGACGATCGATGTCGATCCGCTGACCGGCGAGATCGACGCAGACCGGACCCTGTACATCATGGATCCGGCCGATGCGGCAGCACTGGAGTTGGCCCTGCGCCTGCGTGGCGAGGGGGATACCGTGATTGCGCTGACGGTCGGGCCGGCGGCGGCTGAGCCGGTGCTGCGTGAGGCATTGGCCGCCGGCGCGGACGGCGCGCTGCGGCTGTGGGACGAGTCGCGCTCCGCCACCAAGCCGGCCGTCACCTCCCTGCTTCTCGCGACGGCGCTGCGCAACGAGGGCTTGCCCGATCTGGTTTTTTGCGGCTGGCGCAGTCTGGCGCGCGGATCCGGCAAGATCCCGGCGCTGCTGGGAGAATATCTCGACTGGCCGGTGGTCACTGACATCGCCCGGCTGGAGATTCAGGCCGCTCGCGTGCACTTCCACCGGCGGCTGGCGCGTGGCGATCGCTCCGAGGGTGAGGTAACGATGCCGGCGGTGCTGGCGATCGCCGCCGATGGCGTCCGGCTCCGCTATGCCAGTCTGCCGCAACTGATGCAGGCGTGCCGAACGGCCATCCCGATGCGCGATCTGCCGGATCTCGGCTTGTCGCCGCTGGACCTGAGCTTCCCCGCCTCGACGGTGCATGCGGTAACACCGCCGCGTCCGCGGCCGCGCACGATCTTCATCCCGGACAGCAGCCTGTCGCCGCACGAGCGCATCGGCCAGATCCTGTCCGCCGGCGCCGCGCCGAAGAGCAACACCGTTCTGGAGGGATCGCCTGACGAGGTGGCCGACGCCATCATCGCGTTTTTGCAGGCGCGCGGCTTCCTGGAGCAGCCGGCATGACCGCACTGCTCGCCGAGATGAGCTGGCCGGAGGTGGAGCAGGCTGTTGCCGGCGGCGCAACCACCGTGCTGCTGCCGCTGGGCGCAACCGAACAGCATGGCCTGCACCTGCCGCTGGGAACCGACACCGAGCGGGCGGCGGCGCTGGCGCAAGGACTGGCGGCGGCGGTGCCGGGCATTCTCGTGGCACCGGCGCTGCCCGTCGGTTGTTCCGACGAGCACTCGGGGTTTGCCGGCTTGCTCAGCCTCGACCATACCACCCTGGCCCGGGTGATCTTCGATTGTGGATGGCGGATGGCGCAATGGGGGGTGCGCCGGCTGCTGCTGCTCTCTGCCCACGGCGGCAACGGCGAGGCGCTGGCGCTGGCGTGTCGCCGGCTGCGGGAGCAGGTCCCTGCGCTGAGCGTGGTGATCCTTCCGTCGTCGACGGCGTTCTCGGAGGCGGTTGCCGCCGTTGCGACGCAAGATGGCATTACTGCCGAGGCGCTGGGGTTGCACGCCGGAGACGCAGAGACCTCCGAAATGCTGCATCTGCGTCCTGATCTCGTCCACCTGCACCGGGCGGCCGCCGGCCCGTCCGGTCCG
>JAEULG010000015.1 GCA_016793875.1 Rhodospirillales bacterium | reverse complement strand
CGCCAGCTCCTGGCTCCACTGCTTGCGCAGGGAGGCCGGCACGATCAGGAGGATGCGCCGACGGCGTTCGGCCCAACGCTGCGCGATGACAAGCGCGGCCTCGATCGTCTTGCCCAGACCAACCTCATCGGCGAGCACCACACCCTTAGAAAGCGGCGACGCCAACGCAAACAGCGCCGCATCGACCTGATGCGGATTCATGTCCACCCGCGCCGTCGAAAGCGACTGCGCCAACGCCTGCTCGCCCAACCCCTCCAAAGTGATCCGGTGGGCGAAGAAGGTGCTTTGGTGGGGAGTGAAGGCAGTCATCAGACGCCGATTAGTCCCGCTCGGCGTAGGGCGAAAGCCCGCGAATATGTCCGGCGAAGTCCTCGGGCGGTAGACCATCCTTCAGCATGGTGTCGACCAGCTCGGCGGCCTGCTCGATGGCTTCGGCGAAGATACGGTCTTTCTCGTCCTGGCTCATGGTCCCCCCGTGGCGGCACGCTGCCTGGATGACGTTACCTGTCATGCGCATGTCACCCCCGCGTGCGTCCATCCCTCCTTAGCACATCTCATCCACAGGGTAATTCATGGGGAGTCTTCAGCCCCGGCTCTCCTCTTGAGCCAAGGACGAGAAGTTCCGGATCGTCACGGCGCGGTCGGGGAAGACGGCGCGGATTTCGAGGTCGCCGCCCATGGCCTGGATGAAGCGGCGCAAGGTGCTGACGAACACGTCGGTGCGCTTCTCGATCTTGGAGATTTCCGCCTGCTGAACGCCGAGAGCGTCGGCGAGGGTGGACTGGGTGAGCGAGAGCGCCTGGCGCAGCTCGGCCAGCTCCATTTCCTCGCGCAGGGCCGCCTTCTTCGCCTCGATGCGCTCGCGGCGTTCCGGAGAGAAGTCCTGTGTCAGCTCCGAAAACTTCCTGGCCATGAGTCACGTCTCCAGCGTCTTGAGGTGCTCGGCGTAGAGCTTGTCCGCCTTGGGGACGAACTCCTTGTAGAAGCGCTTACCCTTGCCGGTCTTGATCCCGCCGATCAGCAGAACGGCCACGCGGCGCGGATCGAACGCGTAGAACACGCGGATCGGATCGCCGTGCGATTGGATGCGCAACTCGCGCATGTGGGAATATTTCGAGCCTTCGATGCCGGAGGAATAGGGAAAGGGCAGTTTCGGCCCCCGCTCGGCGAGCAATTCGACCGTGGCGGTTACGTCGTCCTGTTCCTGTTCGGTCAGAATGCGCCACCAGTCCTCGAAGGCATCGGTTGCCTCCACGTCCCACATGCAACATTCCTCTCATGGAATAGAGACTAACATTCCTTAGATGGAATATCAAGGATCCCGGCGAGCGCGCCAGCGTTGGCGTTTATGCCAGACGGGCGGCGCTCGGCGCCGTGGCAGGCGAACTGAAACTCACGGCAGAGATGCACCTTGCGCACAGAGAGCTTGAGCTATGCGAAGGACCGCACCCACCGGCATCATCGTGCTGCAAATATCCTAGCGGGGAGCACGAGGGGGCGGCAATGAGCCCCCTCGTGAACATGACGTGTGAGCGAAGCGAACGCCGTATTGGTGGGTTGGGGGGCGCGGGTGGCCCGAAGGGCCAGGGGCGCATAGCAATAGTCTTATCGGCCCTTTGGGCCGATTCAGCAGAAGCTGCTCAAGGGGAGGTGAGCCTGCATAGGGTATTTATCCACGGAAAACATTCCTAATAGCTTTCAGATTCTTCTTAGTTCATTAAAGATTCAGATTCATGCGCCATAACCTGCTGAATCAACATTGCTATTTCGCCGTGCTGTGAGGAATCGGAGCGGAGTTCGTGAGGAATCGGGGACCTTCGCGTGAGGAATCGGGGACCTTCGCGTGAGGAATCGGGGAGAGATACGTGAGGAATTGGGGAGGCGCCCTGTGGATAACTTCCACGGTGAGTTTTTGGGTGCGCCCTCGCGGAAGCGCCGAGCCTGGCGCTGGGGCGAAGCCAACTGTGAGAAATTGGGGAGACGTCAGAAGGCGACCGATTCGACGGTGTTGCGGATGCGGGCGGCGCGGCCGACGCTGCAACGCTCGATCTCGCGGAAGACCTGCCGCTTCTCCTCGGCGCTCTTCTCCTGCCACATCAGCATCAGCTGCTCGACTCGCTTGCCATTCTTGATCATGCCGACGGTCACATGATGCTCGGAGAGAGCGTTGACCTCCCGTAGCGCCGGTTGCAGGGCGTACTTGTTGAAATCCGGGAACCGCGTCAACTTGTCTTTGGGCACTCCGAGCAGCGACCGCAGCTCCTCGACAGTGAAATTCTCGGCCTGCTTGAACTTCAGACCGACGCGCTTCTGGACAATCTCGTAGAGAGCGAGTGCGTACTTAGATTTGAAGCAGTACATGATCTGGGTCTTGAGGCGCCCGAACACCTCGCTCTCTTTGACGATTTCGATCAGCTGCTTGGGGAAGGTGTAGTACAGGCGCCCTCTTTCGCCTTCCTGCTCGACGTTGCCGCCCAGCAGCTGGACGCGCTTGATCGCAACCTTGCCGTCGCGGATGATCTTGACCTCGGCGATGGCGCTCATCAGGCGGCGAATCGAGTCCTCAATGCGCTCGTTGCCGTTGTGGGTGCCGCGCAGGTCGGACTTCTCGATGACGTGCTCGACGGGCTCGGTGATCCGCTCCCAGGCGTTCGCGATCAGCAGGTTGTAGATCCGCCGGTCGGTGAGGGTGAGCGGTGAAATCTCTTTGATATCAATCAGCTCACCCGGCTTCACCATCTCGCCCGGCATGTGGGGGTCGAGGGGAAAGCCGATCACCCGGCGGTCTACGGTCTTATAGCGTTTGCGGTCGTCGTCGGTCATGGGCGGCTACGTATGCCATCGATCTCAGTGATGCTGTCTACATTTTGTGAGCCCGTCAATATGTGGGCTCACAATTGGGAGGCCCTGCTCCCCAATCCCTCACAGTTGGGTGGCCAATGCGGCGGTTCCCCCAATCGCTCACAGATGCGGACCTCACCCAATCACTCACATTTGGCCGTCGTGACGTACGCTCCGCTCTTCCAGCCATCGACAAGGACAACCTCCCTGATCTCGCGTCCGCTCTCGGTACGCTGCACGAAGACGATGCAGCCGATCGCCGTTGCGATCGATCGACAGGGCGGCTGCGGGCAGACTTCGGCGCACAGGTCCTCCAGGCGGCCGAGCGCGTCCCGGGCACTGTTGGCGTGCACCGTGCAGAAGCTGCCGCTGTGCCCGGTGTTCATCGCGTGGATCAGCTCCATCGCCGCATCGCCGCTGCGGACCTCCCCGAGAACGATCCGGTCCGGCCGGTAGCGCAGCGACAGCTGCACGAGTGCGCGCATGCTCACCTCGGCCGAAGTCAGCATGCGGACGTGATCCGGCGCCTCGATGCGGATCTCCTGGGTGTCCTCCAGGACCAGGCAGCGGTCGCCCTGCACGCTCGGCAATGCCAGGAGGCTCGACAGCAGCGAGGTCTTTCCGGAGCCGGTGCTGCCGGCGATCAGGATGTTGCGGCGTCCCTCGACGGCCGCACGAAGCGCCGCGAACAGGCCGTTTCCGGCAGCGGCCGGCGGACGCCGATCTGGGGACGGAGCCGGGCAGCAGCCTGCGGCTCCTTTCGGAGCGAACGCCGCCAGCTCGAAGGTCACAGCCGGCGGCTTACGCACGGCGAACGTCGGACGACTGGTGATCGGCGCCATGGTTGCGGCGATGCGCTCACCGGTGCGCGGCAGCGTCGCCGACAGCACCGGAGCCGTCCGCGTCAGCGGCACCCCGCAATGGTGGGCGATCAGGCGCAGCGCCGCGTCCGCGTCGGCGGCGGTCATCGTGCACCCGGTGTCCTCGCGGCCGCGGCCGGTGCGGTCAACCCACAGCCGGCCATCGGCATTGAGCAGAAGATCGGTCACCGGTGGTTCGTCGAGCAGCCGGGCGACATGCGCGCCGAGCGCATGCCGCAGTGCGTCCTCCAGGCGCAGCTCGACGACGGTGTTCATGCCGGGTGTTCCTTTTGACGGAGATGGGCGAGGAACTCAGGCGTGAGGCGCGTGCGCAGCGCTGCCTGGTCGCCATCGAAGGCGGCGACCCATGCGGAGAGACCAGCGACGAAGCCCTGATGGTCTGGGGCAACCGCCCGATGGCCGTTGATCCAGGCCCGGGCGGTATTGAAGTTCACCCCAGGGAAAAGCAGGCGTGCCGCCTCGCTCTTCTCCCAGCCGACACGGCGGACGAGTTCGGCGAGCTCGTGCATCGGCGCTGAAGGAACGCCGCCACCTCGCGGCTCTTGGCATTCAACCGGCGCCTTCGGTACCGGCGGAGCGGCCTGCTGCTGGGTTGAAAGCTGGCTGCCAGCGACGGCCGGTGGGTGCGAAGCCGCCATCCCGAGGATCTCGGCGTTCTGGCCCGGCGCTGCGCCGCCGCGTCGCAGGTTGGTTCCGAGCCGGCGCAGCAGCCGGTGGCGGAACCACTGTACTTTGCGGGTGCGGAACGGCTTCTCGCCGGTGACCAGCACCAGCTGCTCGTCGTAGGCGAGCTGGCGAACCTCGCCGGCGTCGAGCAGCGGCCGGCGCTGCTCGGAGATGCTGGTGGAGCCCTTGAACCACGCCAGCCCGCCGCGCGGGCGCGTCTCGCTCTGTTTCGTCTCGGTGGCCGATCCCAGCATCGTCGAGATCATCTTCTGCGTGTCGGGATCGGCGGCGGCGAAGCAGACGACGATCCGGCAGTTGTCGACGATCGTCTGGTCGCGGCCGTAGGTGCTGATGATGTCCTTGAACGACTGCACGATCAGCAGCGCGGTGATGCCGTAGCCGCGCATCACCCGCATCTGGCTGCTGAAGAAATCCAGCCGGCCGAGGCTCGGGAACTCCTCCAGCAGGTACAGCAGCCGGTGCTGTTTCGCCCGGCCGTCGGCGGCGGCGCCGGTATCGTACATCAGCGCCTGCGCCACTTGGGTCAGGATCAGCCGGGTCAGAGGCCGCAGCCGCACCGCATCCGTCGGCCGCACCTGCAGGTAGCAGGTCACCGGATGTTCGCTGCACACCAGGTCGGAGATGCGGAAGTCGCTGCACTGGGTGTTCCGGGCGACGATCGGATCGTCGTAGAGGATCAGCGCGGTGCTCGCCGAACCGTGCACGCCGCCGAACTGCTTGTCCGGCAGGCCAAGCAGATACTCGGCGATCGCCTTGATGCGCGGATGCCGGCATGCGGCCATCGCCTGCAGGGTCTCCTGGATGCCCAGCAGCATGTCGTTGACCGTCGCCAGGTTCTGCCGCTCGCGCGGCAGCTCGTGCAGCGCGTAGAGGATCAGGCCCGTCAGCATCTTCGCCGCGTCCGAGTCCCAGTACTCGTAGCTGTTCTTCGTCCCCGACGGGTCGATCAGGATCGAGACGACGTTCTGCACGTCGCCGGTCTCGTGCACGCTGCCCGCACGGATTTCCCACAGCGGGTTGAAGCGGGCCGATTGCGGGCAAGTCGGGTCAACGTAGAACGTTCCGCTGAACCGCCCCCGATGCGCTGCCGTCTGCGCGTATAGCTCGCGCTTCGGGTCGTAGACCAGCACCGAGGCCGGCCAGCTGAGCAGCGAGCTGATGACCGGCCCGGTCGTCTTGCCCGATCCGGCCGCACCGGCCACGAGCTGGTGCTCGTCGCCACCGTAGGTGATCAGCCGGCCGTCGGGCCACTGGCCCAGCACCGTCCCGGCCGGCCGGCGCGCGAGCAGGCCGGCGCGTTGCGCCTCGCGCCGTGTTCCCCAGGCGCCCGCCCCGAACACCGGCCGCCGCGGCGCCAGCGCGAGGCGCGCCACGCCCGCCCAGGCGGGCAGCAGGACGCACGCCGCGGCGATCGCCATCCCGACCTTTATGTCGGGGATGGCGTGGCGCCAGGGCAGCCACTCGACAAGCCGCCAGGGCGCGTAGAGCGGCAGGGTCCCGACAAGCGTGAGCGGCGCCCCCAGCGCCGGCTGATAGCCGAGCCGCCAGGCGACGTACTGCGTGCCGAGACCGAGGCCCACGACCCCTGCGGCCGTCAGCGCGGTGCAGGCTTCCAGAGCGCGGCGTCGGCTGATCATCGCAGTTCCATTGCCGTCGGATGCTCGCGCGCCTTGCGGACGTGGCGCGCAAGCTCACGTTCGATCGCGTCGAGCTGCCGGCTGCTCACGGACGCAGCCGGCACCGTCAGCCGCTCGGCGGGATCAAGCCGGGCCGCCTGGTCGAGCAGTTTCTCGAGCCGCTCGCACAGCTTGTCCGCCCGCGCCCGCTCCCGGCCGGCGGCCCGCAGCAGGGCCGCCTCCTCCGCCGTCGGCGCGCGTAGCGCCCTCCGCGCCCGCTGCGCCTCACGGACCCGGCGCCGCAGCGCGCTCGCCCGGTCCGCCGCTTCCCAGGCGCGGATGAACTGCTGCGCGGGGTCGTGCAGCCAGCTCTGCACGCTGCCGATCTCGGCGGTGATCGCCGGTCCCATGGTCGCCGGCCGGCGCTGCTCCTGGATTGCCGCAATCCGGTCGGTCGCAGCCCGGCTCCGCGCCGCAAGCTCGCGCGAAGCACCAGCCAGCTCGGCGCGCAGCTCTGCCACCGTGCGGCCGGCTGCCGCGGCCGGCGCCGGACGGGCGCTGCGCTCCGGCGAACGGGCATTCGATCGGTCCCCTCCCCGCGCCTGCGTTGCCCCGCGCGCTTGCTCCTCCTCCCGCAGCCGTTTCGTCGCCGCCGATCCCCGGTGCCGGGTCGCCTCGCGGTCGATGCCCTGGGCCTTCAGCGTGCGCGCGTCGATGCGCTCCTGGTGCTCGCCGGCGGCGAGCGCGGCATTGGCGATGCCTTGCCAGGCGGCGCGGATTTCCGCCGCTGCCGTCTGCTGCCGCTGCGCCCGGCCGCGCTTCGCGTCGCGCCGAGAGCACACCATTTGGTTGAGCTCGCGGTTGACCAGGCCGATCTCGCCGGTCGCCGAGACACGCCGTTCGGAGATCAGGTAGTGCGCGTGAAAATTGCGCTCGTCGGTGCCGGCATGGACGTCCGGCTTGTGCATGCCGAGATCGACGGCGACGCCGTAGCGCTCGGCGATCCAGGTGCCGAGCGCAATCGCCACGGCCTTCCGCTCCTCGAAGCCGAGCTCGTGCGGAAATGCTATGATCATGTCGCGGGCGATCGTCGCGGTCGGCCGCTGCGTCGGGTGCGCGTCGATCGCGCTCCACAGCCGCTCGCGGTCGGTGGTCCCGCCGCCCGGCAGGATCAGCTGGCTGTGCTCGACGCCGTCCGCCTTCGACCGGTAATCGACCGTCTGCCCGTCGTGCCCGTGCAGCCGCTCGCCGGCGAGGTAGGCCGCCTTGCCGACGGCGCCGCGCGTCGTCAGCCGGTGGCCGCCGTGGTGGGCGCTGCGCGCGATCGTCGTGCCCGCCTTCTTCACCGGAGTGAGGCGCAGATGATAGATCGCCACGGCTCACCGACTCTCGTAAAGGTTGTGGTCTGCCGGGCCGGTCACGGCCCGGCACCCCGCCGGGGTACTAAGTGCGCAGCAAGCTTCGTTTGTTTTCAATGCGTTGGATTCTTGATACAGAAGGGCTACTGCTTGATACGGCTTCCGTATCAAGCACTTGGCCAACGCTGGTACAGGGCTGATACAGGCGCTGTACCAGGGCTCGCGGGCGGCACTCCAACCACGATGATCCTCAGGCTGTGTCATGGCGCCCTCGCAACCTCTGCAACCGATGCGGCATCCGGAAGGATCAGCACGGTCTCGCCCTGGCCGACCTCGGGCGCCGCGCTCTCGGTCGCCGCATCGTCGCCGACGAAGCTGCTGCGCAGCGCCGGACGCGCCGCGGTCGCGCGGCCCGCTGGCATGCCGGAGGTCGCGGCAGCAGGCCGGTAGAAGGTGTGTCGGCCGATCACCGCCGTCTGCGGCATGCCGCCGAAGTGGACAAGCGACGGCGCAACGGTCCCGCTCGCCGCCCGCGCCGCGACGATGGTTGCGTTCTGGAAGTACAACGCCCCGCTGGAAATATCGCCGAGATGGCCGCTGGCCTTGAGGCTGAGGATCGTCGCGAGCTCGGCGCGCTGCGTCGCCGTCAACGGCGGCAACCGCCGCCACCCGCCGGCCCTGGTCACCGGCTCGAAGGCGTTCGGCTGATCAACCACGGCTTGCACGCTTGATCCGAACCGGCCGCTGCCGAGCCGGTTCAGGATGGTGTCGATCACTGCAACCTTGCCGGCAGCAGGCTCGTGCGCCGCCTCGGCGTAGACGACGCGGCCGATCGCCTCGATGTCGGCATCCGAAAGGCCTATCGCCCCCGCCGGGGCGGGCAGCGTCAGCAGCATGAGGGCTGCCGCGGCGGCGCGGCGGCTCATGGCGCGGCCGTCCAGAGCGGTCGGTAGACGCGGGCCGTCACGGCCGCCACGGGGCCGTACAGGCGGCTGTCGAGGCTGTCGAGCAGCAGCGGAGCGAACACTGCGAGCTCGCCCTCCTGGAGCGTCCGACAGCCTTGCCAAGCTGGCAGCGGCCGGCCGCCAGGGCCGGCGGCGGGCGCCTGCCCAAGCGCCCGCCCGTTGACGCTGAACGTGCGATCGGCGGCGCGGCAGACGGTATCGCCGGCTCCGCCGACCACCGGCTTGAGCAGCCCGTTCCCGGGCTGGGAGAACCACTGCGCCGCGCCCGGGATGTCGGCGACATAGGCCTGCAGCGCGGCCGGCAGCGGAAACCAGACGATCGTCCCGACGCGCGGTGTCTCAAAGGTTCGGACGTAGAGGCCCTTGGGCAGCGAGGCGGTCGTGTTCAGCTTCAGCGGCTCCAGGCCGCTGACGCCGAGCAGCGTGATCGCGGCGACCAGGGCGCCGCCCGCGAGGGCCGCGTGCCCTGCGATCCGGCGGGCGGTCATCGCCGCACCCAGGGGTGCGCCGCGTAGGGCGGCAGCGTCAGGTCCTTGCTGAGCATCACTGCCACCGGCGAGCCCTGCGGGATGATCAGCGTGTTCGGCCGGTTCAGCTCGCGGGTGATCAGCTGGCTGCCGACCTGCGACGCGGCATCGCCGGCGGCACCGGCGCCGACCACGCCGATGTTGGTGTTGCCGCCGTCGCCGCGCAGGATCGCTCCCGCCTGGCCGAGCACGGTGAACAGCGCGGTGCCGCCGATCGCCCCGGCCATCGCACCCCAGTGCCGGTCGACCTCGCCCTCGATGCCGGCGGCACCACTGCCGTCGGTGCCGGCCATGCTGCCGATGTTCTGGCTGCTGCCGTCGGGGAACAGGATGCGCGTCCAGCTGATCTGCGCCCGCCGCTGGCCGTAGCTGAGCTGGTCGTTGTAGCGGCCGTAGAGCTTGGCAGCGGCCGGGATCAGCACGTGATCGCCGGTCGGTGTGTCGCGGACGTCTTCGGAGATGATCGCCGCGACGTCGCCCGGCAGGTCGGAGTTGACCTCGTTGAGCGTGACGGCCCGGATGATCGTGCTCGCCTGCAGCATGTAGCGGCTGATCGGCGCCGCGAACGGTTGCGTCACGGTGTCGTCGCCGCCGGTGCCGGCGTTGGCCAGCCAGCGGTTCTTCTGCGCCGACTGACCCTGCCGCTGGTCGGGATCGAGCCGGTCCACCCCGTCGCTCATGCCCGGCCGATGCTCGACGCCCGGCCGCGCC